>CAYVOD010000035.1:0-18278 GCA_964453055.1 uncultured Treponema sp. | reverse complement strand
CCTCTTCGGAACCGGGCGGGCCTACGAGCAGATCCGCAATTCCATAGCCTACGTGAACGCCAACGTGAAGTTCGGCCTTTCCCACTCTGGGCTTTCGGTGGGCGAGGACGGGGGAAGCCACCAGAGCGTGGAGGACATAGCCCTCATGAGGGTGGTGCCCAACATGACTATCTTCGTGCCCTGCGATTCAGCCGAGACTCGCAAGGCGGTCTTCGCCGCCGCGGAGATAAACGGCCCCGTCTATATCAGGGTCGCCCGGCCCGTGGTGGAGACCTTCACAAGCCCCGACACTCCCTTCGTCCCCGGCAAGGCTAACCTTCTCAGGGAAGGGAAGGACATCTGCATAGTGGCAACTGGGCTCATGGTCAAAGAAGCGTTGACGGCAGCCCAGAGCCTGGAGGGGAAGGGCGTCGGCGCGGCGGTGCTCAACGTCCATACGATAAAGCCCTTCGACTCCGAAGCCGTGCTGGCCGCCGCCAATCGCTGCGGCGCGGTGTTGAGCGTGGAGGAGCATTCTGTCATCGGCGGCCTGGGCTCGGCGGTGGCCGAGACGCTGGCCGGCCAGTCGGCCGCCAAGTTCCGACGCCTAGGCATACAGGACCGCTTCGGCCAGTCGGGCAAGCCGGCGGACCTTTTCAAGGCTTACGGCCTGACGCCTGCCCATATCGAGGAAGCTTGCCTGAAGCTATTGGGCAAATAAACCGCGGCGACGGCCCTCCTGGGCCGGGAAGGCGAGGACGGTCCGCCGCCAAAAGGAAGTAGGTATGGAAATCCAGAAATTCGAGTATAAGGGCGAAGGCCTTACCAGGGTTTACGAAAACGCCAAGTGGATGGTGGGAATAAAGAATTGGAAGCCCGCCAACGACATCGCGGGCATAGACTGCCTGGAGCGGCACAACGAAACCGACGAGCTTTTCATACTCTTAGCGGGGAGCTGCACGCTTTTGTCCGCCGAGGAAGGTCCCGGCGGGCTTGCCGTCAAGGCGACCAGGATGGAGCCCATGAAGGTCTACAATATTCCCCGCGGCCTGTGGCACAATACGGTGACCACCAGGGAAGTCAAGCTGATCCTGGTGGAGGATTCCGCCACGGGCGCGGCCAACAGCGAGGTGCTTCAGCTGAAGCCCGAGCAGCTGGCCGAGGTCAGGCGGCTCCTCAAATAGCCCAAGAAGGCGTCGAGCCAGGCGCCCCTGGCCATGAGGCCTCATGGCCTGGGGCGCCTCTCGCGAAGTCGACATAAAGCAGGGGGCTCAATGGGAACCTTACATGCCGGCATCGTAGGCGCGGGCAGAATAGGCCGCGCCCATATCGCCGCCATACGATCGACAGGCTTAGCAGATGTCGAGGCGGTCGCGATGCGCGACGCCGACCGCGCCGGATCTGTCGCGAAAGAGCTTGGGATACCGGCCTATTACGGCGATTACCGCGACCTCGTCGCTGACCCTCGGGTCGATGTCGTCCATGTCTGCTCGCCCAACGTCTCCCATTACGAAATATGCAAAGCCGCCGTTCTGGCGGGCAAGCCAGTGCTTTGCGAAAAACCCCTCGCCATAAGCGCCGCGCAATCTGGAGAGTTGCTCGATCTTTCTATCGCGCGCAACGTCAAGACCGCGGTGAATTTCGTATACAGGCATTACGCCCCAGTCAAGGAGTTGCGCGACATCATAAGCGGCGGCGGGCTGGGGGATATCTACGCGGCGCACGGCGAATATCTCCAGGATTGGCTGCTGTGCGACAGCGATTACGACTGGAGGGTGGAGAGCTCTTCGGGCGGGCCTTCGCGCGCCATGGCTGACATAGGCTCCCATTGGTGCGATCTGGCGTGTTTCCTCATGGGAAGAAAGATAGACGAAGCCTGCGCCGACCTGGCAACCTTTCTGCCCCGGCGATGGAAGCCGGGCGCGGCGGCCGCGGGGCGGGCTGACGGCGGCGAAAGGAACCGCGACGGGCGATCCGGCGGCGCCGGCCGGGGAAGCGGAGGGCCGAGCCTCGTGGACGTAGACACCGAGGACTACGGAAGCGCCCTGCTTCGCTTTTCCGGCGGCGTCAGGGGCAACTGCGTAATATCCCAGGTGAGCGCCGGAGGCGGGACAGGCCCCTCGATACAGATAGACGGCAGCCGGGCCTCGGCCCTATGGGATTTCGGCGACCCTGAGCGACTGGTCATACGAACAAGGAACGAACCCGATAAAATCTTGATCTTCCGCGAGCCGGCGCGGGACAGGACCCATGCCCAGCGGGACATGATCGAAAGCTTTTATGCCTCCTTGGCGAACCGCGACGCGGCCGTGGGCAAGAGAAGTTTTGCCGACTTCGCCGATGGTCACCATAGCGTCGAGGCGATCGAGGCGATGCTGAGAAGCTTCCGCTCGGGCCGCTGGGAAAAAGTGGGCGTCTGAGCGAGCCGCGGCCGGGCTTCAGGCTTCAGGTATCAAGCCACGGGCCCTGCGCCGCCCCGCCCGGAAAACCGGGAGGGCGGTGGTTCCGCGATGACTTCACGCCGTGCGTCGCTGGCACTCCTCCTCCGACAGGGCGAGTAGTCCTTTGGCGTAAGCCAGTTCGGCGTTCAGCACCGAGGCGCCGGCGGCTCCCCGTTCGGTGTTGTGCCCCATGGCGATGAACTTGATGCCTAGAATCGGGCAAGGTCTTACCCTTCCCACCGTTATCCTCATGCCGCCGTCTACCTCCACGTCCTTTCGGGGCTGGGGCCTGTCCGGCTCGGCGGATACGGCCAAGAAACGCTCCGGCGCCGAGGGCAGGCCGAGCCCGGCAGTCTCCGGTTCGAAGGATTCCATCGCCGCTATTACCTCCTCCACCGAAGGGTCGCCTTTCAGCTTGACCGAAACGGCGATGGTATGCCCTTCGATGACCGGCACCCGGGTGCATGTGGCGGAGATTACGAAACGCGAAGGCGCCAGGGATGCGGACATGCCAGATCCCAGCAGCCTTCCGAGGATTTTCCGGGGTTCCGATTCGACCTTGGGTTCTTCCTTTTTGATGAGGGGTATTACGTTGCCCTGTATATCCAGGGCGCTCACTCCCGGATACCCCGCGCCCGAAATGGCCTGCATGCTGGTGGCCATGACAGCCTCTATGCCGAAGGCCTTGTCCAGTGGCGCGAGAGGACTGGCGAGCATGACGGTGGTGCAGTTGGGATTGGTGACTATGGCGCCTCTCCATCCGCGTCCGGCCTGCTGGCGTTCCAGAATGCCGAGATGTCCTGGGTTGATCTCGGGGATGAGAAGGGGGACGTCATCCTCCATCCGATATGCCGAAGCGTTGGAAAAGACGTAGGAACCTCTTTTGGCGAACGCTGCCTCGATCGATACCGCGGCGTCGGCGTCCAGGGCCGAGAAAGCCAGAGGAACCTGCGCCGAGCTTGGGTCGCATTGACTCACGACCATTTCGCCGTATCCGGCGAAGGGCTCGCCACCCAGGTGCCAAAGGCAGGCATCTTTGTATTTTTTGCCCGCCGAGCGATCGCTAGCTGCCAGATAGGCAACCTCGAAAAAAGGATGATCCGCCAGCCGCCTTAAAAAGCGCTGTCCCACGACGCCGGTGGCGCCTAGAATTGCCACCGGGATTTTTGGCCTGCCTGTTGTCATTTCCGTCTCCTTGTGCGACGGAGACCAAGGTTGGAAGCTTCGAGCTGAATCCCTTCGTGTCGTCTGGGGAAGACGCGGGATACGACCCGTATCCCGGGGGATGCTGCGGAAGTCGCGTACCTTAGGCTCTCCGCGAGGCTATGAGCCTCGCGACAGCCGCCGGGTATTAGCCCGGTCGTCCAAGAGCGGGGGCCTGGGTAAGCCCTCGATCCTTCGGCGATCCTCCCCTTTCTCGCGGCGTCATCGGGTCCCGACCCTCTGTCGCTGTACTCTTGGGGATCGCTCCTCCATCGGTTTCGGCGAAAATATCACGTCCGGGAGAAAGCCGCAAGCATTTTGCCCCGGAAATATCATATATTCAATGAATTAGCCGTCTCGGACCCGCGACGGCCCGCTCCGAGCGCGAAGTCGCGGGAGATTTAAGGCTAGATTACTGGATGAAATTCGTCTTTACCTGTGCCTCGAGGATGGGCTTTTCGAGTCCCGCCTTCCTGCCGGCCTCGAGGGACTTCATGACCCATGCCATGTTGAGTCCGAGGGTACGCATGGTCTGGGTGCCTTCCAGGTCGCGGAGCACTTCCTCGGGCTTGTTGCCGTGCACCATGTTCCAGTACTGGGAACCCACGACGAGCATGCTGGAGATGAGAAAGTACTTGTTGAGCTGGTCCAGCGTCGCGGTCGCTCCGCCGCGTCTGCAGCTTACCACGGCCGCCGCCGGCTTGTGCTTGAAATGGGCGCCCCCAGCCCTGAACAACCTGTCCATGAGGGATGTGATCTGCCCTGACGCTGAGGAATAATACACGGGAGAGCCGAAGACGAAAGCGTCGGCGGTCTTTGCCTTTTCGATGAGCTCGTTGACCGGGTCGTCCTCGTATACGCAGCGCTTGAGCTCGGAGCACTTGCCGCAGGCCACGCAGCCGCGTACGGTTTTAGTGCCGATAGTGACCACTTCGGTTTCGATACCTTCGTTTTCCAGGCTTTTTGCTACCTCGGCGAGGGCGGTCCTGGTGCAGCCCTGGGTGTGGGGGCTTCCGTTGATCATGAGTACTTTCATAGCGCGATTGTACCCGTTCTAGGATTTTTTGTCCAAGTATGGCAAATATCGAATTGTGTCTATATATTTATTGAAGAAAGACTCCCGCGGGACGGGCGTGGCCGATCGAGGCCCGCGTTCCGCTCCGTGGAGGTGCTCTTGGCCTCCGCCGCGGTCGCCTGTATCGAGTTGGACGGATGGGTAGATCTTCACCGCTCCCGAATGAGCCTGGGAGAAAGAAATTTCGCCAAGGAGGAAAATCCATGAAAAAACACCTGAAGGGCAATGTGTACTGGGTGGGCAAGATCGACTGGGAACTCAAGAAGTTCCATGGCGAAGAGTACTCGACCCACAAGGGTTCGAGCTACAACTCCTACGTGATCCAGGAGGAGAAAACAGTCCTCGTGGATACGGTCTGGCTCCCTTTCGCCAAGGAATTCGTGGACAACCTTGAGGCCGAGGGAATTCTCGACAAGCTGGACGCCGTCGTGCAGAACCATGGCGAAGTGGATCATTCGGGCGCCTTGCCCGAGCTGTTGCGGCGCCGCCCCGGGCTGCCTGTCTACTGTACGGCCAACGCGGTCAAATCCCTGAAAGGACAGTACCACGAGGACTGGAACTTCAAGGTGGTGAAGACCGGGGATACGCTGGATCTGGGCAACGGCAGGAAACTCGTCTTCGTGGAAGCCCGCATGCTCCACTGGCCCGACTCCATGTTTTCCTACCTCGCCGGCGAAGCCATCCTCTTCTCCAACGATGCCTTCGGCCAGCACTACGCCTCGGAACTCCTCTTCAACGACCTGGTGGACCAGGACGAACTCTACGACGAATGCATCAAGTATTACGCCAACATCCTCACTCCCTTCAGCCCCCTGGTCACGGCCAAGATCAACGAAGTGGTCGGCCTGAACCTGCCCGTTGACATGATCGCCACCAGCCACGGCGTGATCTGGCGCAAGGACCCCCTGCAGATCGTCGCCAAGTACGCCGAATGGGCAAAGGATTATAAGGAAGACCGCATTACCATCATCTACGACTCCATGTGGGGCGGCACCAGGAAGCTGGCCGAAGGCATCGCCAAGGGAATAGTCGAAGCCTCGCCCTCCACCGACGTCAGGCTGCACAACGTGGGCAAGTCGGACAAGAACGACGCCATCACCGACGTCTTCCGCTCAAGAGCGATTCTTGTGGGCTCGCCTACCATCGGCCAGGGAATTCTCTCCGCGGTTGCGGGGATCCTGGAGGAAATAAAGGGCCTGAAGTTCAAGGGCAAGAAGGCGGGCGTCTTCGGCTGCTACGGCTGGTCGGGGGAGGGCAACAAGGTTTTGGCGGAAAACCTCAAGGCCGGCGGCTTCGAGCTGGTGGGTGAAGGCTTGAAAAACCAGTGGAACCCCGACGATGCCGGCTTCGCCGCGGCGGTAGAGTTCGGGAAGAAGATAGCCAAGGCCTGAGCCGCTGGGCGACTCGAGATCGCTCGCTCAAGCGCCGCCGATTCGGCCGAACAGGGCGAGCGGCCCGTATTTAACGGGCTTCGCCCTGGCCGAATAGGCGATCGAGCGCCTCTTCATAAGCCTCGTACCCGAGAAAGTCGTAGAGTTCGGCCCTGGTCTGCATGAGGCCGAGAACGCTCTCCTGGCTCCCTTCACGGCGAATCGCCCGCATCACCTCCAAGGCCGCCCGCTGCATGGCCCGGGTGGCCGAGAGAGGATAGAGGAGCATGGCGACGCCTTGTGCGCGCAGCTGATCCCTGGAAAAGCTAGGCGTGGCGCCGAACTCGGTCAAGTTGGCGAGCACGGGGGCCTTCACGGCCGCGCACACCTTTCCGTACATCTCCAAATCGGTCATGGCTTCCGCGAAAATAGCGTCGGCCCCCGCCTCGACATAGGCGCAGGCGCGGTCTATCACGCCCGATAAGCCCTCGCTCTGCAGGGCGTCCGTGCGGGCCATGAGTACGAAACCGGGATCCGACTTGGCGTCGGCCGCGGCCTTGACCCGGTCGACCATCTCGCCCGAGGGCACGATGGCTTTGTTGGGGCGGTGCCCGCAGCGCTTCTGGGCCACCTGGTCCTCGATGTGGACGGCCGCCGCCCCGGCGGCGATCATCTGCCTTACCGTCCTGGCGATGTTGAAAGCCCCGCCCCAGCCCGTATCGATATCGACCAAGAGCGGCAGGGCTGTCGCCGAGGTGATTCGGCGAACGTCGGAGAGGACGTCCTCGAGCGATGTCATGCCGAGGTCGGGCAGGCCGAAGGAATAATTCGCTACGCCGGCTCCGGAAAGATAAATCGCTCTGTACCCGACCCTTTCGGCCATCATTGCCGCGTAGGCGTTGACGGTCCCGATGATTTGCAGGGGTTTTTCTTCCTCGAGAGCGCGGCGAAACCTTCCTCCCGGACTCAGGGGCGCGGCCGGGTAACTGCCCGAATCGCCTGGAATGCCCGAATGGTCCTGGATGTTCGGGTCCGCCGGCTTGTCTGCGGGGGTCATTTGTAGAAAATGGAAGCGAGAATCGGCGTGGTGACCATGACGAGTATCATCCTGAACAGATGGAACATCATGGAGATGGGCGTCTCCGCCCCCGCGTCGCTCATCGTGAGCGCCATTCCCGATAACCCGCCGGGAGCGGTGGCGAAGATGGCTGTTCTTATATCGAAATGGAAGAACTTGTTGAGGACGAACGCCAGGCCGAGGCAGAAGGCGCTAAGCACGAAAATATAGGCCAGCGCCACCGGCACGACTTCGGGATGCTGCTTTATGACCTCCACGTTGGAGTTGGAGACAATGACGTAGGCCACAAGGATTTGGGAGATTATGGAGAGCGCGCTGCCCATCGGCACGTTGGATCCGAGAATACCTTTGACTACGAGGCCGGCTATCATGCCGCCGATGAGGTAGCCTGAAGGAAGCTTAAGCTTGCCGCCGAGCCATGCGCCGGCGAGAATCGCGGCTATGATGATGATACCCTTATCCTTCATGACACTCTCCTGCAGAAATGTAAAACCCGGCTTTCGCCGGGCTATTTTTATTTGGTTTTCCGGATGGAGTCTATCAATGTCCCGTCCCTGTATTCCACCAGCCCAACGATTTGGTCGGTGAACTCGACTTCGTCCGGCACGCCCGTCGTCCTTTCGATTTCCTGCTTGAGCCGCCTGATGTCCTTGACCGGCAGGCCGGCGTCTTTCGCCTTGGCAAGTAAATCCTCGCGCAGGGGGTTAATGGCTATGCCTTTTTCCGTGACGATGACGTCGACGGTTTCGCCCGGAGTCACCACGGTCTGGACCTTTTCCCGTATCGAAGGAACGCCGTTGCGCATGGAGGGAATCGTGATCACGGACAGCTTGGCGCCGGCCGCGGTGTCACAGTGACCGCCCGAGGCGCCGCGGAGCACCCCGTCGTGGCCGGTGAGCACGTCGACGTTGAAATCGACATCCACGTCCAGGGCGGCGAGGACCACCACGTCCAGGTCGTTGACCAGGCAGCCCTTGTTGAAGGGATTGGCGTACCAGGAGACATCCGCTTCCATGTGGTAGGGATTGTCGGCGATCGAGGAGGTTACGGCGGCGTCGAAGCTCTGCACGTCGAAGAGGCTGCGGAAGAGGCCGTCCTTGAGCATGTCGGCCATGTAGCCGGTGATGCCGCCGATGCAGTAGCTGCCGGTGATGTTTTCCGCCTTCATGTAGTCCCGGACGAAGCGAGCCACGGCCAGGCTGGGGCCGCCGCCGCCGGTCTGGAATGAGCAGTTTTCCTTTATGTAGCCCGAGGACCGGATGAGCTTGAAGGCCAATTCGGCGATCCGGAGCTGCACCGGATCACGGGTGATCCTGGTGGCGCCGGTGGCTATTTTCGAAGGATCGCCGATGGAGTCGACGGCCACGACCTGGTCCACCAGGTATTGGGGAACCGATATGCGCGGCGAGAGAGGATAGGCCACGAGGTTGTCGGTCACGGCGATCACGTGATCCGCGTATTTCGCGTCGTGGATGGCGTAGCCCATGGAGCCGCAGGCCGTCTTTCCCGCCGAGCCCGTCATGTTGCCCAGCCGGTCGCATGCCGGGGCTGCGAGGAAGGCCACGTCGATATGGAGGCTGCCCTCCTCTATGGCGCGAGCGCGCCCGCCGTGGCTGCGGATTATGGCAGGGGTTTCGAGCAGGCCGTTGGTGATAGCCTTGCCCACCTGTCCCCGGACTCCTGACGTATTGAGGCGGGTGACGACGCCTTGCTTGATGGCGTCGGCGACGCAATCGTGTGAGTCGCCCAGCGAGGAAGGAGCGAGGGTCAGGCCGCGGATTCCCATTTTCTCCAATTCGGCGAGAACGAGTCCTACCACCGCGTCGCCGTTGCGGAGGTGGTGATGGAAAGAAATGGTCATGCCGTCCTGAAGGCCGGAGCGCTCGATGGCTTGCCGCAGGCTCGACGCGACCTTGTTCGTGCTGGGGGCGGGAACCTTGCGCGTTCGGGACGCGGGGGTCCAGACATAAGAGCCGTCTAGCCTGGAATAGGCGCCGGCGAAGGGGGCAAGAAGGCCCAGGCCGGGAACTTCGCGGGGCACCAGGCGTCCCAGGGAATTTTTTACGCAATCGAAGTTCATAGCTCGGGAACCTCCATGCCGGCGAGCCTTGCCAATTCAAGGATCCGGGAAGCCTGGGCAACCACGGGCGCGTCGATCATCTTGCCGTCCACAGCGATAACGCCGAGGCCACGCTTTTGGGCATCCCTCGCGGCGGCGATGATCTTGACCGCCTTGGTTAACTCCTTCTTTTCGGGAGCGAATGCGGCGTGGATAACGGGGATCTGGGACGGATGGATGGCCGCCTTGCCCGTGAAGCCGAGGGATACGCTGAGCGCGGCCGCCTCGGCCAGGCCGTCGAGGTCGGCCACGTCGGTATACACGGTGTCGAAGGCGTCCAGGCCGTTGGCTTTCGCGGCCAGGATCACGGCGCTCTTGGCGAAGAGCAGCTCTAGCCCTTCCTTGGTCGCTTTTATGCCCAGGTCCGCCGCCAGATCCTGGCCGCCGAGGGTGAGGCCCACGAGGCGCGGCGAGGCGGCCGCGATGGAATTGACGTTGACGATGGCCCGGGCCGTCTCCAGCATGGCCTGTATGCCCACGGAACCCGCGGCCAGGCCTCGCTCGGCTCGGCCGCAGCGCCGACCAAAGGCGAGAAGCTTTACGCGAGCGAAGGCCTTCGCGGCATACGCGGCGAGGCGGAAGACGGCTATCCTTCTGTCCTTCGCCATGCCCTTCCGCGATTGCGAGCCGGTCTAGCGGCCGGCCTCTCCATGAACGATGCCATGATCGACGCGCTGCTTTTGCTTTACACCGTCGTAGAGGACACGAACGTGCTCGGGCGGACCGGCCGCGAAGGATTGGCTTTCATGCGCGCAGCCGCCGGGGACGCCTTGGCCCTCGGAGGCATGGCGAGCCCGGAAGGACGAAACGCGATAAAAGCCTTGGACAGCCTGTTCATCGAAAAAAACATCAGCCCCGGCGGCTGCGCCGATCTCCTGGCCCTCGCCGTGTTCCTCGAATTGCTCGCGATGTCCGCCCCGCGAAGCGGCTCGGAACGCAAAATAGCGTTCGTTTATAAAGGTAGGAATAGCTGAAAAAATAACAAGGAGGCTAATCATGGCAGCGTACGAAAAAATCATTCCGCCGGCCGAAGGTCGCGCGGTACGCATTGACCGGGACGGCTCGCTTGCCGTGCCCGACGACCCTATTATCCCCTTTATCGAAGGTGATGGAGTGGGCGCGGACATAACGCCGGTTATGCGCAAGGTCGTAGATGCGGCGGTGGCGAGAGCTTACGGGGGCACGCGGCGCATCCGATGGCTCGAAGTCTACGCGGGCGAAAAGGCCGTGAAGATGTACGGACCGGACGAATGGCTTCCCGAGGACACGCTGGCAGCCATTCGCGAGTACAAGGTCGCGATAAAGGGACCCCTTTCCACGCCGATCAGCGGAGGCATGCGCTCGATCAACGTCGCTCTCCGCATGAAGCTGGATTTATACACATGCGTCCGCCCCGTCCATTATTTTCCTGGCGTACCCTCCCCGATGAAGCATCCTGAACGCCTCGATGTCGTCATTTTCCGCGAGAACACGGAAGATCTTTACGCAGGAATAGAATGGAGGGCCGGGACTCCCGAGGCGCGCGCCGTCATCGACCTCGTCAATGCCTTGCCTCACGAAGGCAAGCACATAGCTGATCTGGAAGGAACTGCCATAGGGATCAAGCCCGTGAGCATCGCCGGCTCAAAACGTCTGATACGGAGAGCCATAAAATATGCGATTGCCCGTAATTTGCCTTCCGTGACGCTAGTGCACAAAGGAAACATCCAGAAATTCACCGAAGGCGGTTTCAAGGACTGGGGCTACGAGCTCGCCAGGGAGGAATTCGGCGAGAGCACCGTCGCGGGCTGGGATCCGGTGCCTGGCAAAATCGTCATCAAGGACGTCATCACCGATTCAATGTTCCAGCAGCTTCTGCTGCGGCCCGACGAGTACTCCGTCATCGCTACTACCAACTTGAACGGCGACTACCTTTCCGATGCCTGCGCCGCGCAGGTCGGCGGCCTCGGAATGGCCCCGGGAGCCAATATCGGCGACAAGGCCGCCATATTCGAAGCGACTCACGGCACCGCGCCCAAGTATGCCGGCCAAGACAAGGTGAACCCCGGTTCTCTCATCCTTAGCGCAGCTCTCATGCTCGAACATCTCGGGTGGATGGAGGCCGCCGACCTGATTTCCAAGGGAATGACAGGGGCTATTTCTCGAGGATTGGTAACATACGATCTCGCGCGCCAGATGGAAGGCTCCACCCTCGTTTCCTGTTCGAGATTCGGCGAGGCGGTCATCCAAAATATGGCCTGAGGCGATCCCCCTCGCAAGCCAGGGTAGCCCGTCGCTGAAGCGGAATTTTAATATAATAACCTGGCGCTCCGCCTTGCCCCGAGCGCCAGGCTCCCGCCATAATCAAAACCATGACAGCGCGGACTCCCTATCTCCACAAGACACAGTATTACGAAACCGACCAGATGGGCGTCGTCCACCATTCGAACTTCATCCGCTGGTTCGAGGAGGCGCGAACCGATCTTCTCGAGCGCGCGGGCTTGGGCTACGACGACATGGAAAAGCTCGGCATCGTCGTTCCCGTGCTCTCCGCCTCCTGCGAGTACAAATCGAGCGTCCGCTACGGGGAAACCGTAGCCGTCATCCCCGCGATCGAATCGTACACGGGCTTGCGATTGACCATTTCGTACCGCGTCGTCGACTCGGGCTCGGGCGAGCTTCGGGCGACGGGCGAAACCCGGCACGCCTTCTTGGACCGAAATTTCAAGCCCGCGCCCCTGCAGCGAAGCCACCCGGAAGTGCACGAGCTGATGCGGTCGATCGCGGGCTAGAATCCCGAGATGAGCGCCTTGTACCACTCCCAGTTTTGGGCCGATTTGTAGGCCGCCAGGCTCGCCGACGGCACCTTGATCGAGCTCAGCTCCCAGCGCGGCGGAAAACAGTTCGACACTATGTTCGGCGGAACAGCGGCCTTGACCGTCACTGTCTTGAGGTTCGGGCAGGAGTTGAACGCCTCGTTCAGCACGCTGCGGATCGTGGAAGGGAGTACGAGATTGGCTATGCTCGCTCCCTCGAAAGCTTCCTCCTCGATCGCCAGCACCCCTTCGGAGATGGTCAGGGTTCTCAAGCCCGCGCAATGGAAAAACGCGGTTTTCCCAACAGTCGTAATATTTCCCGGGATGACGAGGTTGTCGAGTTTCTCGCAGAGCCCGAAGGCCTGTTCGCCAATCAGCGTTCTCGCCTGGCGGGGAAGCTGGAGCCTGCTTAGGGAGGAACAACCGTGGAAGGCCCATTCGCCTATCTCCCTGAGCTGGTCGGGAAGGGTGAGAGCGCCCAGGGAAACGCAGTTCTCGAAGGCGAAGTCGCCGATCGACGCGAGCGTTTGGGGAAGATTGACCAGGCGCAGCGCTCCGCAGCCCTGGAAGGCGTTGTCCTCGATCGCGCGGATCCCTTCGCGTAGGGTTACCCGCTCCAGGGCCGTGCAGCCATAGAACGCCCTGAACCGGATCACTCCCGTACCGCCTATGGTGACTGCCCGAAGTCCCGGGGAATCCCTGCACAGGAATTCGCCGAGAGCCACCACGCTATCGGGTATGACCAGGCTTTCGAGGCCTGCGCACTCCGCGAAGGCTTCCCGGCCGATGCTGGTGAGGCCCTGGGGAAGGTTCAGCGCGATCGGCGCGTCGAGGCCCCTGAAGGCCCCTTCGTCCAGGTACCTGAGGGATGAGGGAAGCTCGAGACTCTCGAGGTTGGAACAACCTCGGAAGGTTTCTTCCTGGATTCTCGTGACCCCCTCGGGGATGACGACTCGGGCCAGGGATGCGCATTCGGCGAACGCGTAGGGACCGACGGACCTGACCGAGTCCGGGAGGACAAGGTCCGTGAGGCTCGCGCAGCCCACGAAAAGCGACGCCGGAATCTCAGCCAGGGAATTTGGCAGGTCGATCGAGGCGAGGCTTTCGCAGCCTTCGAAGGCTGCCCTCCCGATGCCGCGCAGCCGGGAAGAAAAGGAGAGGTATTCAAGGGCGGCGCAGCCGGAAAAGGCTTCTTCCGGGATGATCTGGCAGCTTTCAGGCAGCTCGACGCTCGGCAAGCTCGAGCAACCCTGGAACGCCTCCCATCCGATATAGGTGACCCCTTCCGGGATATTCACTGAAACGAGATTGGAACAATCCTTGAAAGCCTCGTTCCCGATGCTGTTGATGGAATCGGGCAATGCCACCTCTTCGAGCATGTCGAGCCCCATGAAGGCCCCGTGGTCCACGTAGAGGACGGGCTTGCCTTCCCAAGTGGAAGGTATGACAAGCTTCCGGCAGGTTTCGGCGTCCTCGCCCGCCGAGACGGAATATGCGTTGAACTGATACGCCAGGGTGAAGCTGAGCGCCGTCTCCGGCTGCGTCTCGGGCGCGGCTATCATGCCGATATCTTTCTTGATGGCCGGCGAGGTCACTGTCTTCGGCTGGATTTTCTGCGCCGGGGCTATCTTGACCTGTGCCGGAAGCGGAATCGGATGGAGGAACATCGCGCCGAGAGCGAATAGCCAAAAGCCGAAGCGTGTTTTCATTGTTGCGTCACTCCGTATTCGCGATGATGGTCCATTTTTGCGCGTTTAGGCGCCGAAGTAAAGCGCGAACGGACTTTTTAGTCAAAACCTCTCAAGCTTCGGATCGAATTTTTTCGATCGAGTTATAGACTGTCGGCCGTACCGTCTTTGACAAAAAATCAAAAAGTGTTACTCTGGCTCGAAGAGGTACTTTCCATGAATGCTAGAAAGATAAAGAGTCTTGTCATAGGCGACCTTGTCGCGAGGATGCCGATAGTCCAGGGCGGCATGGGCGTGGGGGTATCCCTTTCGGGTCTCGCCGCGGCGGTTGCCAACGCAGGCGGCGTGGGCGTCATAGCGGCGGCGGGCATCGGTCTCATGGAGCCGGACGGGTTCAAGGATTTTCTCGGGGCCAACATTCGGGCTCTGCGGCGGGAGATCAGGAAGGCTCGCGCCCAAACCAAGGGAATTCTCGGCGTCAACATAATGGTCGCCCTCAGTAATTTCGCCGATCTGGTGAAAACGGCGATTGAGGAAAAAATAGACATCATATTTTCCGGGGCGGGCCTCCCGGTCAATCTTCCGGAATTTATAAAAGAAGGCTGCAAGACAAAACTCGTGCCGATAGTTTCCTCTGGCCGCGCCGCAATCCTTCTGGCCAAGCGCTGGCTGGACAAGTACGGCTACCTGCCCGACGCTTTCGTCGTCGAGGGGCCAATGGCCGGCGGCCACCTTGGCTTCAAGGCGGAACAGCTCGAAGATCCGGACTTTGCCCTGGAAAAGATCGTCCCTGAGGTGATTGCCGCTGTGAAGCCCTTCGAGGAGAAAACCGGCAGGAAAATACCCGTCATCGCGGGAGGCGGCATCTACACCGGCGCCGATATCCGCCGCTATATCGAGATGGGCGCGGCTGGCGTACAGATGGCTACCCGCTTCGTTGCAACAGAGGAGTGCGACGCGGCGCCCGAGTTCAAGGATACCTACGTGGCAGCCGATCGCGAGGATCTGGAGATTATCAAGAGCCCCGTGGGAATGCCGGGGCGCGCGATACGGAACGAATTTCTGGACGATGTCGCCCAAGGCAAGAAAAAACCCTTCTCCTGCCCCTACCACTGCATCGTCACCTGCGATATCGCGACCGCCCCGTATTGCATATCCCTCGCCCTTCTCAACGCCCAAAAGGGAAAGCTGGACAAGGGCTTCGCCTTCGCGGGCGCCAACGCCTGGAGGACAGAGCGGATCGTGCCCGTCCGGGAGCTGATGGACGAGCTCAAGCGCGACTACGAAGCAGAGTGAGGCGGGTTTTGCGTCCTTTCGCCCGCCGGGATTGTTTTTCCAATTCTTTTACCAACAATCTTCGATGCAGTACCTTTAACATAGAAGGAGATCGTCATGGATAACAGAGAAAAGGTGATTCAGGCATTTCAAGCTTCGGAAAAAGCTCTTAGCGCCGCCCAGGTAGCCCAGTCCACGGGAGTGGAGAAGAAGGAAGTGGACAAGATAATGAGCGCCCTCAAGAAGGAAGGCAAGCTCGAGTCTCCCAAGGCTTGCTTCTGGCAGTGGAAGAAGGCATAAATCGCTAAAAAGGCAAGGAGGCGGGCATGAAAACGATCGCGGTTCTGGGGCTGGGCAATATGGGTTTCAACATAGCGGCCAACATCCTGAAGGCCGGCTATGAGCTGAACGTCTACAACCGGAGCGAGGGTAGGGGCGGGGAATTGGTGAAACTGGGAGCGAAACGGGCCGCCAGCCCCGCCGAGGCTGTGCGGGGCGCTGACGCCGTCGTATCCGTGGTGGGCGACGACGAGGCTTCCAAGACCATGTGGCTCGGCGCGCGTGGCGCCCTTGCCGCTGCTTCGCCGGGCTGCTGCATTGTCGAGTGCAGCACCCTCTCCCTGGCCTGGGTGAAAGAGCTGAGCGCCCTAGCTCAGGAGCACAGCCTACGCTTTGCCGACGCGGGCTTGGGCGGAGGTCCCGGCTCCATCCCCGGCGGCACGATGAACCTCTTCGTGGGGGCCGAACAGGCCACCTTCGACGCCGTACAGCCCCTGCTCGCCGCCTTCAGCAAGCGGCAGTTCAGGTTCGGGGCCCCGGGTTCGGGCATGGCCTATAAGCTCATCAACAACATGCTCATCGACGTGCAGGTTTCCGCCCTCGCCGAAGCCCTGGCAATGATGGAGAAGTCGGGCATCGACATGGTAGAGGCGGAGAAAGCCATGATGAACGGCTCTTTCTCGAGCCCCGCCGTGACATCCAACGTCAAGGGCATGATGGCCGCCAGCTACGAGCCAGTGTCCTTCCAGCTGCGCTGGATGCGCAAGGACGCGGACTATATGAGCCGTTTCGCGGAAGAAAAGGGTATTAAGCTTCCCGTGGCCGCGGCCGCGAGGGCGCTTCTGGAAGAAGCCGCCGCCAAGGGCTGGTCCTCTAAAAACTGGACGGTGATCAGGGAATTGTATAAGTAACTAGAGTGAGTCGTTGACCGCTTTCGGTCGTTTTTGCTCAGCCCAACCTACGGCGAAGGCGGTACGCGATGTCTTGGACGCTCAAGGCGGTTTCCGCGGCGGAGACTGTCGAGGCTTTTCGTGAATCTTCTTCGTCGCTGCGCTGCGGTTCGCCATGGTCGGGCGCGAAGAGCATACCTTCCAGTCCCGACACGGCGCTCCGCAGCTCCGAACAAAGCCTGGACATCGGGTCTTCGTCGGCGATGGGGAACAGCAGCGCGCCGTCTATCCTGCCGGGGCTCTGTCCCCAGAACACATCTCCCGCGGGTATGGAAAATTTTGCCACGAGCCTGCGGTTGAAATCGAGTTCGTTCTTGTCCTCGTAGTTGTCGCTGATATCGGCGGTGCCGGCCAGCAGGGCGTCCTGGAAACAGGGGCGTCGGGCAAGGGTGGGACAGGCCGAGAGCAGCCGCACCGACAGGATTTCTTCCCGGTAATCCATGGATATACCCCCTGTCGGGAAAGGAAGGGCGAGCGCGTAAACGCATACCCTTTCGCCGGACGCTCCGCTTAATTGGGCGAAGGAACAAGCCGCCCTGAGGGACAGGCTCAGGTCTAGCAGAGGAGTCTCGCAGACCTGGTAATGTTGGAGGATGGCTTGCTGGAGAGAGCGCCGCTTGCGAAGCTCGTCCCCGGCCTTCCTGTCCATTTTTCTGGTTTCCTCTACCAGGATGGCTGAAAGCTCGTCGAGGAGGGCGAAGTCCCGCCCTAGCCGGGCCTTGTTGAGGACATTCTTCCTGTAAAGAGAGGGATAAAGGCTGGTCGCCCCCGCCTTGTTGAGAAAATCCCTGGTCTGTCCCCTATAGACTAGAAGGTTCTCCCTGTTGAGATAGGAAAGCTCTGCGACGATGCGCGTGAGTTCGTCGTAGCGTTCGACGGGATAAGGCTCTGAGCGAGCCACCGAGTCCCCGAAATGAACCTTGAGCCTGCCGTCCAGCTGAGGAGTCATCTCTCTCATGCTTTCTTAGTACAACAGGAAAGGGCGCAAGACAATAGCGCAGGCAGGAAAGTGCTAGTATCAGCCCTTAAGCCACTCCGTGCCGGAGCGATCGGGCCGGGGACGGCGAATTTCCATCCACTCGTTCTGCCTCGTGAGGTCGCCGAATCCTACCTTCCTATAGAGAGGGTGGGCGTCCTTGGTGATAAGGAACCACTGGTAGACTTGTTTCATGGAAGGATGATCGAGCATGAAGCGCATCATTTCGGTGGCGATGTCCCTGCCCCGGTAGTCCTTGTCCACGAACACGTCGATCACGTAGGCGAAACGGATCTTGTCGGAGATGGCGCGGGCGCAGCCGATCTGTACGCCTTTTTCGTTGAAGGCCCCCACCTGGATGGCGGAGTTCTCGGCGCTGATTCGCAGTTCCTCCGCGCCGATGTCGGGACACCAGTGAGCCTGGGACAACATCGCCGACATGCGGTCGAAATCCATCTCCTCAAGACGGTCAGAGTAGCGAATCTTTTCCATCACCTACCTCCGGGGATCCTTTGTAATGTTGAACCTTTTATAAGCGGCTTTCTTTTTTAGCCTTGACTACGTCGAAGATCGATAGACCGAGCGAAACCGCCGCGACGATGTAGACGTTGACCGCCGCCGGGGCTTCGTAGCCGTAGAGGAAGGGCGAAAGGCCAAGGGATACGCTGAATATGATATGGAGTACGCGTGAAACCTTGGATGCCGGCGCCGCGAGGCTCCAGAAGCCGAAAAGGAAAAGGAGGACGCCGGCGAATCGGACGAACGACTGGCCGTTGGAGATCGGGAAGAAGAAGGTGGATGCGAAGACCCAGAGCGCGAGGAGCGCTTTGAGCCAGCCCAACGGTTCGGTAAATTTCTTGCTCTCGCCCATCCGCTTCACCTCCGGGAACATGCTTTTTTATAAGCGGCGGAAGCTGTTTCCCTCGGCTCCCGCCAGCCGGGAATATGGTACTGACATTCATGGCCGCGACGCAAGGAGGAGTTCGAGGACGGTGTCGGCCTGTAGATTGGCGACGATGCCCACTCGGGGCGCCACCGGCGGCGACAAGG
>CAYVOD010000034.1:15336-18531 GCA_964453055.1 uncultured Treponema sp. | reverse complement strand
GTGGTGAGCATATGCTTGCCGTGCTTGAGGCAAAGCCGGGCGATGGAAGGATGGTAGGCGTAGGGGAGGAGGCTGACCGCTAGATCGTGCCGCTTGATGATCTCGCCCACCGCGTCCAAATCCTCCGAGTTAACCGCAGTCGCGTGGCCGTTCGGATAGCCTTTAACCAAAGCCTCCGCCTTTTTTAACGTCCTGGATGCGACCGTCACTTCCAGGCCGTGGTCGAGCAGATATCGTACATGCTCCCCGGCCACCATGCCCGCGCCGAATACTACTACCTTCTTCATGTCAGCTCTCCTTGGTATAGGATGATATTCCGTCCACGTGGCGTCTCAAATACTCGAACGAAGGCGTAAGCCTGCCTTTATGGACTATTACCGCCTTCTTGATTTCCGGCGGCAGGGCCAGCTCTGAAAAATCGGCGGCGTAATCAGCCAGGGCGATGGCCGGGATATAGGGTTTCAGGGCTTCACAGAAGGACTCGGATGAATCCAAGGGAAGCTCGGAGGGCAGGATGTCCACCGCCATGACGACAAGGCCGGGGCCTTCGAATCCATCCCGCGTTTCGCCAGTCTCAGGGTCGTAGACGAAACAAGGATCTCCGGGCTCCGTGGACTTGACCGTCATTTCGATAGACCCTTCTATGTCGCAGGAGACGTCGCCGATCACCTTGAGCCTGAAACCTCCGCCGGCCTGGCGGGCTGCCATTTCCCGCTTGCTTATGAGCCTGGGGTAGGGGGTATCCCAATAGACCGCGTTGATCAGCACGGACAACCCCGGCCAGTATCGTTCGAATATGGAGGAGTACTGGTCCGGATTCTTGTAATAGTGCTGATAATCGAAGCCGCCCTGAGACGCGCCTGGAACGGCGGCTTTGGGCGCTACCATATGTTCTTCCCTGAAGGTCGAGCAATAGATTTTCCCGGCGGCGTCGCCGGCGGCGGCTTCGCGGAGCTTGTCCAGCTCCTCCGGCCGGACATGCTGGACGGGCAATTCGTTGAGGACTTCAAGTACGCCCTGGCCCACGTTCCCGTAGCCGGCGACGCCGATCACCAAGGGGGCGAGCCTCTTGGGAATCCCTTCTTCGGCCAGCCTCCGCCCGAGAGTCCGAACCGCCTCCTTGGCCGCCTCCAGGCTCGGGTATTCGTAGGCTCGCTTCATCGCGAGAAAGGGAGTGTCGATACCCTCCCAGCCGAGCCTGCGACCCAGGGCGTACAGGGTCTCTATCGCTCCGGCCGCGCCGGCATGCCTTCCGAAGAAAATGAGCCTTTTGCCCTTTGCGTCGGCGACTTTTTCGTAGTCGATCAGGGTGCAGCCCTTTTCCATGAGAGCCCGAAGCATGGGCATATTGTAGGGCTGCCCCTTTATCACATGGGAGAAGAACACGTAGGTTCCGCCTTCCCTGAACTGTTCCTCGGGTATTTCCTTGACGCCGAACACCACGTCGCAGTCGGATAAATCCTCTTTCAACAGGGCGCCCTCGACAGCGAATTCCGAGTCCGGGATAATGCGGATCGAGGAGGGCTGGATCCATGTCTCGACGGCATGGTTTTTTTTAAGTTCCGCGACAGCCGCCGGAGTAATGGGAACTCGCCTTTCCCACACGCTCTTGTCTTCCCGCCGTATTCCAATTCTTTTGGCCATGTCTCTCCCCCTCGCGACTCAGAAGCTGTCCTACAATACCACAACTTCCGTCAGGAAAGGAATCATTATTCATCAAGCCAGGAAACCGCGCAACCGGGTCCCGCGCTTATCTTTTTCCCTACGCGGGTATATACTGAGTTTCCCATGCGCTTCTTTGCACTTTCCCAAAACACCAGCGAACGAAGAGCGCTGATTCTCAACGCGCCCATACCGCGTACTATCCTCTATCTATCCGCTCCCAGCCTGATGCTCGGAGTCGTCCAGTCGCTGATGCCCTTGATGGACGGACTCTTCGTCAACAACATCGCCGGCACCCTGGTGGCGAGCGCGGTAACCTATTCCGAACCGGTTATCAACATGGTCACCGCGCTCGCCATGGGCTTGGGCGTGGCGGCCATGGCGATCATCGGCCAGCTCAATGGCAAGGGGGATTTCAGGGAATCCAAGAAAACCTCGACCCAGATTGTCGTCGCCGGTTCGGTGCTCGGCCTGCTCTCGGCTCCGATATTGGTAGGGGCGGGTGCCCTGATATCAGGTTTCGTCCATCCGGAAATAGCGAGGAACGTTTTTCTCTACCTGGCGCTCTATGCCTTCGTGCTGCCCTTTTCCTTCATGGAATCGATCTACAACGGGATAAAGAATGCCAACGGCCAGCCCGAAGCGCCTTTTTTGCGCATGGTGCTGATGCTCGCCTTGAAAATCCTCTTCAACTTCCTGTTCATCTACATATTCCGCCTGGGCATCGTCGGCTGCGCGCTTTCCTCCCTCCTGGCCAACCTGGGCATAAGCGCCTGGATGTACCAGGAGCTTTTCCTGAAAAAGGGACCGGATCGACTGGAGCTCAAGGGCTTCCGCTTCGAGCGGGCGATACTCGAAAAGCTATGGCGCATCGGCGTTCCAGCGATGCTCAATTCCTTCATGCTCAACCTTGGATTCTTCCTGATCAACAACGAAACCCAAGCCTACGGTCCGGTCGTGCTCAACGGGCAAGGAATCGCGAACAACATATCGGCCGTTTGCTTCAATTTGCCGGGATCTTTTTCCGCGGCGGTGACGACGATGGTGAGCATGAACATAGGAGCCTCGCAGGCGGACAAGGCCAAGCGCTCCATGCAGATAGGATGCCTGATAAGCGCCATCACGGCGCTGGCGACCATCGCCGTCATCGTGCCTCTCTCCTCGCGTCTCACGCTGCTCTTCACCAGGCAAAAGGACGTGCTGGAAATCGCCAACCGGGCTCTGCATATCTATACCTATTCGGTGGTCGGCTTCGGGCTCACCATGACCATTCAGGGAGCCTTCATCGGCCTTGGCAAGACGAAAGTTCCCTTGGTGCTGGGCATCCTGCGCATTTGGCTGCTCCGGTATCTTTTTATTTTGGCGACCGAACGATATCTGCAGTACTATGCGGTTTTCTGGGGGAACCTTTTTTCCAATTACATGGCCGCCGTGCTGGCGATGCTGCTTATCTCCAGGGTGCGCTGGGAATCGGCGATCGATTTGGGCTCGAGCGCAAGCCCCAGCCCGGTGGCAGGATAAGTCGATCGTAAT
>CAYVOD010000034.1:0-15236 GCA_964453055.1 uncultured Treponema sp. | reverse complement strand
CGATTTGGGCTCGAGCGCAAGCCCCAGCCCGGTGGCAGGATAAGTCGATCGTAATAGTTGTTGGCAAGAAGGTCGCCGCCTAGGTATTCTCGCTCGGCGGGCGGCCTGGATTCGCTCAAGCCCTATACTTTTTCGTGATACCCATCAGCAAGTTGCGCAGGAACTGATCTCCGCATTCCTGGTATTTGGGATGTCCTTCTTTCCTGAAAAGAGCGTTGATCTCCGATACGGTAACAGGCATTCCGGCAGACTGGAGCAAGGAAGCGATATCGCTGTCCTTCAATTGGAGGGCGATCCGCAGCGCCTTGAGCACGTCGTTGTTGGAGGGATCGCTTTTCCAGGGAGCCGGGGCCGGTTGTGACGCGACGCCGCCAGCCGCCTGTGCTTTCTCCCCGGCCGTCTTGTCCCTCGAGCCTCGCCTGCTCGCCACCAGCCCCTGCAGAAAGCCGCCTAGGGTAGGGCCGTCGCACTCCCTGTAGCCCGGGTCGGTTTCCTTGAGAAAAAGGCTGCGGATCGCGTCCACCTTCATCGGCTTGCCGCCGAGGGCGAATATGTCCACCAGGGCGAGATCCGTGATGTTGAGGGCATAGCGCAGCCTAATAAGAATATCGTTTCTTGTCATTTGTTTCCTCGTTTTCTGGAAGCTCGATGATACCCGAAATAGCGGGCGCCGGCTACCTCGCGTAATTGTTCAAAAAACTCCTGATCCACGCTATAGTAGGCGAAGCTGTTTACCGAGACCCGGCCCAGGAGGAAGGGATGGAAGCGATCCGCAACGACACCCAGCGTTTTTCAACCATAGTCGAATATCTTCGCCTTCTTTACCAAGGTCCGGTGACGAAAGAAGTATTCGAGAGCTACCGGGAGGTGCTCCATAGCGCAAGCGCTTTCGAGGTGAATGAAGCCCTGGACGAGGCGCTCAAAGATGCTGTCGACATCGATTCCTGGAAAATCCCTGTGGCTCGTTTTGTCAGATCCGCTTCCAAAGGTTTGGATTCCGAAACCCTGCATGAGTACCCCGCCGGCAGCCTCTTCGCGGATCTTGAAAGCGAGAATACTTCGATCGAGGCCGAACTTAATGCCCTGCAAGCCCTTCTTCTTCATCCCCGGCACGAAAAAGCCGAAGGAGATTCGCTTTCCAGCGGAAGAAGACAGCAAAGCAGAAAGCGCTTCGAGGATATCAGAAAAAGGGTGGGCGATTTTTCGCTTCTGAAAACTCATTATCAACGGCTTCAGAACGAACTTTTCCCCCTATTCGAGCAGGCATCCTCGCGACACAGATGTGTCTCGCTCATGTGGTCCTTGCAGGACGACGTGCTTGCCCTGCAGGCGAAGTTGGCGCGGGCGCCGAACATCGATTATAAAGACGCTGGAGCTTCTACTCTCGACCGAGCCGAAGCCGAATCCAGCGAAGATGCTTTTCGGACCCGCTTCTGGAACGAGCTTGGCGCTTTCTACGTCACCGCCGGCATGCTGCTCTATCGGGAACGGCGAATACTGTACCCGGTGGCGTCGAGAGCGATACCCGAGCGCATGACGACAGGGGCGCGCAACGCGATGCGGAGCCCAGGGTCGTATAACTTTTCGACTCTCACCGGCAGCCTCGAAACGAAGGAACTGGAAGCCGTTTTCAGGGGACTGCCCCTGGATATTTCCTTCATCGGCAGCGACGACAAGGTAAAGTTTTATTCGGATCCGCCCCATAGGATTTTCCCCCGCTCCCCCGCGGTGGTGGGCAGGCTCGTCCAGAATTGCCATCCGCCCAAGAGCGTCGCGGTAGTGGAGGAAATCCTGCGTTCCTTCAAAAGCGGGGAGCGGGACAACGCCGAGTTCTGGCTCCAATCCAGGGGCGCCTTCATCCATATTCAGTACTTCGCCCTAAGAGATGCGGCCGGAACGTACCTTGGGACGATGGAAGTGTCCCAGGACGCTAGCCACGTACGGAGCCTGAAGGGCGAGAAGCGGCTGCTGTAGGATCTCCCGGTAAATATTCGTCGATTTAATGCCTTTACGGAATATTGAAGATCTCTGGATGGCTTGGCGACCTTAAAGGTCCCTGGAGTATAAATTAGCAGTGTACATATTTGTTTTTCAGGGTTATCATTAACTAGAAAATCATAAAATAGGCGATTGTCTTGCGATATGAAACAACATTGGCGCTAAGGGGTCTTTATGCTACATCGAATCTCATCTCGAAGGGCGGGAAGAACTACCGTTATCCTGGGTATCGTCGCGCTTGCTTTGATTCTGATGGCGGAGAGCTGCGATTTACAAGAATTAATGGGATTGGGAGACCTGAAACCGATTTCCCAGCCCAATAGCCTCGTAATCCACCTTGGAACCGAGCTTGGAGCCAAGGGAATAGGGCCTGCGGTTGACACGGATATTGCTTTTTACGACATCTCCGGGACCGGGCCGGCCGGGGACACTTTTTCCGAGGATGATTACGCCATGGACATCTTCAGCCGCTCCGCGCTCGAACCCGGCGTCTGGATCATCCGTATCAACGCGAAAAATTCCCAGAAAGAGGTAATCGCTCAAAGTGGCGCCATCACCGTGGAAATAGGCGAAGCGGAAACGAAGACGATCTCCGCGGTTTGCTCGGTCGAACCCGGCTCGGGTTACGTCGAGATTAAGCTAGCGTGGCCTTGGTGGAGTATCGACAGGCCTGAGCTCAACGCGTACCTCAGTCCCAAGCAAGGCGAGGATGTCTATTTGAGCGTCATTCAGGACGCCAGCTCAGCGACTGCATATAACTCGGACTATCTGCCCAACGGCGAGTATGTCTTGACGATCACCTTGAGAGACAAGAGCTTCGGCAACGCCCTCGTCTGGTCCCGGACCGAGGATGTCCTGGTCTATCCCTCGATCGATTCGACGAACTCGTCCTCCGCGAGCTGGGACTTAGGTTTGAAAGATCTTTTCCTTCCGGGCGGGGTGAGGAATTACGCGGGTTCGGGGATTATGGGCGCGACGAACGCGCAAGGTTTCGAGGCTTCGTTCCACTATCCCACCAGAATCGAAATTGGCGCCGACGACACGATTTATGTATGCGATACGCATAACCATTTGATAAGGAAAATCGATATCGAAGGCAACGTGAGCACCTTGGCCGGCTCGGGAGAAGCGGGTTTCGTCAATGGCGTAGGCACTGCCGCCAAGTTTTCTTATCCCATGGGCATGGCGGTCGCGGCCGATGGGACCGTATACGTAGCCGAAACCAGCGCAAAGCGTATAAGAAAGATAAGCGTCGATGGGAAAGTAAGCTCATGGGGGACCACTATCGATGGCTCTCCCTACGTTTTCGCAGATCCTAAGGACCTGGCCTTGGATAAATGGGGTAACCTCTATGTCGCCGACGGGAATAAAATAACTAAAATCAGTTCCTATGGCGTAGCCAGCCATTTCGCCGGCGATGCGGCGAACACGGCGGGGGATGCGACCGGCGCGCTATCAAGCGCGCGATTCAGCCAACCCGAAGCGATCCGGGTTCACACCGATTCGTCTGGAACGGAATTCATCTACCTGCTCGATTCGGGAAACGGAAAAATAAAGAAAATGACCCCCTCGAGCGAGGTTGTCACTGTTACCCAGTGTGCCGGGAAAAAAGATTTCGCCATCGCCGACGACGGGACGATGTTCATTGTGGACAGGGCGAAAAACCAAATCGAGATCGCTTCGGTGCACAGCAGTATCGGCGATCAGGCCGCTGTCTTCGCAGGATGCGGGGCGAGCGGCTCGGTGAACGGACCCTATCTTACGGCATTATTCTACGATCCGCTGTCTGTAGCCGTCGATCGTGAGGGCGATCTATATGTCGCGGAAATGTACGGCAACAAAATACGGAAGATTATCCGCTAGATCGTAATTATCCGTCCCGTTAGATCGGCGCCTTGAAGGAGGCATCTTTTTCAAGGCGCTTAACGGTCCATAGGGGAGTTGCCCCCGCTCGATGTTTTCGCAATCTCGGAGCTGAGGCTCGCCGAGCCCTGCCCATTCTGGCACAAAATGTGTAATATCGCTCGAGTGAACACCACTCATAAAACCGCGTACCTTGAAAACGAAAAAATATTCCCTCTCCTCGTAAAAATGGGGACTCCCGCGGCAGTGGGCATGCTGGTCAACGCCCTCTACAACATCGTCGATACGATCTTCGTAGGCCAGGGAGTCGGACCTTTGGCCATTGCCGCCCTGTCTATCGTCTTTCCGATCCAGATGATCGTCTCCTCGGTCGCCCAGGCTACCGGAATCGGCACCGCTTCCATAGTGTCCAGGCGGCTGGGGGAGAAGCGCCACGACGAGGCGGTCAAAGCCGTAGGCACGGCCTACGCCACGGTCATCCTGGTCAACGCCATCCTGGTAGGCCTGCTGTTTGCCTTCATGCGGCCAATACTAGGCTTTTTCGGCGCAAGCGAAGAAATCATGCCCCTGGCCATGGAGTACTTGAGCATCGTGGGGGCGGGCTTCTTCTTTTTCGCCCTGTCGATGTGCGCCTCCAACCTTGTCCGCTCCGAAGGGAACACCAAGGCATCCATGAAAGGCATGCTCTTGGGAGCGGGGCTCAACACTGTCCTCGATCCGATTTTCATTTTCGGCCTTGGCCTAGGAGTGCGGGGAGCTGCTATCGCCACGGTGATCAGCCAAATAGCTTCGGTGCTGTACCTGGCTTCCCTCTACATGCGTAAGAAAACGGTTGTTCCCCTGGCTGCCTCGGAATTCCGAATTAGACCGAAGATACTAGCCCAAAGTTTTCTTTTGGGAACGCCCGCGTTCATCCAATCGGCCGGCATGAGCCTCCTCATGCTGCTGGTGAATACATCCCTGGGACGTTATGGCGGCGACTCGGCCATCACCACCTTCGGCATGATCCATCGGCTCAACATGATCGTCATCATGCCCGTCCTGGGCATAGTCCAGGGCTTCCAGCCCATCGCAGGCTATAATTACGGCGCCAAGCGCTATGACCGTGTAAAGGCCACCCTCAAGACGACCGTACTCACCGCCTTGGGGCTCGCCTCCATCGGCTATGCCTTCATGATGCTCCTCCCCCGAGTAGGTATGGGCTTTTTCACCACAGACAGCGGCCTCGCGGCCTCCGGCGCCCGGGTGCTGCGGATCATGGTCATGTTCGTCCCCCTGGCCGCCGTGCAGATCACCGGGGCCACCTATTTCCAGGCCATCGGCAAAGCCACCGAATCGGTCGTCCTAGGCCTTTCCAGACAGTTTTTCATCCTTATTCCGCTAATCCTCATCATGCCCCGATTCTTCGGGCTCGATGGCATCTGGATGTCCTATCCCCTGGCCGACCTCCTCTCGTCCGCCATTACCACGACGCTCCTGATTCGACAAGTCAGGAAGCTGGGCAGGGCTTAGGAAATCGGACAGATAACAGAATGTCTAGGATTTAAAGCGTTATACAGCAACGATCAGCAAATTGAAATAAAAAAGCCCCGTTCCCGGCAAAGCGGGGACGGGGCTCGTTCTCAGCGCCGCTAAACGGCTATTACTTTGCCGCGTTCAGTCCGGCGATGCGGCCGAAGGTGAAGATATCGGCTATCGCGTTGCCGCCCAGGCGGTTGCCTGCGTGGATGCCGCCGGTAACTTCGCCCGCTGCCCAAAGGCCGGGGATGGGATTCCCCTTGGCGTCGAGCACGCGGGTTTCGGTGTCGATGAGGACGCCGCCCATCGTATGGTGGAGCGAGGACTTGCGCGGGCTGATCGCCAAGCCGAGCGTCGGATCGGCGTCTACGGCAGCGAGGTCGATGGCGCCGGCGATGACACCTTTCCCGAACTCGGTGTCTTTCTGATCGGCGACGAACTTGTTGTACTTCTCGATGGTTGCGCGCAACGCTGCCTCGGTGAAGGCGGGAGCGACGCCCGCGGCGGGCTTGGCCGTGGCCGCAGCCAGCTCGGCCACGGTGTTGCCCCACCAGATGTGTCCGCCCTCGACCATATCCTTTATCCTTGCGTCATAAGGAGTTCCCTTGAGCATAACTTCCGGCTTGTTTACCGCGCCACGTCCGGCGTAGATGATGTAGAAAATTCCGCCTTCCAGCTCGAGTGACGCTTTCGCGAGCACGTCGCGCTCGGCATATTCGTCCACGAAACGATTACCCTTGCCATCGACCCAAATCTGTTCCGCGGCGTCGCCCCAGATGCCGTCTGTCATCGTTCCCTTGGTGGGGGAGGAGGAGGGCATCATCTGGGCCACTTCCATGCCGAAGAGGGAGGCGCCCAACTTCTCGGCCATCACGATTCCGTCGCCGGTGTTCGTGCCGACGTTGGTGGACAGGGTCCTGTCGGAGAGATCCTTGCCCCAGTACTTGTCGTATTTCTTGACCATGACGGGATTGGCGGAATAGCCGCCGGAGGCCAGGACCACGCCCTTTGAGGTGTTGATGGTGATTTGGGTGCCGTCGGCCTGCACGGCCTTGGCGCCGACCACCTTGCCGGCGGATCCTACGAACAGTTCAGTTCCCTTAGTTTCGGTGTATATCTTCACGCCGAACTCCAAGGCCTTCTTCTCAAGCTGCGGAATTCGGTCCGCGCCCGACATGAAACTGTGCGTGCGGGGCCACATGGCGCCGAGCACCGTGGACAGGCCGGTCGATCCGCCGTAGCGGGAGGTGTCCCCGTACTGCGCCTTGAGGCCGAGGCTGTCCATCCACTTGAGGCTGTCCAGGGCGCTTTCGGCCAGTTTGCGGGCGAGCTCTATTCTCGGGGCTATCCAGGAGCCGTCGGTCATCTCCCTGAGGCCGCCGGTATAGATATGCCACATATGCAGCGAAATGGCATCGAAGCCCGGCATATCGACGCCCAAGGTCTTGCTCTTGTTCGCGTCGTAGAATGCTTTTATGTCCGCCTTGAGCTGGTCCAGCACAGGCTTCCATTCGGGATATCTATCGAATTTCAGCGCGGGATCGGCGGGATCGAGGGCCAGATAGGCATCCATCGAGGATTTCTGCGCCTTGGTGAGCTTCATCGTGGACTGGGCTCCGGGATCCACCGCGTTGTACGCCGCGCCGGCCACCATGGAGTTGCCGCCGATAAATGAGCTCTTTTCGATGAGAATTACCTTGGCGCCGACCTGAGCCGCGCTGATGGCGGCGCTCAAGCCCGCCCCGCCAGCGCCGATGACCAGGACGTCGGCGTTCCATGTCTCGGGAGCGCGGGGAGTAACCTTTACTTCCTTCTTCCTGAGCGCTTCCACGTCGAATCCCGCTTTCTTGGCTGCGTCGGCGACTGCGTTCTTGATGCCATTGCTGGCGACGGTCGCGCCTGCGACGGCGTCGATCTTGAGGCTCTGGGTCTCGACGATGCGCGACGGAATGCGCTCCAGCGCCACCTTCGCGATGTTCGGCGTTTCCTTCGTCGAAAGAATTCCCACCGATTTTATCTTGGCATCGGCTACCACCATCTGGACCGTGATCGGCCCTTGCATGCCGCGACCGGTACCCTCATAGGTGCCGTCTATCGGGGCCGAGACCTTCGCTGCGTTCGATGTGCATCCCGCGATGAGGAGCGCCAACGTCACTGCTGCGATACTCTTCACTGACAGCTTTCTCATACGACCTCCAGAAGTATGAATAAATAATTATTGAATATCCGCGGAATAGTAGCTGACGCGTTCTATGTATGTCAATCAAAAAATTAAATAAATATCTATATATTACTTCTTAAATCGTATAACGCTTAAAACGAGCTCGTTGCCGTCCCTGGCCAAATCGCCTATACTCATAGCGATGGTATACGATGATAGCTTGGTCCAGCTCATGTCGAGCCTGGACAGCGGCGTGTATTTCGTCGATCGCAGTCGCAAAATCTTCTTCTGGAACAAAGCCGCCGAGCTGCTTACGGGGTACACGGGAGAAAGGGTGGTCGGTTCCTGCTGTTCGGAGAATATCCTGCGTCATATAACCGCCGAAGGGATAGAGCTTTGCGTCCATGGCTGTCCTTTGGCCGGAACGATCGCCGACGGCCGTGTGCGCCAGGCCGAGGTCTATATGCACCACCAAAACGGCCACCGTCTTCCCATAACGGTGTGGGCCGCTCCCCTGACCGACGATAGCGGCAAGACAATAGGCGCCATAGAGATATTCGCCGATCAGAGTGACCGCTCGACGCTGCTCAGCGAGCTTGAAAAACTCCGTCACGAAGTGCTCACCGATCCCCTAACTGGTTTAGGAAACAGACGTTATCTTCAGATCGTAATGGAAACCAGGCTGGAGGCTGAGGAAAAAGGCGCGAAGCCCTCGGGCCTTATCATGGCCGATATCGATCATTTCAAAAACGTGAACGATGCATATGGCCACAACGTAGGCGACAGGGTGCTTAAAATGGTTGCGACGACCCTTGCCTCCGCGGTGAGACCCTTGGATGCCGCGATACGCTGGGGAGGGGAGGAGTTCATACTGGTCTGCCCTAACGCAGCTCAAGGCGCTCTCGGAGAAATCGCCGAACGTCTCCGCCTGCTGGTGGAGCACAGCTGGCTGGAACTCGAGGAGAAATCGCCGCTTCGGGTGACCGTTTCGCTAGGCGCTACCAGGACCCGACGAGGCGATACCTTGGAAAGCGCCGTAGCCCGGGCCGATGCCTGCCTCTATCGGGCCAAAAACTCGGGCCGAAACCGCTGGGCGCTGGACGAGTAGCTCGAGACTAAGCAAGGAATATCGTCCTTTTATTATCTTACGGGAGTTGCTCGGCTGAAAAATTCCCGTTCAAGATCGTTTTCATTCTGCGATAGCAATTCCCAGGCAAAGTCAAGATAATTTTTCGTGAAGAAATGACGGAAATACCTCGTGTCAGGCGCGTAGGCCAGCCGAACGCGATCGAGCCCGTCGGCATCTTTTAGCAGCGCGGTTAAGGAAGCTTGGGGGAAGGGAATCTCCGGGTCCCGCATGGAATGCGCTTGCACCGCTTCGCCGATCGTTCTCCAGTCAGCCTCCGGGAGCGCAAATCCAAGAAAATATTCCTCGGCGATTCGGCGTTTGGTGTTTCTCGCCCAGAGGCCATGTTCTCGGCAAAGCCCGTCATGCTTACGGGCGAGGTCATGGATCAAGGCTGCCGTCATGAGATCGCGATAGAGGTTTGTGGTGACAGGCAAGCAATCCTCGAGAGCTCTCTCATAGAGTCGATCGGCTAGAATCATCACCCTGATGGTGTGGGCCTTGCCATGGATGCCGCTGGGGTGGTCAAACCAGTCCGGATCGATGCGGAAATCGTGGGGGAGCCGCCACGACGCTGAGTCATGCTTCATTAGATCATGATACCATGGTGCCTGCGAACAAGCACGCCACTTGCGAACTTCGCGTAACGTGGTAGTTTGTATCTCGTTACTTAGCTACCGGGTAACCTTTTCTCGGCTGGCTGGCGCCTTTCCCGCGCGGCGGAAGAGAAGGCCCGCGGCCGTGAAGAGGACGATGAAAATGCCGTTGAGGCCGAGGAGCTCGAGCGGAGGGCTCCAGGGCATGCCGGCTTTCATCAGGATGGAGATGATCGCGATGACGGCTTGCGCGAGCGCCATGGTGAAGAGGGTCAGGGCCAGGCCGGAGGATTTAAGACGGCTCGCCACGGCCCCGATCGCCCCGATAAGCAGCACCGATGCGTAGACTAGATTCGCCGGATTCCCATCCTCCCCGATGATCCCGATTCCGAGACTCATCCAGACGAGGAGAGCGGCTCCAAAAACACTTATCGCGATGGCTGATTTGTACATAGGGATTATTCCTATCTATCCAGAAAATCAGGTTATCGTGTCGAATTAAAACTACGAACCTATAGCCGAGACCGGGAATCGAACCCGGTACCTGCGCATTACGAGTGCGCCGCTCTGCCTGGTGAGCTATCTCGGCTCGTATCGGGAGGACTATAACAGGTCGGGGCGATCAGAATCAAGCGCTCCGGAGGATTTGAGGATGGAGTCAGCCGCGCAGGCGCCGCGTCAGTTCTCGCTATCCGTCGCCTGGCTGTCCGTTTCGGCCGGGCGGTCGTCCGATAGAGGGTCTTTGGGTTTGGTAAATTCCGGGGGATTCCTGTAAGCGGTCTTGATGAGGTAATAGTAGTCGTTGTCGGGCCCGTAATAGCCTTCGATGTGGCCTATTACCTTGTATCCGGCCTCGGTCAGGGTATCGGGGCCTATGTTCAAAAGCTTCAGACCCGAGCTCTCGAGACGGATTACGGCGTAACTGCTATTCGCGAGAAGTTCGTCCTCGATGAGCTGAAGCAGATGGCGGCCGCCCTCGGTAGTTCGATAGTCCCTGTCCACGACAAGGTAGCGAAGGTCGTAGGTGGATTCTCGCCCGGTGATTCGACTTATAATAGCAAAAGCCACTAGGCTTTTGCCGTCCCGCAGTTCGAGCACCGTGTAAGGATCTCCCGGCGAGTTTTTCCACGAAAGCAAGGTTTCATGCAGCAGATCTATCTCGACAGCCTTGAAAACCCCAGTCCGGCCGGCGGCTTTCTCCAATTCCTGGATGTCGACATGTTCTTGCATCGTATATCCTTAAGAACAAGTATGATCAGTTACGGCAACACTGCAAGCGGAAACGCTCAATTTTTCCCTAGGCCGGAGAGGGTTGCAGGATTGTACTACAATTCTACTCTTCAACCGAGAATCTGTAAAGAAAAATCGCAGAACCTTGTCTTATCGGGTCCAAAGGCTTACAAGATTGATAGCTGTCTGCACCGCCTGGGACATTTCAGCCACCGACGCCCATTCGTGTTTGGAGTGATAATTATAGCCTCCGGTAAAAACGTTGGGCGTTGGGATCCCCATCTCCGTAAGCCTCGATCCGTCGGTGCCGCCCCTGATCGGCCTGATCACGGGTTCGGCTCCCGCTTGGCGGATGGCTTCGGCCAGTTTTTCGAGCACAGCGGGATTTTGGTCGAGTTTTTCTTTCATGTTCAAATATTGCTTTTTGATATCAAGGCTTACCCTGCCGAGGGGGAATTGCGCCTCCACCGCCGCGGCGAAGGCTTTTACCGCGGCGATCCGCCGCTCCATGCCTTGGGCCGAGAAATCCCGAAGAAAAATATCCACCGTGGCTTTTTCCATGGATCCTTGGATTTCGATGGGACAGTAGTACCCATACCAGTTATCCGTGGATTCGGGGCTTTCGGAGCGGGGAAGCAGGGAAACGAAGTGGCAGGCCATGGCCGTGGCATTGGCCAGCTTTCCCCTCGCCGCTCCGATATGGATGACTTTTCCGCTGAATTCCGCCCGTACCTGATAGGCATTGAAACATTCGGCTTCGATCTCCGCCGCCTTTCCCCCGTCGAAGGTGTAACAGGCGCCGGCCTTCGCTTTCTTGAGCGGGAATAGGTTCATGCCCTTCCCTGTCTCCTCGTCGGGAGTGAAGAAAATTTCCAGAGGGCCATGCGCGGCTTCCGGATGGCTTGCCAGCCATTCGAGCGTTGTCATGATTTCGGCGAGCCCCGCCTTATCGTCGGCTCCCAGAAGCGAACTGCCGTCGGTGACGATGATGCTGTCGCCAGCGTGGTCCGCCAGGTCCGGATATTCCGAGGGATCGAGCTTTCCTTCGGCGGCGAGTTGGACGATCTTGCCGTCATAGCGCTCGATGAGGAGGGGGCGCACATTGGAACCGGGAACATCGCTGGCTGTGTCCATATGAGCCATGAGGCCGACGACAGGCTTTTTCTCCATGCCTACGGAAGCCGGCACCCTGGCTACGATGTAGCAATGGTCGTCCAGGGCGACGTCGGAAATGCCCAGGGCCTTCAACTCGTCAACCAGAAGATGGGCGAGGTTCCACTGTGTCTTTGTGGAGGGGATTTCCTCGATATGTCTATCGCTCTGGGTGTCGATTTTCGCGTAGCGAATGAATCTATCCACCAGGCTTGAAACGTAGGGCATCGAAAGGGCTTTGTCGTACTTGTTCATGGTGGAGGAATTATGCCCACAAAAAGGCCCTTGGCGCAACCGATGAGGCGGCCGCCTCGGCCCGGCTGTGATATGACTTCGCCCAAGCTCTTTCCGGCTTGCCGTAAAAGGCCGGCGGGCGTATCATCTAGGGAATGAATAACAATTTTTCAATTCCTCTCTATCCAGATTTCGCCCCCATATCCCTGGCCATGAAGCAGGATATGTATCCGGCTTTGAACCTGCTGAAAGAAGGGATTTCGGAGTTCAGCTTCTCCAACCTCTTCCTCTTTCGCCATGTGTACGGCTATCAGGTTTCGCGGATAGAGGGGGGCGGTCTGATCGTCTCCGGCGCCAAGGAAGGAAAGCGCTTTTTCTACCTTCCCTGCTGCTTCCCCGATATGGCTACCTTCGACAGGCTCATGGATTCCCACGATTACATGAAAAACCTCTCGGAAAGCCAGGCCGCTCAGCACAGGATTGACCTGGAGGGAAGGGGATACGTGGTGTGGGAGGACAGGGACAATTTCGATTATCTATACCGAAGGCAAGACCTGGCCGAGTTGAGCGGAAGGGAGTACCACAAGAAACGGAACCTGGTGAACGGCTTCATCAGTTCTTTCGAGTGCGTCCAAATGCCTTTGGATCCCCGGCACTTGAGCGACGCGCTGGAGGTTCTCGAAGAATGGAGGACGGTGAAGGGATTCGACGGCGACTATGTTCCCGCCAAAGAGGGGTTGGAGCTTTACTCCCAGCTGGGAATGCGAGGCGCGGTCTACTATATCGAAGGGCAGCCCGTGGGGTGGTGCCTGGGCGAGCCGCTGGCCAAGGGCTCGATGTTCGCGATCCACTTCGAGAAAGCCTGTGATCGCTATAAAGGCATTTATCAATTCATGAACCAGGCTTTCGCCCAATCCTTGCCCCACTATTTCAAGCTGATTAACCGAGAGCAGGATCTGGGCAACGAGGGCTTGAGGCAGGCGAAGATGACATACCGCCCCTGCTCCTTCGTGAAAAAATACAGGGTTATCCACTCCCGGGAAAAGGAAATCGGCCCGACCGAGGGCCGGGAGCCGGCCGAATGCGGGCCGGGCACCATGCATGCCTGCTGATCTCGCGTGGCTCACGGGAAGAGGCCATGCCTCCGCGCTTCCGCTGAGGACGGAACTCGCCCGGGACTTCGGGCTGGGAGTCAGCGAGACGCTGCGGGAGCGAACCTGCTGCCTCACGCTTCTGGCGGGGGCGGGAACGCGATGGAAGAAGACGCTTGCGGCCGCCAAGGGCGGAGTGGGGGCGGGATCGGGGGGCTTGGACAAGGAGACTTTGGAGGCCGCCAAGGGCTTTCCCCTGGATTGGCCGCGAGGGCTCTTTCCCGTGCGCGATTATATCTTTAACGAGGGCGATAGGATTCCTCTCGCGGCTTATGCGCTCGACGCGTTCAAGCGGGTGGGCGAGCCCTGCGTGGTTATACGAGGCTGGGAGGAGGAAGTACGGGAACAAATTCTCCTTCCCCTCGGGATAGATCCGGAGAAAGTAATATTCCAGGGTCAGGCCCTCGGTCCAGCCGGAAAGCCGCTGGGACACGGGGACGCGGTGTTTCAGGCAAAGGAATGCTGGAAGAACTACAAATACCTGGCGGTGAATTTCGCGGGCGACGCGAATTCGCCTCTGACCGCGCTTCTGGGGCTGCGCTGCTTCGAATCGTTGGATCGTCAAGGCGTGAGCTTGGACCTTCTACTTCCCGCGGCGCCGGTAAAAAATCCTGCCTATCCCATAACCCTGGACGAGGAGGGGATACCCCGGCAGCTCGGGCACGACAAGCTGAAAGGTCGCGCTTCCGGTCTTGGCGACGCCCCCGCCGCGCCTCCCGCCCGGCGGCAGATGGGCTACACCAACGTCGGGATCAGGATATATAGGACCGGCGCCCTGCTGGAGGCCATGGAGGAAATCCGTGCGCTGTATTGGAAGGAGGGTTGGGGTTACGCGATTCCGGGCAACGATCCAGAGGGGCGGGAGTTCGCGTTGGACAATGTGGAGGAGTTGATGGCGCGGCGGGGGCGGGCGAGGATTTTGGCGGTCGCCAAGCCCGAAGAGCTTACTCCCGCCAAGAGCTTTGACGAAGTCAACAACTTCGAAAAGGCGGTCCGCGTGGTCAGGGCGGAGTGGGATGGGTTTTCCGCGGGGCCCTGAGCCGAGGGTCGCGCACGGGCATGTCGCCCGGCGCGAGGAAAAGTCGCCGGTCGGGCGGATAGGCGCACTGTCCGGCTGGCCTGCACGCCTATCCCCCGATTCCAAGCAGGGAGCGTATCGCCGGTCCTGCTATCGCGTTGAGCGCTCCCGATCCTAAAATTGCCCAGAGCGCGTTTATCTTCGTGAAAGCGGCCAACGCGAATGACCCAAAGGCCATCGCCAAGAGCAGCGGATCGCCCGAAGTAGGCTTGAGCGCCCAGAGCGCCATGAGCATCATCGCTATGCTGCCCGTCTTGAGCGATTCGTTGAGCGCGGCGGCGCGCAACTTCACGTAGCGGGCAAGGTAGGTGGTCGCGAGTATGGCGATGACCGGAAACGCCACTACGGAAAGCGTAGCCGCCAAAGCGGAAGGAAAGCCGCCGTGCTCCCAGCCGATCATGGTGGCCGCGTTGAGCGCGATCGGGCCCGGCGTTGATTGGGCTATGGCTATGAGAGAGAGGAACCCCTGTTCGTCAACCCAGCGGGGCACCACTTCGTTGCGGATGATGCCGACGATCGACCAGCCGCCTCCGAAGGAAACGATCCCTATCTTGAAAAATGTCCAAATTATTTCGAAGATCTGCATAATCCCTCGACGCAATAGAAGACCACGATCGCCAGTAGAAGTATGGGAAGGCTGAAGGCTGGCAAGAGAATCAATAGCAGGGCCAGCGCGGCGGTCTCGATGATCCTGGGAAGATTCCAGGAACGCTTAGTGGCGTTTTTCCAGATCATCGCGGCGACGAGACCGGGCACGACGGCGCCAGCCCCGTCGAGGAAACGCCTTACGGCGGGGAGCGAACCATAGCGTTGTATCAGGCCGCTCACCAGGATAAGAGCGAGAAAGGGAGGAAGGACGACGCCTAGGAACGCCGCCGGAATTCCTTTAGGCCCGAAGAGCTTCAGGGAGACGAGCAGGGCGGTGTTGAGCGCCAAGGGTCCTGGAAAGGCTTGGGCCTTTGCGAAAATGTCATAGAATTCCGATTCGCCCATCCAACCTTTCTTTTCGAGGCTAACGGCCATGACCGGAACGATTACGTAGCCGCCCCCCAACGTGACTGTGTTGATCCTGGCGAGAAGAGCGAAGAGCTCAAGGAGCTTCGGCTTGCCCTGGCTTTGGATCGATTCG
>CAYVOD010000033.1:9474-19814 GCA_964453055.1 uncultured Treponema sp. | reverse complement strand
GCACTCTCCCGCTGAGTTAATCGCCCATAAAAAGCACTACGCCGCCGCAAGAGGCCTCGCGCGCGCTCTTGGGCGACGAGGCATCCTACCAAAGCCACTTAAGGCTGTCAAGAAGCGGCCTACGGAGAAACGATGCGCCAAGAATATCCAGTTTTGCCGCGAAGCTGCGCCAAGCCTTCATCAGAAAAGAAAAAGGCTTCGCGCCAAGAAATTTCCATAGAACTCACCCGAAAATCGATCCATCTTCTCATCGCCTTCGTTCCCCCTCTCCTCTACCTATCTAAATCCTTGACGGTTCTGCTCCTCGCCGGGGGCATCGTGGGTTATGTCATTTTCGAATCGCTGCGCATGAGAGGATTTTCGATTCCAGTCATCTCGGTCCTCACCGTCAGGGCAGCCCGGCTACGCGACAATGGTAGATTCGTTACCGGCCCTGTCACTCTCGGCCTAGGCGCGCTGCTTACAGTGCTTATCTTCCCGATAAAATCCGCCAGCATCGCGATCTATATACTCGCCTTCGCTGACGGCTTATCGAGCCTGGTCGGCAAAACCATAGGCAGAATCAGGCTCCCTTTCACCCAGGGGAAATCGCTTGAAGGCAGCATAACCTGTTTTACCAGCTCCTTCCTTCCCGCATACTTGATCAGCGGCAGGGCGGGAGCGTCTCTTATCATCGCGTCGATCTCCACGCTGGTGGAGGCCGCTCCTACTAAGGATTGGGATAACATACTCCTGCCGCTCGCCGCCGGCGCCGCGGCTATGGTCATGGGAATATAGGGTTTTCGGGGCGCCGGGCTTTCGGCGGGAAAATTCGGCCGCCTTGCGGAATCTGTGGATTTGCTATTGCCACAAATAAAAAGAATGCAGTTTGTAGATATAGACGAAGCCGCCGGTCGCCATCGCCAGGAGGGAGATTAGGCTGGCCATGGGCGAGGCGCCTCGGCTTGCGACAAGGGCTCCGGCGACAACAAGGGCGGCTCCGGCGGCGATGTAATAATACGCTTTATCGCCCCGCACCCTCACGGCGATCAGATAATTCGCGATGGTGATAAGCAGGATAGCCGCGGAGAACCCGTCCACGAGCCTTCCGTAGCCGAGCTTGAACATCAGGTTGATCGCCCAGATCCCAGTATTCACGGGCATAATCGAGCTCAAGGCCACGCTGATGCCCAGGCAAATCGCGATTATGGAAAATTGCTTATCGTTTCGCATTCCTGCGGCATAGAGACCGGAAATGAAAATCGCTATAAGGCCCAGAAATCTGCTTCCCATGTAGAGCCTGTCCAAAATCGAGAGGCTGGAATCCGTAGCTCCCTGTACCGCCACGAAAAGGTGCAGCGGCCGTATCGCCTCGAAGGAAAGGCTGCAAAGCCAGAAGATAAAAAAGAAAATCTCCGGAGACACGGTTTTCCTGAAGGTTTTCAGGATGAATAGGCTCACGCCCACCGAGTAGACGGCTAGGAGAAGAGCGTTCACGAGCGAATAGCCGAAGGAAGGGATGCGCAGCCCGAAGATTTCGTAGGTCTCGTAGATCCCCCGCTCGATGAGGAAGATGGGGACCTTCTTCATGAAGGAGAGGAGTATCGAAAACACCAAGCCTACCAGAAGAAGAAATGCCTCGATGCCGAAGAGTATCCAGTAGGTTCTGCGCCGCGTCTGCAAGGTCACAAAATGAGAATATATCGAAAGTCAAGGCGGCGAAAAGACCCCAGCCGCTGGAGGTGATCGCGGCGGTTCCTTCCGATTGAAATTGCAGAGCTTTTATAGGTATAGTTAAGCCACTTTCAAAAATCCGTCACCATTTGAAAGCGGCTCTTTGCCAATCCTTCTTAATGCTTGAGGTATTGTATGGCCGACAAGATCACTCCCAAGGAAGTCGATTACTCACAGTGGTATATCGATATAGTGCTCAACGCGAAACTGGCGGATTATTCGCCGGTGAAGGGGAGCATGGTCATCCGGCCTCGCGGTTATGCCATCTGGGAGCGGATAAGGGACGAGTTCGACCGCCGCTTCAAGGAAACGGGGCATCAAAACGCTTATTTTCCTCTCCTTATCCCCATGGGCTTCCTGGAAAAGGAAGCCGAGCATGTCGAGGGCTTCGCCCCCGAGTTGGCGGTGGTTACCCATGGGGGCGGGGAGAAGCTCGAGGAGCCCTACTGTATCCGCCCGACCTCCGAGACGATCATCTGGTCCAAGTACAAGGACTGGATACAGTCCTGGCGGGACCTGCCTCTTCTCATCAATCAGTGGGCCAACGTGCTGCGCTGGGAAAAACGCACGCGCCTCTTCCTGCGCACCAGCGAGTTCCTCTGGCAGGAGGGCCACACCGCCCACGAAACAAAAGAAGAAGCCGTGGAGGAAACCCTGCGGATGCTTGAGGTTTACAGGGACGTGGTGGAGCGTCATCTCTGCATCCCTGTCGTGACGGGGATAAAGAGCGAAACCGAAAAATTCGCCGGCGCCGTGCAGACTTACTGCATCGAGGCGATGATGCAGGACCGGAAGGCTTTGCAGGCTGGGACCAGCCATTTTCTTGGACAGAATTTCGCCAAGGCCTTCGACGTGAAATTCCAGACCAGGGCGGGCAGCCTGGACTATGTCTGGGCGACAAGCTGGGGCGTTTCGACCCGTCTGGTCGGCGCGGTCATAATGACCCACTCCGACGACAAGGGCCTGGTCCTGCCGCCTTCCATAGCCCCGGAGGAAGTAGTCATCGTCCCGATCTACAAGAACGATTCCAAGGCGGCTGTCCTGGCTTACGCCGAAAAGATCAGCGCCGGGCTCAAGACGGCGGGGATCAGGGTCGTCGTGGATTCCGACGATTCCTCCAGCCCTGGCTGGAAGTTCGCCGAATGGGAAATGCGGGGAACGCCGGTGCGCATCGAAATCGGTCCCAGGGACATGCAGGCTGAGAAGCTCGTTCTCGTGCGCAGGGATACGGGGGAAAAGAAGTTCGTCCCGGTTGTCGAAGCAGTAGGCGCGGCCAAGGAAGCCCTGGCAGACATCCAGAAATCGCTTTACGAAAAGGCCAAGGCATTCAGGCTGGAACATACCCAGGACCTGGCCGACCTTCCGGGCTTGCTGGAATATTTCGGCGCCGAGGGAATGGGCACAGCCGACGCCCATGGCGGCTTCGCCAGAGCCCTCTGGTGCGGTTCTGCGGCCTGCGAGGCGGATCTCAAAGCCAAAACCAAGGCCACCCTGCGCTGCATGCCCCTGGGCGACCAGGAAGGCATCGTAGGGAAATGCGCGATCTGCGGAGCCCCGGCCAAACACAGGGCGCTCTTTGCCAGGAATTACTGAAGCAGGATCGCCGCGCTAAACCTTGATACTGGAAATTAATGACGCGAAGGCCCGGAGCAGCTGGCTCCGGGCCTTTTTTTTATCGCGGATCGACGCGGCACGGGCGCTCCGATCCGCTGGGCTTATGATCCTAGGCGGCGCACCCGGCCGGAGCCGCTGGAGCGGCTGTCCAGATATGGATTCCCGTAATAATTCACGTCCCCGGAGCCGCTGATGATCACCTTGAGCCAGTCCTGGACCCTGCCGGTGGCCGAACCCGATCCGTAGATGGCTATCTCGGCCCTTCGGGCGCTGAAGTCCCTGCCGACGACGTCCCCGGAGCCGCTGATTCGGGCTTCGAGGTTGTCAGTATTGCCCTTGAGCGCCACGTCGCCGGATCCGTCTATCTGGACCTTGACTTTGTCGGCCGCCAGAGTGGCGCCGATGCTTCCGGATCCCGCTATGCTGATGTTGATTTCATCATATTCGAAGTTTCCCGAGATGTTCGCCGAGCCATTGGTGGAAAGCTCCAAGCTCCGGCCATAGAAATTGTCCTCGCAGGAGATGGGTCCCGAACCGTAGACTCGAAGCTCCTCGAGGTTGGGCAGCGCCACGTCAACGACGAATCTCGTGGACGAGAGAATGCTTTTTCCTGGTTTGACGGCGATAACGAGGGTACCGAAGTCCACCCTCACATCCAGCGCTTCCAGAAGGTTTTCGTCGATGGTTATCGATGCCTTGGCTTGGTTGCCTCTGCTTACGAAGACCCTGGCCGAGCTGTGATTTTGTATCGAATCGAAGGAAGGGAGGGCGAGATTGCGCGACACCAGCTCCCCGTTGCCGACCAATCCGTCGAAGGGGAACACCAGGACGCAGGAGGCGCAGAAAAACAGAAGGGGGAGGGAGAAAAGACCGAGACGTTTCATATACTACTCCGAAACGCGAGCGTTACGCCCCTCATAAGAGGCGGCGTCAGTACACCGGAAGGATCCGCCCCGTGCGGGCGCGGCAATTTTCCGGATTCAAGCATAATATAGTGACATAGGATTTTTTTGGCTAGGTATTTATCGATAATTTTAGCTTTTTATAAAATTCCCCGCCTGCCGCTCAACCGGCGCGTCGCCTGGGATATAAGGAAACCTGAACGCGATCCTTGCCCTGTTTCTCCCCTGGGGCTAGTATACAGCCATGCTCTCCGAAGACCTTCTTCTCTTCGCCGCCGACGCCTCACGCCTCATGCTCGAAAGCGGGGGCGAAACCTACCGGGCTGAGTACGTCGCCATGGGTATCATCGTCAGCCAGGGCGGCACCGAAGCCGAGTGCTTCGCCACGAGCACGGGTCTCATGCTCTCTTTTTCAGGGGAGGACGGGAAGGTGAGGTCGGTGGTCAGACGCATCAAGCGCCACGGCATGAACCTGGAGAAGGTGTACAGGATCGACAATATGGTGCGCCATCTTCTGCTGGGGGACATCGATATCGAAGAGGCGGCGCGGCAACTGGACGAGGTGGAGCGGATGAAGGACCGTCCAGTCTTGATACGCATGATCGCCAGCGCCTTCGGCGCCGGCTGGTTCTCCCTCCTCTTTAAGGGCAAGACCGTGGACGCCCTCGTCGCCGCCGCAATGGGCGCCCTGCTCTCCATCCTGATCTACGAGTTCCAGCGCCACAAACTCCCGGGCTTTCTTTCCAGCTTCGCCGGCGGCGCCTTCGCCGCCCTGGCGTCTCTCGTCGCCGCCTACGCCGGTCTTCCTATCAATACCGACGCGGTGATCATAGGGGTGATCATGCTCCTGGTGCCCGGAGTGGCCATAACCAACGCGATTCGGGACACAATCGCGGGAGACCTCATCGCGGGACTGGCAAGGGGCGTGGACGCGGTGATCACCGCCGCGGCCATTTCGGCTGGCGCAGGCGGCGCCTATGCCCTTTGGCGGCTAGTCCTCATTGGAGGCAGGGCATGAGCGGCCAGCTGAGCTCCATTCTCTCCCAGCTCAAGGAACCCCTTTTCGCGGGCCTCGCCACCTCCGCCTTTTCCGTCCTCTTTGGCCTCGGCTCTGCGGACGTCATCCTCGCCTCCGGCGGCTCGGCACTTGGGTGGGCCGTCCTCCAGGCCATGCCCGCCTCGGGATCCCCGGCCTTCGCCACATTTTTCGCCGCCCTGGCAGCGGGCCTCTACGCTGAAATCGCCGCCAGGGTCCGCCGCCGCCCCGCGACCCTCTACATGATCGCCTCCATCATTCCCCTGGTCCCGGGGGGGGGCATGTACTACACGATGCTTTCGAGCCTGGAGGGCAACACCTTCCGCTCGGTGGAGCTGGGCCTGAGCACCATCATGACAGCCTTCGCCATCGCCGCTGGCCTGGCCATCTCCAACGCCTTCGCGCGAATGGCTTTTTCTTCGACGATTTACAGTATATTGAAAAAGGGAAAGATTTTTCAAAAACCGGACAGGCATTGAAAGAAGCTGAAGGATCAACAGCCAAGATCGGCATCTTTACGGCGCTGATAATGCCCTGGACATCACGGAAGGAGACCTAATGTCATTTACGCTTATAGAAGAAAGATTAATCCATGAAATCGATTCGGTGGCCAGGCTCTACAGGCATGACGCCACCGGAGCCCGCCTGCTTTCCTTGAGCAATAAGGACGAAAACAAGGCCTTCGGCATAGGATTCAGGACGCCCCCCTCCCGTTCGGACGGCGTTGCCCATATCCTGGAACACTCGGTGCTCTGCGGCTCGAAAAAATATCCAGTGAAAGAACCCTTCGTTGAACTCATGAAGGGTTCTCTCAATACCTTCCTCAACGCCTTCACCTACCCCGACAAGACAGTCTACCCGGTAGCCTCCACGAACAAGAAGGATTTCTACAACCTGGCGGAGGTGTACATGGACGCGGTCTTCAATCCACTGATCAGCGAGGACACGTTCAGGCAGGAGGGCTGGCACTACGAGGTGGACCCCGAAACCGGGGATTTGAGCTACAAGGGAGTAGTGTTCAACGAAATGAAGGGAGCCTATTCGGATCCCGACGACCTCCACGACGATCTCTGCCGCCGCTCCCTTTTCCCCGACAGCCCTTATGGCCTGGACTCGGGGGGAGATCCGCGGGTCATACCACAGCTGAGCTATGCCGAATTCAAGGCCTTCCACGAAACCTACTACCACCCCTCCAACGCGTTTATTTACTTCTACGGCGACGACGAGCCCGAGGAGCGGCTGGCCTTCCTCGAGCGCTGGCTGGCCGGCTACTCTAAGCTCGAAGTCGAATCGCTGCCCGCAGCCCAAAAGGCTTTTACGGCTCCCGTCCGCGGGAGCGCCTTCTACGAGGGCAAGGATCCCAAGGCATGGACGGCGGTGAACTGGGCCTTGGGCGAGCACGGCGACCACAAGACCGGTCTCGGCCTGGCCATCCTCTCCCACATCCTCACCGCCACCCCGGCCTCCCCCCTGCGCAAGGCGCTCATCGATTCGGGGCTGGGCGAGGACCTGGCTGGCTTCGGCCTGGAAGAATCCCTGAGAACCATGGCCTGGTCCGTGGGCTTGAAGGGGGTCCAGCCGGAAAAAGTGGCCGAGGTTGAAGCCCTGGTGCTGAAGGAACTAGCGAGGCTGGCCGACGAGGGAATAGACAGGAATAGCGTCGAAGCCTCCCTCAACACGGTGGAATTCGCCATGAGGGAAAAGAACACAGGCCGTTTTCCCAGAGGCTTGGCCATCTATCTGGAAGCCCTCAACGACTGGCTCTACGACCTCAACCCACTGGATTCCTTGGGCTTCGAAGCCAACCTCGAAGCCATCAAGCGCGACGCCCTGGACGGCCCCGGGTATTTCGAAGGACTAATTCGGAAATGGTTCCTGGACAATCCGCATCGCAGCACGGTGACGATTCTCCCCGACCCCGAAGAGGGCGCGCGGCGGGAAGCGGAAGAAAAGGCGGCCCTGGCCGAGGTTAAGGCGAGCCTCTCCGAGGCCGAGCTGAAGGCCATAGAAGCCTCTGCCCTCAGGCTCAAGGAACTCCAGGAAAAGCCCGACAGCCCCGAAGCCTTGGCGACCATACCTACGCTGGCACTGCAGGACTTGCCCAAGGAATCCATAAGGCTTCCCTCCAGGGAAGACCGCCTCGGCAAGATCCCCCTGCTCTACCACGACCTTCCCACCAGCTCCATCCTCTATTTCGACCTGGCTTTCAGCCTTGAAAACTTGCCTGAGCGTCTCCTTCCCTATCTGGGTCTCCTGGGCAGGGCGCTCTTGGAGATGGGGACTAAGGATCTCGATTACGTGGCCTTGAGCCAGGAACTGGGGAAACATACCGGCGGGGTGAGGGTCAACAGCCTCCTGACCACCGCATGGAAGACAAAGAAGGCGATCGCCTATTTCATTATCCGCGCGAAGGCCATGGCCGAAAAGACGCCCAAGCTCCTGGAACTTCTCTCCTCGATCCTGTCGGGAGCCAGGCTGGACAATAAGGAACGCTTCAGGCAGATAGTCCTGGAGGAAAAGGCTCAGTCCGAGGCTTCCTTCATACCCGCGGGCCACGCGATGATCGGCCAGCGGCTCTTATCCCGTCTCTCCGAGTCCGAACGTAAGTCGGAGCTGATCAACGGACTCGAGCAACTGTATTTCTTGCGCGAGCTCGCCCCTAGAATCGATTCCGACTGGGAAGCGGTCCTGTCCGACCTCAGTGATATCAGGGACGCGGTCATTCGAGCCTCGCATTGCATAGCCAACGCCACAATCGACGAGGAGGAATTCGCGAAGCTGAAGCCTGAGCTGGAAGCCTTTGCCGCCAAGATACCCGCCGGAGGGCTTGGCGATGAAGGCGAGAGGCCTCGTGCGGACACCGAGCGGGAGGGCTCCGATCGGTCCGCGCCTCGGTACGAATACCTCACCGCCCCGAGCCAGGTGAACTTCGTGGGACGGGCGTTCCCCACTCTCGCCGAAGCCTCGGGAGCCTTCCTGGTGGCCAAGAAATACCTAGACACGGCCTACCTATGGGAAAAGGTGAGAGTTCAGGGCGGCGCTTACGGGGGGTTCTCCACCTACGATCTCAATTCAGGGAATTTCATGCTACTTTCCTACAGGGACCCGAACCTGGAACAGACCTTCAGGATCTTCGATACAGTCGCAGGCTATCTGGAGGGTATCGAAATAAGCAGGGAAGAGCTGGAACGGGCTATCATCGGCACAATAGGCGGGGTGGACGCATACCTCCTGCCCGACATGAAGGGCTATATCAGTCTGGTCTACCGCCTCACCGGGTACAGGCACGAAGACAGGCAGCGGATGCGCGACCAGATCCTGGCCGCTTCGGAAGCGGACTTCCGGGACTTCGGCAGGGCTATAGGCGAGGCGCGGTCCCGGGCAGTGTCGGGGGCCTTGGGCTCCGCCCAGAGAATAGAGGCCTTGCCCGGGGCGTACCGCGAGGGAGCCGCGATCAAAGTGGTGCTTTAAAGGGGCTCCTCGCGGAAGGGCGCGGCCAAGTTCCCGCCGCGGCGGGAACTTGGCCGCGCCGCTCGTCGCAGCGCTAAGGCGGCGGCTTGCGGAAAGCCTATAAGAAGCGCTGAAGAGGGACTTGCCGCCTTAGCGGCATAGAAGCGTGCCGCGGCCCCGTGCTATAGTTGCCGCCGAATGAATATCCTATCCATGTCCGGGGCCGCGGTCGCCCTCAAGGACGGCTACCTCTTCGAAGACCTCGACCTGGGCCTGGAGTCCGGGGAACACATAGGCCTGGTGGGAAAAAACGGCTGCGGCAAGACTACTCTGCTTAGGCTCGTCGCCGGCCGGCTGGAGCCCGACAGGGGGGACCTGGCCCGCCGCCGCAACCTGGCGGTTTCCAGCCTTGAACAGATTCCCCGTTTCGAACCGAGCGCGAAACTCGCCGATTTCCTCTATGCCGGCGACGCGCCCGAAATCAGGCTCAGGCTCAAGATTAAAACCGCCCAAGGCAGGGATCTGGCCCGGGCGGAGAAAGAACTCGAAGCCCTCGGTCCCGTTCCCCTGGAAAACCGCTACGCCTCTCTCTGCGCCGAGCTAGGTCTTTCGGACATGGAAATGCCCATGGCCACCATGTCGGGGGGAGAAGTCAAAAAAGCGGCCTTGGCAAGGACCTTGGCCCCAAAATCTGACCTGGTCCTCCTGGACGAACCCACGAATCACCTGGACTTGGATACCATCGAGTGGCTCGAAAACCGCCTTTCGGGCGCAGGCTTCGCCTTCGTGCTGGTGACCCACGATCGCTGGTTCCTGGACGCCGTGGCCGACTCGATCCTGGAGATCGACAGGCGCAGGGTATTCAGGCACCCTGGGAATTACTCGACCTACCTGGAGCGCAAGGCCGAACGCTGGGCCGCCCTGGAGGCGGCTGAGCAGCGGAGGGCGGCCAACCTCAAGATCGAAATGGCCTGGTTGATGCGAGGCGCGAGGGCGAGAGCCACCAAGAGCGAACGCCGAAAGGACGAGATCAAGGCCATGCAGGCCGCCGTCCTCGAGCGGCCCGCTTCCAGTTTCGTGTTTTCCTCCGCCGAAAGCCGCCTGGGGAAGAAGGCCGTGAACATCGAAGCCCTGGGGCTTCGCTTCGGCGAGAGGCGGATTCTGAAACCCTTCAGCTATGAGATAGCCCCAGGAGCACGATTAGGGGTAGTCGGCCCGAACGGCTGCGGGAAAACGAGCCTTCTGGATATGATCGCCGGAAAGCTCGAGGTCAGAGAGGGCGCGATCGTACGAGGGGACACGGTCAGGGTTTCATATTTCGAGCAGGACGGAGATTCGATTCCCGAGGGGATTAGCGTCCTGGACTATATCCGGGACCACGCCGAACGGGTTAGGCTTTCCGAGGGAGCGGCCCAGGACGCGGCCCTGCTTCTGGAGCGCTTCGGCTTCGACAGGGACTTCCAGGCCCTTCCTGTGGAAAAACTCTCAGGAGGCGAACGGCGCAGGCTCCAGCTCGTGCGGGTGCTCGCCGAGGCCCCAAATTTCCTGCTATTGGACGAGCCCACCAATGATCTGGACATCGAGACGATCGAAGCCCTGGAAGAATTCCTGGAGGGATTCCAGGG
>CAYVOD010000033.1:0-9374 GCA_964453055.1 uncultured Treponema sp. | reverse complement strand
GAGATTCCCGTGATCGCTCCGCTAAGAAACATCGATGGAGATAGCCTTTCGGCCTTCGACCTGGAGGGTGGCGAGGACGGGCAAAAGCCCTGGCGTTTCTTTTTCGCCCTTTATCCTAAAAAAGGCGGAAGGAACTTCGACGCCGAGGGAGACGAGGACTGGCTCAGGCTGGGCAGGCTCGCGGGCAGGCTTCATTCCGTCGGCGCGCTCCATGACGCTCCCTCCAGGGTAGAGATACGACCCCAATTAGCCCTGGCCAACCTGGAAAAAATCGAAGCCCTCATCCACCCCGAGATCAGGCCTGAATTCGTACAGCTCTGCGAGGGCGCCATTCACGCCGGAGCCGACATCATGTCATCCGCCAAGGTCCAGCGAATTCACGGGGATCTCCACCGAGGCAATATTCTCGAACGCCCGGGGGAAGGTCTATTGCTTCTCGATTTCGACGACATGGCGATCGGTCCGCCCGTTCAGGACCTCTGGCTCCTTCTGCCCGGCCGCGTCCATGAATGCGGACGGGAGCTGGGGCTTTTGATGGAAGGCTACGCCGAATTCGGCGAGTTGCCGGCGGAAAGCCCGGGCCTCATCGAAAGCCTCCGCCTCTACAGAATGCTGCACTTTTTAGCTTGGAGAGCCCTCCAGCGCGAAGACCTCTGGTTCAAGAAAGATTTCCCGGACTGGGGCGGCAGGGCTTTCTGGATCCAGGAGCTGGAGGATTTTCGGGAACAGGCCGGGATTTTAGCCTCGAAAGCCGATTAGTAACCGCCTGCCCGGCGCGCTCGCGGGCGGCGGCGCACATGGCCTGATTTTTACGCGCCTACACTTCTTCGAGTACGGAGCCTCTTGTGGGCTTGTGGGCTCAGGGCCCGGCCCTCCTAGCCCTCTCTCGAGCCTTTCTCCGCGGGAACGCTGCGCAGGCGCTGGGCCAGGAAGCTTCCCCCTAGGACAAGCGCGATTCCCGCGACCTGATTGCCCAAGAGCCCTTCGCCGAGGAAGAGAATCCCCGCCAGCACCGCGAAGGGGACCTCGGTGTAGGACAAAGCCCCATACTGGAAGAGCGTAAGCCGCTTCATGCCGTAAAAAATAAGCCCGAATCCTATGAATCCTACCATGAGGCCATAGAGGGCACCCAGGCCGATATTGGCGGCGGAGGCGTCGGGGATCTCCGCGATGAGAAAGGGCAGGAACGCTATTCCCCCGAAGGCGTTCTGGAAGAACACCGTATCCATTTCCTTCACTTCCTTCAGGGCTTCCTTGAACATGACTGCCGTGACGGCATAGACGAAAGCCGACACGATCATGACCAGGCTTCCTGAAAGGTCGGCGCGGGACAGGGCGAATCCCTTGTGAAGGTTCATCGTCACCACGCCGAAAAGGGATATCAGCAGTATGCCCAGCTGCGAAAGCCCAAGGGGTTTTTTCCCCTTGACGCTTTCCACCAGAAGTGCGAAGACGGGCCAAAGGTACAGGAGCACGATGGCGTTGCCCATGCTTGTCAGCTTGAAAGCGATGACGAAAAGCAGCATCCTGAATCCGTTCAGGGCGCTGGCTATGAAAAGTTTTCTCCGCATTCCCGGTTTCCCGAAGACCACGCCGTGCCGCCAAGCCAGGGGCAGGGCCAGGAGGAAGGGAGTAGTCATGCGCAGGCTAGTCATGGCAAAGCTGGAAAAGGGCAAGCCTTTTATGAACAATCCGCTGGATGCGCAGATAGCGGTGGCCGACAAGACGGCCAAAACGGGCAGGACTCGGCCGCCCTTTGGAACGCTCATTTATTTTCTCCCTACCTGTAATAAAGGCCGTCACTCAAAAGGCGATAAGCCTTATCGCGATAGAATTCTTCGTCGGCCCTAGCCAAACCTTATGCTTGTCGAAGCCTCCGGGAATTCCCATCGTATCGAATCTGCTCAAGCCTATCGGCTCTTTCGGTATGCCGAGAAAGCCTTTGTCCAATATTCCGTTGCCGTTCATATCCTGAAACATCGAAAAGACGTAATACCCTTCGGGCAACCGCAGGGTCGTTTCCACCGTATCGCCTTCCGGATCGAGGATCAAACCGATAAAAGTTTTCCCCGCATTGAAGCCTTCTTCGCTGTCGTACACGGCTACGTAAAGCTTCCCTTGACCCCGGCGCAAGCCTTTTACGATAAGGCGGATATCATAGTCCTGGGCTCCGAGGAATCCCGCGGCCATCGACGACAGGAGCAAAGCCATCAGAGTTCCATGTCGCGCTCTCACCATTCTTCTCCCCCGGCAGGAAGTATTCGGCAAAATACAACGGCTCGGCTCAGGATACTGCCGCAGCCTGAAACCCGCAAGTTTCGCCCGGACTCAACCAGAGCAGGTATCGCCGATGTTCTGTCTAGCCTTCGAACTCCGGGCATCGTATTATCTTCGGTGAACCGAGGAAAAATTTCACATAATCCCGCGACCCGTAGAGGAACGCGATTTCAGCCCTAGGAAATACCGAATGACATACCTCGATCCGCCAAGCCTGATCCGCTCGATGGGAAAATCGCGGTCCCTGCTCCATTTCGAGTCTCATGGCAAGGATCCGGGCCCCTTGTGGCTCGATAGGCTCTCCATACATGAAGAGCTCCTCGGCAAGCGTAAACCGGCGCCAGAGACGGCAATCCGAGAAATCCGTTTTGGATTTTCGGATAGCCCATTCGGGCTTTGCCGCATCGAAGTCGGCCCCAAGGGCATCCTCTCCCTAGATTTTCTGGATTCCCCCGAAGCGGCGGGAAATACGGCCGCGCGGGCTTTCATGCTGCGCCGATGGCCCGGGGTCTCCTGTCTCCAGGACCAGAGCCTGGCCGAAACCCTGCTCAAGGACGTTTTTTCCCGGGATTCGAATTCCCCCCTCCTGCTCCACTTGAGAGGCAGCGATTTCCAGTTAAGGATCTGGCGCGGCCTGCTGGCCGTCCCTGAGTCCTGCCTCGTATCCTATGCCTGGCTCGCCGCGCAGGCCGGCTTCCCCGGCGCGGCCAGGGCGGCGGGGAGCGCCCTGGCATCCAATTCGATAGGATATCTCGTGCCCTGCCATAGGGCTCTGCGGGCGGACGGCCGCCTGGGAGGCTTCAAGTGGGGGCTCGAGCGCAAGAAGGCGATGATCGCGTACGAAGCGGCGTTGGGCGATTACAATCTCAGTAAAGTAGAAGGTCTCCGAGATCGCTGATCGTCTTGGCGTAATACGTCGCGCCCGAGCGGCTCAACTCTTCTTCGCAACCGTATCCGTACCCCACAGCCACCGTGGCAAGGTTGTTTTCGCGCCCGCCGGCTATGTCGTTCTCCCTGTCCCCGATCATAAGCGTTCGGCCCCGGTTCAGCCGATGCCTGGAGATTAGGATGCCGATTATGTCGGCCTTCTCTATGATGCTGCCGTCCATCTCGCTTCCGAGGATTTCCTCGAAGTAACCTTCGATATCGAAACGGGCGCAGACCTGCAGCGCGGTGACCGTGGGTTTTGAAGTCGCCACGTAAAGCCGCTTCCCCGACGCTTTCAAAAGACCAAGCAATTCCCTTATGCCCGCGTAGGGCTCGTTCTCGAATATGCCCTTGTCGCCGTAATATTCCCTGAAGTAAGCGACCGCCGTCCTGGCGCTCGCCATGTCCATGCCGCAGTGTTTTTCGAAGGAACCGAAAAGCGGCGGACCGAGAAATTTATCCACCACCGCCCGGGGCAAGGGCTCCATCCCCATCTTCCGCACCGAGTAGTCCACTGCGTTGACCAATCCCGGCTTTGAATCGGTCAACGTCCCGTCAAGGTCGAACATCAGATTGTCATACGCGTCGCGCAACTTCAAAGCATCACACCTCCGAACTTCCGATGTCCGCCATAAAAAAAAGCGTCAAGGTCGTTTCGCGATCAGTTCTATCTCCACCATGGCTCCCAGGGGCAGTTCCTTAACGCCGATGGTCGATCGGGCCGGATAGGGCTCTGAAAACTGTTTGGCGTATACTTCATTCATGCCCTTGAAATCGCCCATATCGGCGAGAAAGACATTCGCCTTGACCACATCGTCCCGGGACAGGCCTGCGGCTTTCAACACGGCGAACAGGTTCGCGAAGACCTGGGCGGTTTGCGCGCCAATATCCCCCTCGGCCAGCTTCCCGGTTATGGGATTCACGGGAGTCTGCCCTGATAGGTAGACGAAACCGCCTGCTTCAACCGCGTGGGAATAAGGCCCTACCGATACGGCGTCAGGGGCGGTAAAGCTTTTTCGTTTCATTCGTTCCCTCCATGTTTTTATTACACTCGCCACTCCGCCTGATTCTGACTGAATGCATCACTTCGCCAGTTCTCCTCAAGGGTCTACCAGCGTTCGTAATGCAGAATCTCCTCTATGCGCTTCCGCGGCCTCGGCGTCGGCACTTCGTCGGCGTATCCGAGGGTTATCACGCCGATGACGAATTTATCCTCGGGTATGCCTAGCAGCGGCCGCAGATCCTTTTGATCGTAATAACCGACCCAGCAAGTATCCAATCCCTGATGCCGGGCTTCAAGGAGAATATGGCTCGTCGCGATGGCGGTGTCCCGGATCACCCGCTTGAGCTCGAAACTAGGGCTCTCTTCGTCCACATAAATGGGCTCAAGACTCTGCACCCTGGCCCGGATATCGGCGACGCAAACGATATGGATCGGGGCCGAGGCCATCCAGCTTTGATTCCTCGAGATCTCGGCGATGTCTTCCCTTCTCCCCGCATCGGCGACGATGATGAAATGCCAGGGCTGCTTGTTATGTCCCGAAGGAGCCAGTCTCGCGCTCTCCATGACAGCCTCCAGTTTCGCCTTTTCGACCGCCTGGGCTTTATACTTACGAACGCTTTTTCTCTGCTCGATCTCCCGCATGGCATGGCCTCCCTTCGCCAGGGAGTATATAGCATCGTCTTGAAGGCTACAACATAAGCCGAAACTAAGAAGAAATATTGAATAAGATATCTTTGAGTAGCAGGCTTTTTACGAAAGAAACATCTATTTTTTGCTCGATGCTTCTTTGAGCTCCGCAAAACTTTCGCCGAGTGAGGAATGACGTATTCGCGTAGGATCGAACTTCAGCAGCCTAAATGTGCTCTGCACGCAGAAACCTATGGCGAAGCCTGATATCAGCGTGCCGATCCCCACCATGCCGCCGAGGGTCCAGCCGAGAATAGTCGCCGTCAATTCGATCAGGCTCCGGATCAGTCCAATCGGCCAGCGGAGCCTTCGGGTCAAGGCGACCATGAGGCTGTCCCTGGGGCCCGCCCCAAAGCCTGAGCCGATATAGAAAAACGATCCAAGAGAAATGGTGTAAAGACCGATTATCAACGCAATTATTCCGACAAAAACATTTTCGATCCTGGGTATCAGCCCGGAAGCCAGAAGCAGATCGAGAAACAATCCTATGAGGACCATGTTGAGCAAGGTGCCGAGGCCGATCTTTTCTCCCATGAGAAGGGTGATGAAAACGATGACCAGGCCGACGATGATGCTCGCGCCACCTATGCTTAAGCCGGTGACCGCGCTCAGCCCTACGTGGAAGACCTCCCAGGGGCCGTAGCCGATATTCGCCTGGATGGTGAGCGCGATGCCCAGGGCGTAGAGAAACAGGCCAAGCAGTAGCTTGAGAAAGCGCAACGCTATTTTTTCCATCGGTCCGCCTAAATGTCCTTTACGATGAGTTCGGATTGCCTTGAGAGCAGAGTATAGCTATTTCGCCCAGAAGCGGCTATCGCCTTTCCTTTCCGCTTAGCGTGACCACATCCAGCCTCAATACGGCGGTTTTTCGCAGCACCGCCGGATCGTAGGCGCCCGCGGGGCCTTCGAAGCCGTTATGGCGCATTATGCGATCGAGGCATAGCGTTTTCTTTTCCGGTGTTTCGACAAGCCCGAGCCTACCGGTTCCGATGAGGCTTCTATATCGGGTGGACCAGTTGCACGCGATTTCATGCTTGATGAGGTCCTGGCCTGTGTCCATCTCGAATCCCACGAGGCCGCAGGAACGCATGAGCTCGATTTTCCTTCCCTCCGGCGCGCAATGGAAGTAGAGTTCGAGCTTATCTTCCCAATCGAAGCCGAAACTCAAAGGTACTATGTAAGGGGCGCCGTCGGTGCGGAACGCGATCCTGCAGACATCGCAGGATTCGATGATATCGCGCAACGCTTCTTTGTCGCGCACTTCCCGTTCGCTTCTTCTCATTTATCGCCTTCCTTGCGTAAAATCTCGCGCGGCCGAACCAAGGTGAATGGTCTTGCCCTATTCCGGGCTAGGTAACATCGAGCGTATGACTTCTTCCAGTCCGGAAGCGTCGAGTATGATCGGCAGCGGATAGGGCGTTCCATGCGCCTCCTTGAGCGCCGCGGCGGCGATCCCCGGAATATCCTCCCCCTTCAGGAACTCCGCCCTTTCCGGAATCCCCAAATCCCCGCTCAGCCGCCGCACGGCTTCGACGAAGGAAGCGGCCAACTCGTCCGGATCGGCTTCGGCGGCCCCGGCCCCCAGGCCCGCCGCCGCGGCCAAATCGGCGAGCCGCTCGGGCAGGGTCTCGCGGTATAAATCGATAAAATGCGGCAAGACAACGGCGTTGGCCAGTCCCTGGGGTACGTTGTACCGTTCGCCGAAACGATGGGCGACGGCGTGCATATAGCCCGGGAATCCCCTGGTGAAAGCCCTTCCGGCGAGATGCGAGGCCTTGAGCATGGATTCCCGTGCTTCGAGGTCGTCGCCGCGGGCGTAGGCCCGCCGCAGATTGGCGAAAATCAGCCTCGTGGCTTCCAGCGCCTGCATTTCTACGTCCGAATAGTGGAGCGTATTGGTGTACGCCTCCACGACATGAGTAAGGGCTTCTATGCCCGCGGCAGCCGTCATCGCCGGGGAAAGCCCCACGCAGAGCTCGGGATCGAGGATCGCGCTGTCCGGGGGCAGGCGAGGGTCCAGGACGGTAATTGTGCGATGCCGCTTCTTGTCGGCGATCACGGCGAAAGCCGTTGCCTCGCTGCCCGATCCAGCGGTGGTGGGAACGCAGATGAAGGGCAGCCCGGAGTTCCTGCAGGGGAGGAGCCCACTGAAGGAGCTCGCCGGTTTCTTGTGAGTCGCGGCCATCCGTATTATCTTCGCCGCGTCGATCACCGAACCGCCGCCGAAGGCTATGACCGAATCGCAGCCGTTTTCCTTGAGCACCGCGAGCCCGTGCTCGCAGACATCGAAGCTCGGATCTGGCAGGACGCCGTCGAATATGGCGAAGGGAACGGAGCTTTCGGAGAGAATCGCGGCGAGTCTGGAAACAAGCCCTACCCTTATAAGGCTGGCGTCGGTCACGATGAGAGGCTTGGAGGCCTTCTGCACTTCCAGTTCCGAGGGAAGCAGCTTGAGGCTCCCCTTGCCGGGAAGGAGGGTGGGCAACTTTTGACGCAGTATCGTGATACCCCGGGTGGCAAGATTGAAGCAGAGCAGCTTGACCGCGTGCGTCTTCGCCATGGCCTGATGATATATGCGCGGCGAAGGCCGCGCAAGCTTCATACCTTTATCGAGACCCATCTTCCCCGGCGGTATCTGATTTGTATGATGAAAAACCTGAAAACCTGATCGATCATCAAGGCGCTCCATGCCCCATAGAGTCCCATGCCGAATTGCTGGATGAATATTTGGGAAAACAGCGGCCTGATCCCGAGGATTCCGATCCCCAACGTTATGGCCGGGAAGAGGGAATCTCCGGCCCCCCGAAGCGCCCCGGCATAGATCTGAAATGAAGATTGGAAAGGCTGGATGAGGGCAGCGAAAATCATTATCCCGGCGCCCAGGGCGAGTATCTCCGCCTCGCTCGAAAAGAGCCCGACCAGCGGCCTTCTGAATATGAACATGAGAACGCCCATGACTGTCGAAATGAGTGCTCCCGCTTTTTGGCAGGCCGCCGAGGCTCGCCGGGCCCTGTCGGGGCGGGCCCGGCCGAGGGACTGGCCGGTCAGGCTGGTCGCTGCGATTCCGAAGGCCTGCCCGTTGACGAAGGACATGTTCAGTATCGACAGCACAACCTGGTGGGCCGCGAAAACCGTCGTGCCCAAGGATGTGATGGTGATGGTATACAGGACCAGTCCAAGCCTTAGGACGAACTGCTCGACCGCCGAAGGAAGGCCGATCCTGAATATCCGGCCGAGCATGGGAAGGTTCGGGAGGAAATTCCACCGGGTAAAGTGGAGTTCGATGAACTCCGACGCGGCCTTGCCCGGTTTTCGAAACGGGCTCCCCAGGATAGCCCAGACTGCCATGGCGCAGGCTACCGTGTAGCCTATTACCGACGCGATGGCGGCGCCGCGCACCTCGAGCCGGGGAAAGCCGAATTTTCCGTAGATCAGGAGATAGTTGAAGACGATGTTGACCAGGTTCGCGGTTATATTGTATTTCATCGCGAGCTTGGTATCCCCCACGCCTCGCAGAAGGGCGGAAATGGAAATCGGCAAGGCTGTGGGAATGAACCCGAACATGAGTATCCGGAAGTAGGCGCTGGCTTCGTCCAGTATATCAGGCCCCGCGCCGATTACCCGGACCATGGGCTTGGCGAAAACCACGCCGAGCACGGAAAGGAAGAACGCCAGGCCGATGGACAGCATGACCGTTTGCCCGGTGACGAGTTCGGCGTCTTTCTTGTTGCCCTGGCCTTTGAACCGCGCTACCAGGGCCGTGGTTCCGACATTGAGCGCCACGAAGCTGGCCAGCATTATGAACCGGGGCTGGTTGGTGACCCCCACCGCCGATATGGCGTGGGCGCCCAGCTTGCCTACCATGATGATATCCACCGTCTGGGTGAGGGAAGTGAGGATCAGTTCCACCACGACGGGCGCAGCGATGGAAAATACCTGGGCGTACAGGGGCCAGGCCGATAATTCCTTGGCCCGCCTCTGGGAGTTTGCGGCTTTAGGACCGAAAAAAGGTCGCACGGGGCAATAATCCTGCTTTTAAAAATGATTCGAGCGATGGCTGCGTTTAAAATCGGCGCGGCTCGCCGTCCACGACAGGGGCGGTCAAGCCGATGTCACTATAAAGAGAGCCGCGCCATCAGTCAATACAAATTGCCTTGGGAAGCTTTCAGCCGCCTACTGCGATGTCCACGCTCGGGCGCATTGAGGACGCGGTGGCCAGGGCCTTGTGCACCGGGTGCTCCAGGAACTTCTTCCAGAGCCCCTGGTCCTCGCCCTTGCCGGCGGCCCACACGGGGGCCGACTGCTGCATGTAGAGATAATCGTAGCGAGGCGCCCACTTGCGGCTTCCCAGCCGGGCGGTTATGGAACAGTTGTCCACCATGAAGGAAACGCCCTTGAAATGCATGAAGGGGTTGAGGGAGTCCACCGCCTCGATCACGGATTCGTTCACGATCTCCGAATAGGCGTGGCCCATCTCCTC
>CAYVOD010000032.1:0-20478 GCA_964453055.1 uncultured Treponema sp. | reverse complement strand
CGAAGGGATAATAGGTCAGGCTCATGCAGAAAATCATGCCGAACATGCCGTAGATAGGCGGTAGCTCCAAACCCAAGGGAGCCAGGGCGATATTTATGAAATACCGAAGCACGCCCTGCCTGCCCAGCAGGATAATCCAGCTGAAAGCCCCGATGAACGATGGCATGATTACCGGAAGAATCCCAAGGGAGAGCAGGAGCGACTTGCCCGGGATCTTTACCCTGGCCACGAAATACCCCATCGGGACGCCGATGAGCAGTGAGCAGACTGTCACGGAAATGCCTACGATGAAGGAGTTTTTCAAGCTTCTTTGGTAGAGGGCGGAGGTGAAGAATTTTTCGAAGCCCGATATCCCTAGGGATCCTATGTCGAACTTATTGCCCGACTTCATGAAGGCGCGGAGAAAGGTCGTCACCAGGGGCCAGAACAGGAAGACGCAGAGAAACGCCATCGGAATCAAAAAAACGAGGTAGGGCGTCAGGTCTTTTTGAAGGAATTTTTTGAAACCCCTTTGCTGCCCCTGGGAGATCGAGCTGTCCAGGTTTCGTCCTTTCATTCGCTTTTTCCTTCCTCGGGCAGGTAGAACGAAGCCAGGCCTTTCTTGATGCTAACGTGCACATCGTCGCCCTCGGCGATCCCGGCGACCAGGCCCGGCATGTCCACCTCGAAAGGCTGGGCGGAAATCGCGGAATCGACGCTCACCTCGTAGCGGACGAACTGGCCCAGGTGCTGGATTATGTTCACTTTGCCCCCGATCGAGCCCTCGCTCCCGCCCACGGCCACCGAAAGCTGTTCCGGCCTGGCCCCAACGAGTATCCGGCATCCCGCGGCGGTCTCTTCGGGGAGGTGGTTCCTTCCGTTCCCCGCCTCGATCTCGAAATCCGGTCCGATCAGCCTCGCCCTGGCCGCGTCTCCGCCCCAAGCCTTAAGCTCTGCCTTGAAAAAGTTCATCTTGCCAATAAAGTTCGCCACGAAAGCGCTGTTCGGCTTGTTGTACAGCTCGTCCGAGCTGCCGATCTGCTCCACGATCCCCCGGCGCATCACCGCCAGCCTGTCTCCTACCGCCATCGCTTCTTCCTGGTCGTGGGTAACGAAAATCGTCGTGATGTTCGTCGCCTTCTGTATTCGCCTGATCTCCGCTCTCATATAGCGACGCAGCTTAGCGTCCAGGTTGGCCAAAGGCTCGTCCAGCAGAAGAAGGTCAGGGTCGTAGACCAGCGCCCGGGCGATCGCCACCCGCTGCTGCTGCCCCCCCGAGAGTCCCGCCGGACTCGGGTTGCGCTTCAATTCCTCGGTGAGTCCCACGAGCTCCATTACTTCGCCGACCTTGCGCCTCACCTCGGCCTCGGGCGTTTTTCGCACCCGCAGCCCGTAGGCCACGTTTTCGTAAATGTTCATGTGCGGATAGAGGGCGAAGCTTTGGAACACCATGCCGATATTGCGCCTGAAGGGAGGTATGCTAGTCATGTCCCTGCCGCCGTAGAAAATTTGGCCGCTGGTTATGCTCTCCAAGCCTGCTGTGCTGCGGAGCAGCGTAGTTTTGCCGCAGCCCGAAGGGCCGAGCAGGCAGAAAAGCTCGCCGGGCTTGATGGTAAACGATACCTTTTTAAGCGCTTCGACGGGATTTTTCCCACCGGCGCCGAATACTTTGCTCACTTCGCGGTAATTCAGATCGAGACTCATTAGCATCCTCACGGGTATTGGTTAATAGAACAAATGCCCCGCGGGCTCAAGCTCCGCGGGGCTAAGGTCGAACAGGGATGCCGGCCGAGAAATACCTCGGTTACCGAAGTTCCCCGGTCGGCGGAATCGCTGGAATCACATCATCCAGTCGGAGAATTTGCTGCTCAGGTCCTCTCTGATTTCGGCGGCCTCGATTGCGTCGTAGGGTATGAGCTTGATTTTCCCCAATGCCGGCAGGTACTTCGGGCCGGGCAGATCGGTGACCACGACTCGGCGGTTCCTGGTGTTCAGGATAATCGTGTACGCCTCTTTCGAGGTTACGAAATCCATCCACAGCTCCGCGGACCTGGGATTGGGACCGTTGGCGATGATGCCGCTGGCGTCGAAGCGGGCGCCGGTTCCGTCCTCTGGATACACGAAGGTCACGGGGGCTCCCTCGCCTATGTATTTGGCGATGTTGCCCTCGCCCGTGGCGGTGATGGCGTATTCGCCCCTGGCCACCGACTCCGGACCCACCGTGGAACTGGCGGTAAAGGTAGCCGCCTTGGCCAGCTTCTTGGCGAAATCCTCGCCGTAGAGCTTGTAGGTCATGTACAGCTGCGCGTAAGCCGAGCCGGAGAGCGCGGGGTTGGCCAGGATAATCTCGCCCTTGTATTTGGGATCGACCAGGTCCGTCCACTTGCGCGGATAGTCCGCTTCCTTGAGCAGCTTGGTGTTGACCATGAAGGCTTGCAGCGGCATGGAGAATCCGTAGTACTTGGGAACCGCGGCGACATCCTTCACGCCGGCGCCCAGGTAGTTGTGGTTCACCGACTTGTAAGCCCTGAACAGATCGTAGGCGCCGTCGAAGGATTCCTTGGCGATCCCGAGGAGAATATCTCCCTGAGGCTTGGGCTGCTCGGCGTTCAGCCTAGTTAAAAGCTCCCCCGAACCTGCCCTGATTACGCTTACCTTGATGTCCGGATACTTCTCGTTGAACTTGGCCACCAGGGCCTGTGCTTCGTCTTCGGCTGCCGCGCTCCAGATTATAAGGGCCCTCGTTTGCTTAGAAGCCTGCGCGAAAGCGACTCCGACGATCATTGAACAGATCAGCAGCGCGATTATGAATTTCTTCAAAACTTCCTCCTTTTGGATCGGTCAAGAACGGCTCGATCCCTGCTGTGTAGAATCGATACGGAAAAAGTGTAGCACGGGTGGGGTAAGGAAGCAAGAAAAATGAAGGTTGCGGGGAAGTACCGCCGGGACAAATGCCGGAACCCGGATTTACATTTATGGCGAATGCCGGGATAATCGGGATAGAACCATCCGGAGGTACGACACGCGATGAATACCTGCATCTATGAAACCGTAGAGATAATGGGCGCCAGGGCCGCCGAGCTGGGCGCCGCCGCCATCCGCAAGGCTATCGCCGCCAGGGGCGCGGCAAACATCATCCTCGCGACCGGGGCCAGCCAATTCTCCACCCTCGCGAGCCTTATCAAGCAGCCGGGCATCGACTGGGGCAAGGTAACCTGCTTCCACCTGGACGAGTATGTCGGCATGAGCGACACCCACAAGGCGAGCTTCAGGAAATATCTGCGTGAACGTTTCGCCGAAAAAATCCCCGCCCTCAAGGAATTCGTCTACGTTGCCGCCGACGCCGCCGATCTCAAGGCCGAGCTCGCCAGGCTCTCCGAGCGGATAAAGAAGCAGCCGATCGACGTGGCTTTCATAGGAATCGGCGAGAACGGACACATCGCCTTCAACGACCCTCCCGCCGATTTCGAGACCGAAGCGCCTTATATCGTCGTCGACCTGGACGAAAAATGCAGGCTGCAGCAGGTAGGCGAAGGCTGGTTCAACGGCCTCGCGGACGTGCCCAGGCAGGCGGTATCCATGAGCATTCGGCAGATCCTCAAGTCAGCCATGATAGTCTGCTCGGTACCCGACCAGCGAAAGGCTGCGGCGGTCGAGATGGCCCTCAACGCTCCCATATCGCCGGCCGCGCCCTGCTCCGTCTTGCGCCGCCACCCCGACTGCTACCTTATGCTGGACCAGCCCGCGGCGAGCCTTATCCTGAAAAGCCGCTGATATAGCCCGGCGCGGCCTGTCCCGCGCCAAGCCGCGCCGGCCCGGCCCTCGCCTCGGCCAGAGCAATAATCTCAGGCGCCGGGCCGGTCAGGCCCCTCCGGCCCCGGCCGGCCCGGCGCGGCCTATTCATTTCCCCCAAAAAAAGGGCGCTCCCCTTCCGGAAGCGCCCTTTTTAATTCAAAAACGCGGCGATTCATAGATACTCTGCCAGCCCCTCTCCCACATAGCGGTCGGTTACGCCCCGTATCAAAGCCACCGCATCGCGGCACTCCCTCTCGGAGTTCGCCACGACCTCCCAGCGGGCTATGCCCTCCTCGGACCTCGTATTGCGCTGGGCAACCTGGTACCAGGGGGCGGTCAAATCGCTGTCCTTGTCCACGAACTCAGGCAAACCGCTTCGCATCAGGGTCGCGTCCAGGCTCCGGCCGTCCTCCATCCTCTTCATGATCAAAAGACCCTTGCGGCCAAACTCGCTTTCCACCTCAGCCAGGCTCCGCTCCAGCATAGTTTCGTCCTTGAAATGGCAAGGCCATTCCCGCTGCCGCGCCAAAGCCGACTGGTCCGCTATAGCCTTCTCGTAGCGCTCCGGATGCTCAGCCCAGATCCTGGCGCTGAGCAGGCTGAAGAAAAGCGTGTTCTCCGTCGCCGCGAAGCCTGACCCGAAATCGTCTAAATCCAGCGGGAAATTCATGTAATAATGGGCCGACTCCTCCGACGCGGCCAGGTATTGCCGGGCAAAACCCTCCCTGAGCGCCTCTTTGATAAAAGAATGTCCGTTGCGGATGATCGCGACGTCCAGTCCCTGCTTCGCTTGGGCCTGGAGCGCCAGGGGATTTGTCTTGACATCCGCGTAGATCCGCGGTCGCCATGGCGCGTTCGCGCCGAAGACCCCCTTCGCGTGAGCGCCCTTGAAAATTTCCATTATTTCCGGCAATAGCACCGAAAGGTTGAAACTCGGCGTGAGCTGCTCGCCCCGGGAGTCCAGCAAATCCATCCTGTCCCCGTCCCCGTCGAAGCATATCCCGCAAAGATACCCTCCCCCGGCCAACATTTCGCGGCTTCCCCGAATACTCTTCGCCACCCCCGGGTTGGGGTCGCCTACGGGAAAACGCCCGTCGGGCACCAGGTTGCGCATCCTCAGGTCCGCCCCCGCATACCCGAAAGCCTCGGCTACCTCCGTCCCCGCCGTCCCGCCCAGGAAATCGCCCAGTATCGGCAGCCCGGCCAGCCTGTCCTTGCCGACTCCCGCCAGCCGCAGTGAATACTCTATAAAAGGCTCAAGGTAATGCCGCACCTCCACCTTCCCGCGCTGCCTCCTGGCGCCTGTCGCAAGAGGCCAGGCTCGCTGAGACTGGCCGCCAGCCCAAGAAGCCCCTGAAGGCTGCCCTTGGCCGTCCTCCGCGGGAAATCCATATCCTCGCCCGAGCCCGCCCTCCGCGAATGCCCCGACCCCCCGCCCCCGGCCGCCCGTTCCCTGAGCCCCTTCCAGATAATAAGCCAGAATCCCCGTAATCCCCCCTGCCGGCCCCGAATCCATGGCCAAGGTCTTCATCCCCGGAGCCATAAGCTTCAAGCCGATATACTCCCCGGGATTGTGGCTGGCGGTGAGCATCATCGCGGCGCAGTCCGGATTCCTCATGTGGCTGAAATAGAACTGACAGGTCGAAATCGGAAGTGGGTTCACCAAAACGTCTATTCCCATGCCCGGAAGCAACTCCAATGCCGCTTCCATAATGGGGGGCGCCGCTATCCTCCCATCCCTTCCCAGGAGTACCCGCCTGGTGCCCAGCGCCTCCAGCGAATAGCGTCCTATGGCCGCCACCAGTCTCCGGATAAGTTCGCCGGTCAGCCGCGAACTCTTTGTCCGTATGTCGTAAGCCTTGAACATTCCCAAGTTCAAATCCTGCTTCAAGGCTTCAGGCAAATCTCTCGTCAGCTCCGCGTAGGTCATAAAGCGCCTCGTCCCGTCCCGGCCTTTTGTTCGATCTCAGCCCCGCCGGCGCCGGACGGCTGCTTAAGGCGACCGCTCTTCGCGGTCGCCTCTTCCGCCCTTCGCACAAGCCGCGCCCTTCCCTCGGAGTCCTTTTCTTCGGTTTGCGCATGGCGCCCGCTCACCGCGGGATCGGTGTGATCCTCTTCGGCATTTTCCAAAGGGCGCGCGCCGCGGATAAAATCCTCGACCGCCTTCCTCACGATGCGCGTATTCCCAGCCAGCTCCTCCACAGCCTCCACGATCAAGTTCGCTCCCGAGGCGGCGACTATCCCCAGGACTTCTTCCAGAGGAAAACCCTGCTGATCCAAACTGAGATGATCGTCCCTGTATCGTCCCGGGCCTGATAAATTCGCGTGGAGATGGCAGCTCGCCACCTTGCCGCTCCCCGCTATCGTCCTCAAGCCTTCCAAATAATCGAAACCGAAGGCGAAAGAAGTAATATAGAGATGCCCCACGTCCAGGCAGAGCCACAGATCCGGATCCAAGGCTGCCAGCTCCAGCATCTCCTCGGGGCTGTGGAACAAATACCCCACCCTGGGATTGAGATTCTCAACAGCCAGCCTGACGCCCTCCCGGGCATAGCGCCGCGCCAGGGCGACTAACCGTTCTTTTGCCCTTTCGGCATAAGGGATGTACCCAGGACTCAGCCGGTATTCAGGCCCGCAGATTGCTCCTTCCGCATGCCTTATATCCTTGACGAATTCTGGTCTGGACAGTATCGGCTTCCTGGCCGCGTACGACGAAGGCATGGCCAGGTCAGTGACGTACCCAGCGTGGAGCACCACGATTTCCGCTCCGTACTCCAAGGCCGTCTCCAAGGTAGCCTCCATGTCGGACACGCTCTGGCCCACGACCGCGGGATCCGCGCTGGCCAGATTGGGGAAAAACTCCGTGGAAGGGCAACAGGCGTGGGCCGATACGACCCTGTCTCGTATCAGCGGGGCTGCCTGGGCTAGAAACTCGGCGCTCATCTGGTACGAAAGCTCGAATCGGGCTACCGAACCGAATTCGCCTATATAATCTTCGATCTCTTTCAATGATTTCATGCCCACGAGGGAAACCCCGGTCACGACCTCGTCCCTGCCGTTCCCTGCGCGTTTATTCCTTACCATTTCGGCTCCATGCTCTTCACGTTGCGTTCCTAAGGTTTCTCTAGTCTAGGTTTAATCATCGCTATTGAATATAGCATCGCCGCTTAAAATTAAGCGAGCGATTGCCGAAGCTCTTGCGGACATAGTATCTTCGATCCCATGCCTGAACCTGCCCTATCGCCCGCGCCCCCCGATTTGTCCGCGCCCGCGCCCCCCGATTCAATCGCCCCCCCCGATTCGTCCGCGCCCGCGCCGGCCGATTCGCCTGAGGCCGCGCAAAAGTCCGGGTCAGTGCCAACGCCATTGCCCGCCGTTCAAGATTCCCGTAAGTCCTGGAAAAAAAACACCGCGATTTTCCTTTCAAGCCAAGCCCTTTCCCTCCTCGGCTCCGCCCTGGTCCAGTACGCCCTCCTCTGGCATATCACCCTCGAAACCAAATCCGGCCTCATGATGACCCTTTACATCATCTGCGGATTTTTGCCTACCTTCTTCCTCTCTCCCTTCGCCGGCGTCTGGGCCGACCGCTACGACCGCAAGAAACTCATCATCCTCGCCGACGCCCTCATCGCGGGCGTAACGCTTTTCATGGCGATCGTTTTCCTTTCGGGAAACCGCTCATACCCCCTCATGCTCATCGTCGCCGCCGTGCGCGCCTTCGGCGCGGCCATCCAGCAGCCCGCGGTAGGAGCTATTCTACCCCAGATGGTGCCCCAGGAATCCCTGACGAAGGTCCACGGGATAAACGGCAGCGTCCAGTCAGCCCTAAGCTTCGCCGCGCCCCTTCTTTCGGGGCTTCTTTTCTCCTTTATGAAGATCGAAGCCATCTTCTTCATCGACGCGGCGACCGCCGCCCTGGCCATCGCGCTTCTCGGCGGCTTTTTGCGTATCGCGCCCCACGCCAAAGCCCTTCGGGCCAAAACGCCCGAAGGCCGAGCTGTTCCCTATTTCAAAGACATGGCTGACGGTTTTCGCTACATAAAGGAACATCGCTTTCTCGTCGGATTCTTCTTTTACGTCGGCACCTTCCTCATACTCGTCACCCCCGCGGCCCTGCTCACGCCCCTGCAGACGGCCCGGCGCTTCGGCGAGGAAGTATGGCGGCTCACCGCCATTGAAATGTTTTTTTCTGTGGGCATGATGGCCGGCGGCCTGCTGATTTCGCTCTGGGGAGGATTCAAGAATAAAATGCGGACCATGGTCGCCTCGAACATCCTCATGGCCCTCTGCACTATAGCTCTTGGCCTGACGGGCCGATTTTGGCTCTATCTTTTAGTGATGGGCGTATTCGGCGTTTCCATGCCCTATTACAACACCCCGTCCATGGTCATGATCCAAACCCATGTCGAAGAATCCTTCATGGGCAGGGTCTTCAGCGTCATGACCATGATCTCCTCGTCCCTGATGCCCCTGGGCATGCTGATTTTCGGCCCCCTGGCGGATAAAATAAGCATAGAAATTCTGCTCATAGGCACCGGCTCCGCCATGCTTCTCACCGCACTCGTCGTGTTGGGCAGAAGAAAGCTGATATCCGCAGGCCTTTCCAACGTCCCCGGGAACCTCGACCCCAGCCCCGATCCAGGCCAATCGGTCTAAAAAGACAGTCCGATGCCCGGTCAGCCTAGGCAGTCACTCCTTCACCGCCCTCGTGGCGTAGAAGGTCGGCACGCCTCGGTCCTTGAGATTGCCGACGGAATTATAATCCTGGAAAATATCGGTCAACCTGAAACCAGCCATCAGCTGTCCGCCGACCTGCTCTTCTATCGAATGCGAAAACTGAATTCCCCAACCGTCCCGAATGCATTCTTCGTATAGATCGGGATTGGAGAGCGGATCGAAGGGCAGGCTATGCACGATTTTCGTCTCGTCATCGTCGAAAAGGTAGTTGATCCCGTTATCCAGCCCCGCCAGCAGCGCGCCTTTCCGCCGCAAAACCCTGGAACACTCCCTCCAGACATGGAGCACGTCCCTCACGTAGCAGTTCGAAACCGGGTGGAATATCAAATCGAAAGACTCGTCGGCGAAGGGAAATACCTTGGTCATGTCGGCTTTCACGATTTCGACCTCGTAACCCTCCCGCCGCGGCACGGGGATCGTCGGCGTCAGCACGACTGACCAATCTCCGGCTCTTGCCCTCAGAAAGGTTTCATGGTCTATGGGCTGGCCCCATTCCCAGCCCGCCTCCACCCAGGAATCCACGAAACGGGCGTTTATCGACGTGTACTCCTCATGCTTGCTTTCCATCGAACCCCCAGGTTTTGGTCAAAAATTCCTTCGCATCGCCGAACTTGTCTATGATAGCGTGCCCCGTGTCCTCCAGCAAATGCGCCTCCGCCTGAGGCAGCAAAGCCGAAAGCCGCTCCACCGAAGCCTTCGCGTCCAGGAGCGCGTCCCTGTCACCGCCGAAATACTGCAGGGGCATCCTCAGCCTTTTTAGCTCCTCGTCCGAGAATCTCGGCAGACCCTCGTTCACCGGCCTGAAATGCTTGGACACCAGTGCCTGATACTCGAGAATTTCCTCGGGCATCTCCACCTTGTGATAGATCGCCTTGTTGAGCATCCGCTGCCCGCGCTTTCCCAGCAGCAGGAAGAACATCGCTTTGAAGATAAATCCCGGCTTTTCGGGTCCTATCCCGCCCGCGCTTATCAGCGAGAGCGCCCCCGCCCGCTCCGGGTAGGTAATCGCGAAATCCAGCGCGTACCAGCCTCCCAGGCTCATCCCTAGGAAGGCGGCCTTTTCCAGCCCCAAGGCATCCAAGGCGCCCCGCAGCCATCGCGCCGGGGAATCGGATTTCAGCGAAAGCCGCTCCTGGCTGCTCAAGCCCGGCTCACCAGGAATATCCAGGCAGTACACGCTGAACCTCTCCGCGAATAAGGGAATCACTCCCAGCCATGAAGCCGAATTCGAGACCGAGCCGTGCAGAAGCACCAGAGGAGGTTTTCCCGCCTCGCTTTTCTCGATCACGAAAGTACTCCCTTGATCCGTCTCTACTGTTCTCTTCGCGAGATTGGCGCCCAGGGGCGAGTCAAGATGCGCCCTATACGCCGCCTCGATCTGCCTTCTTCCCTCCTCTGATTTATAGACAGCCTGGTTCATGACGCAGCCCCTTGGCCGCCCGCCAGCTTTGAGAACATGACCATTATCTCGCCTATGAAGGCCGGCGTCCCGTAGAGGACATATTTCGCCTTCTTCGTCTCGGGATAGTAAAACCAGTCGAAACGCGAACTCCCCCACGCGGGATCTTTGCAATTCAATGCCGCCATTAGCGTATTGGAAAGCCTCGAAGCTTCTTCGGAATTTTGTTCGTCGATCTCGATTACCGCCGACACTCTCATGCGCTCGCCGATACTGCCGAAATCCACCGGCTCGACGGCCTTTGCTGGGGCGGCCAGCTCGGAATGCGAGTACTCCTTGAGCGACTCCTGGCTTACGCGCCATGATCGGCCGATTTTCTGGGCCTTGATCTTTCCTTCGTGGATGAACCGCAAGATAGTCTTTGGGTGCAGTTTTAAAATTCCCGCCAGGTCTTCTATCGAATAAAATGTCGCGTTCATAGCCTTATTGCTCCTTTTTACTCATCAGTAAAGGAACAATAAGAGCATTTATGCTTCTTGTCAAGTATTTTTTAGTAACTTTGAGTATTTTTAAGTACTATTTTGGAAAGCGTTGAGATTCAGGCTATCGGCCCTCTTTCCTTTCCCTATGCGCTTCCCGCCCTCCGCTGGTATACCCAGTCCAGAAGGAAAAGAGTCCCGATGAGCGCCAAAGAGCCGGAGATCGCCAGGTACGCGCTGATATGCTCCTTTCCTCCGGTCAGGAAGTAGTACAGGACGCCCGAGCCCAAGTAGAGGAGGAACCCTATCAGTTCGTATCGCCACGCGACCAGGAGCACGATGATTAACGCGAAGGATGGAATCAAGTGAACGATGAACCCGGGCAGCGCCTCGAGGGAGAATCCCTCCTCCGGGAAGACATCCAGCGCGAACAAGCCTATAAAAAGAACGATTCCGATGCCCAGGACTCTCGATAGGATGAAGAACCACTTACCCGCTCCCTTGCGGATTTTTTTTGTTTTTTCAAAACCTGCCGATTCGCCCTGTTCCATGCGAACCTCCTTGAGCTTGCCCCGCGAGATGGCGGGCCGCTCGTCGCCTAGGCTTTCGTCTGGTCTTTCGCCTAGGCTTTAGCCTCTCTTATCGCTTTATCGTTTGCCCTAAATCCAGAATCCCCGCCGCCCTCTCGAAATCGCCCTCGCTCACCAAAAGCGTGGCGGTTAAGGCGGCGGGGCGCTGTCCGCCCGCGTCGTCCGACTGGATCACGTAGGGGATATTCTCATTGTCCAAAAACTGCGCGAAAGACTCGGCTTCGAATCTATTGCGGAATTCCTTGAGAACGCGCATCTGCGCCTCCTTTAAAAACCTCGTCGATGGTTCTTGCGGTTATGCCCTTCCCCTCCGCCTCGCGTCTCAATTCCTTTTCCAGGAACACCGCGTCCTCTATCGGATTCTCCACGTATTGCGCGATCTCCTTGAAACCGAACGTTCTGTAGAGCCTCAGCGCTTTGTCCATCCGCTTCAGCGTGTCCAATCTCATGCGCAGGTATCCCTTGTTTTCAGCTTCCCGGATTATCGCCTCCACCAGCCGCTTGCCGACGCCCCGCCCCTTATACTCGTCCAGCACGAAAAGCCGCTTCATTTCGCAAATCCGATCGTCTAGCTTTTTCAACCCCACGCAGCCGACCGCCCTCTCCCCGTCCCTGGCTATGAAAAAAGCCCCGTCGGGCTCTTTATATTTTTCGGGAAAGCGCTCCAATTCCTCGTCCACATGTTGGAAGCACAGGTCTACCTGTATCCAGCCCAAGTATTCGCGTATCAGTCCCTTGGCCGCTTCTACCCTGTCTTCGCTCAGTTTTTCTATCGTGATCATTCACCGTATCCCGAACACCACGTCGACCCTCTTCGTCGCCGTGAGGATCCCCGGCGAAAGCGCTATCCCGCCTCCCATATCCTTGGCCATGAGCTGCGTCTCGTAGCCCCGCCCATACTCCATGCCCGGCGAGTTCCCGGTCGACGCCACCGACAGCACTTCCCCGAGCCCGATCTTCATCCGCGCGGCGATCTTCTCCGCTGCCCGCTTAGCGTCGTCCAGCGCGAGCATATCGGCCTCGGACGCGTAATCCGAGTATTTCGAATGGCTGAACGACAAGTCATGGAGGCTCGTAATCTCCAGAGCCAATAACTCCCTGGAAAACTCCTCGAACTTAGGAAGATCCTGGTAAGAAACCGCCGTACTCTGCGTAGATGCGTAGCCCAGGAATTTCGGCTCTCCTTCGCCGTACTGATTGGCGTATTCCTTGCCCGAATTCGCGTAGCTAGTGACGATATCCTCGTCGCCGATCCCGTACTTCTTGCATAGCTCCACCACCCGCTGGGTGGCTTCCTTCGTGAGCGCCGTCGCCTCCTCCAGCGTCGGGCTCACGTTTTTTACCGTAATCGTAAATGAAACCGTATCGGGGACGAACGTCACCGTCCCGAATCCCGAAACGCTAATCGTTCTGCGCTCTCCCTGGCAGGAGCTCAGCAGCGCCAAAAAAATCGCCAGGGCGGCGAGCCTCAGCAAACCCCTTCGCCCCTGATGCCGTTCGCGCGAATCTTCCGCTTTTATCATCGCCGTTTTCTCCTAAGATTCTCTATTTTCGTAACGCGATCTCGATCCCCCTATTCCTTGCCTTCTCGTGAAACAAGCTCTTTACGAATTCTGTCCTAGGCCCCTCTGGCTTTTCTTTCTCTTTCGCGTTCGCGGCGATATCCTCGATATCCTCTATCGGCAGGAGATTGATCGCAAGGCAAAAGAAGCCTTTGGACTTCCCGTCGTTGTATTTTTCCAAGAAATAATCCAGGTATTCTTTTTTCTTCTCTAAATCGGACAGATAGCGCCCCAAGTCCGCTCTCGCCTTTTCGTTATCCTCCAGCACGTTGCGATACGATATGAACGAATCCTTCTCCCCTGTCCGCAAGTATCGATCGCAAGGATATTTCTCGCAGGCGAAACAGTACTCCACGTTCCCGTGCCTCCTGCTGCAACCAATAACCGCGCACGCGGGATGTTTGAGCCTGAAGTCGAGGCCCCCGCATCCCGGGCATCGAGAACTTCCATCGGTGTTGTACCTCGGACACAGTGCGCAGTTCAAACCGCAGAGAGAAAAGCCCGGCGTCGTTCTCGCGTATCCCTGCATAAGTCCTGCCGCCTAATAAAACAGTGACCAAAGCTTTTTGTTTCGGTCCTTCTGGTCCGATATCACCAACTCCCGAATTTCCTCGGGCAGGATCGATCGTTGCCACTCTCTCTCCCGTTCGGCAGCGATAATACCCCCCTCTCCCGCCGACGCGCCTAACACCGCCTTTATGGCATAGGCCGAGGCTCCCAGTTCGTGGTCCGCCATATGCGCGGTGGCTGCCGCGTGCCCCGCGGCCCTCGCGGCAAGGCTCGCGGACCCGGTTGTCTCCCTCGCGGCTTCGTGTGCTGCGTACGCCGCCTCGCGAGCCTGCGTCATAGTAATCTCTCCCCTGGCCCAAGCCCGAGCTTGCCCTATCGCCCTCGCCGGCCGCCCATCGCCGGGGCGCTTCTCGGAAAAAAGGTACAGCACATGTTCGGCGCAATCCGCCGCCCATAAAGCGAGCATCCTATGCGTCCAGTCCTCCAGCGATCCTCCTCGCCGAACCGTGACGAATCTCGGATCCCTTGTTCCCTTATACGGTTTCACGGCGTGTCGCGCCTCCTCGACCCTGCCTGTCAACTCCGCAAAATTTTTTCCATCGACCTGCCTTTGGCGAGTTCGTCGATCAATTTATCCAGGTATCGAATTTCACGTTCGATTTTATCCTCAATTTCTTCCACTCGATATCCGCAGATCAGGCCGGTTATCTTGGTCGCGTTGGGATTTATCCTTGGGGCCTGGGTGAAAAATGTCTCGAGATCGCTCTTGCCTTCTATATGCCTTTGCAGCGATTCCTTATCGTATCCCGTAAGCCAGGAGATAATCCTGTCCACTTCCTCCCAGGTCCTACCCTTCCTCTGTGCCTTTTGTACGTAAAGAGGATAGACTTTTTCAAAAGTTATCCCGTATATGCGCTTTCTTTTCTCGCTTTTTCCGTGCTCCATTCGGCATCTCCCATCATAAATATCAACCCGCCGACTATATCCATTCTAATTCGGCTACTACCTTATTTCCCCTTCCCCCGCAGGAAAGGCTCTGCCGCCCTGCGATTGAAGAAACTGATCAACGGTCCCATGAAGAAAGCGGTGATTATCGTCCCGATTCCCGGTATTTTGCCGAACGCAGCGCCTGCCGATACGCAGACGAAATCGCTCGCTACCCTAATCCATTTGAACGGAAGTGTGTAATTGAAAATTTTGACTTTTTTCTTCGCCAGGATCAGCGAGATCGCGTCATAGACCGAAACCCCGAGATCGGCCGTATAGTAGAGCGCCGATCCGAAAGACAAAAGTATCACTGCGGAGCCAAGCATCAGCATTCTCGCCGGGAGCGCGGGCTCCGTAAAAATCCCGGCCAGAAACGTATATGACAGCTCGACGATATATCCAGTCAGAAATAAATTAATGAATGTCGCCAATCCTATATAATGCTTGTCCCAGAGCCATATCCATATAAGCATCGCGAAACTCAGCATCATATAATACGTTCCATAAGACAAGGAATTGCTGAACGGCAAATGCGATCCCTGGGCGAAGCATTGAAACGGATCCACGCCGAAGGCTGCCAGGTTGAACATGCCAACGCTGAACGAGCAGATCGAAACGCCTGCCAGAGTCATCGCCAGACGCTTTATCGTAGCGCCACCATGCTTCATATGATTCTTCCTATTGGGGTTTCGGCGGAATGGCTTTGGAATGCGACCTTCGCTCCCTGTCTTCTAATGCTGTCCCAACTCTCTTCGCTCTTGATATCGTCCATTATCTGGTCGAACGGAACCAAATCCCCTACGATGGCTTCTTTTTCTTCGGTTATATAGCTGATGCTGTCTGGAGAATGTCCAATAGTCACCAGCGTTTCACCCCCAAATCCTTCGCGGGCCAACAATTCATTCATATCGACTATCGACGCCCTTTCAAGCTTGCTTTTATCTATTTCTTTGTATTCCTTATAATTCTTTCGTATGACTCGCTCCATCTCGTCGATATCTTCATACGATTGCTTTTCCACCAAGAAACACCGTATCCCCTGTTCCAAGAAATCGCTTATCAAGCCGGCGTGATCCATGTGCCAATGGGTAACGATGCAGAAGCGTAATTGCTGAAATCGAATACCTATTGCCTTCAAGGCTCTCTGATATTCCCTAAGGGAGCAAGGCCATCCGGCATCCACCGCGAGGTAGGCGTCGGCATTCTTGCTTTTAATGAAAAAACAATTCGTGCTATGATATCTGAAATAGTCCATAAGCCATCCCTGCTACATGAAGGTAACGCGTTCTTTCGCCGGAAGTCCACGTTTATCCCTACGCGATCCCGTTTTTTTCGATCGCGTTCTCCATCAACCAATTTCGAAGCTCGCCCGGGCTCGTCTTGAATATTTCATATCGCTCATCATCGGAAATGTCTTCGCTATATCCCAACATCAGGGCGATTTCTTCCATGCGTAGCCCATCCTTTTCTGAAAGAAGCCTAGCGTGAAAGTGGATGGGATACCCATACGCGGGGGGTAGAATGAATATCTCGAACGCGAAGCAGTGTTGTGAAGAATATGTCAGGCCATGACAAGCCATCGCCCATATTGTCTATTCCCTTTCCAGTTCTATTTCAACCGTGATTTCCTTTTTGTTTATTATCAATGGGGTTTTTAGAGTTTCCTTGACAGATTTATACCCCTCAGCGCTTATCTCGATTGTATGCTCCTCGCAGTAGGTGATATACGAAAATTCCCCGCGCTCGTCCGTTATGTCCATATTCCCCTTACCGTAATTCCCGTCCGACACCGTAGCGTTAGCGACCGGGGATCCATTTGCCTTGTCTATTACCTTTCCGCTCAACGTAATTTCAGTATCGATGCATGAAGTCAATAATAACGTCGCCAAGATCAGTGAAGCGAAAAACAGCTTTTTCATATCACTCCTCCGATATTTCATTCCTTGATGTACTCATCCACTGTCGTTACATCCGCGAAAGTACCTTTTATCGCAGCCATATGCGCGAGGTGCACATCTTCTGCCCTTACTACTCTTTCCCCCAATTTTAGATCTTTCGTAGCGCAACAGTCGCTTAAGACTATGATCTTGTACCCTAAGTCATATCCCGCCCGCACCGTCGCGTCTATGCACATATGACTCATCATTCCTGCTATCACCAAGGAGTCGATCCCTTTTCCCACGCAATACTCGTCCAAGCCGGTATCCCTAAAGCTATTTGGAAAGTGCTTTATGAATATTTTATCCTTTTTATTTGGATATACATTCGAATGTATCTTCACTCCCTCGGTATTAGGCAGGAAGAATCCGGCCGTAGGGCTCTGGGAGATATGCTGAATATATATGATATCTAAATTCCTTCTCCTGAATTCCTCGATGACAACCTTAATTCTGCCGCTTGCTTCAACGCTTCCTGCAAGCTCGTTCTTTCCGCCCGGGAAGTAATCGTTTTGAACATCAACTATAAGTAACGCTGTTTTCATCACTCTTCCTTATGCGCTGGCCGCCGCGCGTCGACATGAGCATCATCACAGTATCCATGCTAGCGTATTTGCATATGTACGTTTATTTTTTGCCGAAGTTTGGCCATTTCTATTCTTAACGTCGAGATAGTAAACTTCCTCAACCTTATGCTTGGGTTCCTTTGTTCCATTGCCAGTTCTGGGATCGATCATCAAAATCCTATTGGTTTCACGGCATTTCTGCTGTTGGATCGTGATGACTAAAGCTCGCGCCTGCCCTTCTTTTTGGCTTCCAATATATACGATAACGGTATCCCTTGATGATTTAGATGCGGGAACAAGTCCGATATATCGTAGTCGAATTCTTCCATGCCATAGATATTCATGCCATTTTTGCAAATGGAGTCAATGATCTCTGAAAGTGGATGAGAAAAACTTGTGAACGTTTTTGATTTATATATTTTTTTTGTAATATAATAAGCCCCGTCGTTCTCTATCCATTCTTTTTCGAAGTACGAATTTACCAGATCCCTTGGCGCTTTTTCATCGAAATTTTCCTCTCCAGGCGCGCCCAACATGTTGGCAACAGGATGTTGCTCGTTGATAATCAGCGCTCCGCCTTCCTTCAGGCAATTTGAAACGACTGCGAAAAATTCATCCAATTCCTTGAACCAGCAAAGCGCGCCTATCGTGATAATCAGCAAGTCAAACTTGTTATGATACTCTCTCCCGATGCTTAAAATATTTGTCGCGATGAATTTGCAGTTGAGCCCAAGCGATCGGCTCCTTTCTGTCGCGAATTTGATTTGGTTCTCCGCTATATCGAATCCGAATCCTTCTTTGGCTCCATTTTTCGCCAGAGAAAGCAATTCGCGCCCATTATTGCAGCAGAATTGCGCGATAACCTTATTTTTTACATTGTACTTTTTAAGGCAATCCGCCATGTCCTTCTGGAAGAACGGATAGTCTTCTTCGTTTATCCTTCGAACTATATCCTCGCCCCACGCTGTTTCCCTTTGATCGAACGCTTCTTCCCAAGCTTCTTTGTTGGCGGCGATATAATCCATGATATTCCCTTTATCCTAAAATACTATGCCGATTATTTTACAATAATTTTATATCGCGTTGAAAGCGTCATTTAACTCCTTTATATTGAATTTTTTCATATCCATATACTTTTCTGTTACCCTTTTTCTTTGTTCTGGCCTTCCGCTTATCAACATTCGGCTTAAGTCTGCTGGGACAATCTGCCATGATATTCCAAATTTATCTTGTATCCAGCCGCACTGTTCGCTTTCAGGCACATAAGACAACTTTTCCCAATAATAATCAATTTCGTCTTGGGTATTGCATTCTATGACAAGTGAAATCGCGGGACTGAACTTGAACTCAGGTCCGGCGTTCAAGGCCAGCATTCTCGTATCCAATACTTCAAACTCGATTGTTAGGATATCTCCCTTTTTATGACCAGTAATATTCTCGCCGACATCCGTATAGTGATCTGTTTCGATGATCTTCGAGCCTTTAAATACTCCCAGATAGAAATCTACCGCTTCCTTCGCGTTATTATTGAACCAAAGGCACAACGTGATCCCTTTTTTCATAAACCCGCCTCCTCAATAATATTAGAAATATAATATAAAGGAAGAAGTAAGTGTATGCGTTCAGAGATTCCCCCCGATATGATCCATTCTTTCGGCCTTATTGCCTTGTACCGCCTAAAATCTTTTCAAATGTGCCGTCGCTCTTTATCTTCGTGTTCATGAATAGGTTGAATGGATGCGCTTCCAGCAGAAACGAAAACCCGTCTTCACCTGTCTTTTAGGTAATGTTTTCATAACAACTAGGATGTGCTTTGCCGTTTTTATAAAAATATTCATACATCTCTTTTCTGCAGCTAGGATGAAGCGAGTCATGCCGGCCGACGGTATCTTCTAGTACCTGCAACATCTTATTATATAAGTTGCTGAATAGTACTGTTGTTTCGTAATCGCCAAAGATTCATTGCAGTCCATAGTGACGCCCGTAGATAATATTTCATTTCTATTTTTGCTATTCGACGCAAAAAAATCGACTACTTGCTGCCCTTCCATATCTATAATCTTTATTGTCTTGATGGTGTTCCAGTTCCAGGTTCGGCGAGTGATTGGGCATGGTAGTTTATGATTGTTATTCTTGATATATGTCTCTATGCCTTTTTCCCGATATAGAAAACATATCCGTAATATTTCTTATACTTTTCGTATAACTCTTCTTCATACTTCAATCCCTCGACTAATGCTTTTGCAATTTTGCTATCGGCGTTCTCCCCGATAAATTCTCTTTGTATCGCTCGCTGAGGAATAAAGTATGTGTCTATCCAACAAGTCTCAGGCAATGCGAATGCAGCTATGAATCTGTATCCGACCTTCTGCATTATTGAGATGTTATTTCCTATCATGCCTATCTCCGGAACCGCGTCTACCCAAAACTTCTCTATTTCCCCTGGCCGATCTTCGGTAAACCAAGATTCAAAAGTAACCGCAACATATCCATCTTCTTTCAGAAATCTTTTCCAATAGCTCAGACCTTTTTCAAAGCCGATATGTGCGATTGCTCCTTCAGACCATATAAGATCGAATTTCTTTTCGCTAAATGGCACATTGTCCATTGAGCCGACTATGCCTTTTACTCTATCTTCCAATCCATGGTTTTTCATGTTTTCATTGAATTTATTTATGAATTTCGGAGAAATATCCAATCCGGTTATGATTCCCTCCGTGTTTTGAGCGATTACGATAGTCTGACCGCCTGTTCCGCAAGCTATGTCAGCAATCTCCGACGTATTCGACAGATTGTCGATAAAGCCTAGAGCCTTAACGGTGGATTCTCGACTCCCAGGTCCCTGACGATCCAACCTTGCGAAATAATCGGAAATCATATTCGGATCAAAATCATGAATAAATGTGCCCTTTCTCCCCATATATTGCCCCTCGCACTCTTATTTTTAAAGCCGAAGCTTTTATGAGCCGATTATTGATGCTGAATTTCTCTCATATCGAACGCGCAGTACCATCCATGGTCGGCTTTGTTGAGATATATGAACCCGAATACGATGACCGGTATTCCGATCAAAGAAGATAATATCGCGATAATGCCTGCGATTCCCATTGACGTCATTCCTACTTTTGTACCCAGATAAAAATATCGGTTTTCAATAATAATAAACGACCACTGACGGTAATGCGGACACTATCGCTACACCTATCACGTAGATCCAATACAACGTGCTATAAGCCGGCACTTGCAACGTCAAGGGTGTTTCATATTCGCTATCTATATTCTTAATACCGGAATAATGAAAGTTTTCTTTCAATTGCCAGCTGTTTGCAAATACTTCTATCGTATGCTCTCCATAAGGAATATTTTTTATGTTCACTCTTCTGGTATTGCTCCCTCTCGAATCCAGTAATATCTTATTATCCATTACTACAGTGAGTTGCGGTATGGCTCTATTCAATAATATAGTGATTTCTCCTTTTCTCGAGAACGCTTCGAATATAGTCTCATCTTCATATGATCGATCAACCGTCGCACATCCTAGAAGTAGGACTAATCCAATAACGCAGATTATAAATATTCTTTTCATATGGTTCACCCCTTTTATAATACCAACGTTATTCTGGCATGATCATAACGTAAAGCGTATCGAGCACCAAAAATGTCAGTGTATATTCTATATTAATGGCATTGTTTGTCCATTGTTGTGTTGCCGAAGCAAAGCCTTAAGGCTTTTGGTTGTGGCAAGGATATACGAATAACCAAGAACGATGATGGTACCGAATCTCATTACAACAAAATCACTGACTAGATGTTTGGCATGACCCGCTATTTTGCTTATTCCAATCATCCTTGGGAACGCCGCTCCGTTGCACTTATTGATCGAATCTACCTTCTTCCCCCTAATCTTTCTATCACCTTTAATCACAATTATCTTTTA
>CAYVOD010000031.1:18088-21138 GCA_964453055.1 uncultured Treponema sp. | reverse complement strand
TTCCTCCTTTATAGGCAAACCGTAGATGCTTTATCGAAATCGCGCAATCCCGCAGACCTTCATGCGCCGTTCCGCGATCTGGAACTTACCAGCCGCCGAAACGAGGCCAGGTCTTCAAGGGGGCGTCGCCTTCTTCGGGTATGACGAAATACGAATCGAACTGGGCCGCGGTGGCGCAGGCGTGGTTGGGGAGAATGCGGAGCCGCGCGCCCACGGGCAGGTCGGGCAGGTCGTTTTTGGATCCGGGGCGCGGGGAGATTATGCCGTGTTCCTGATTCACCGAACTGACGATGAGATCGGGAAACACTTTGCCCTCGGCATCGCAAACCAGGCCGTAACCTTGATCGACAGGCTGGTTGGCAGTGCCTCTGTCCCTGGAGAGGGCCATCCAGCCGGCATCCACGAGGATCCAGCCCCGGGAGCGCTGGTGTCCTATGACGGTAGCGAGGACGGAGAGGGCGACGTCCTCGACCCCGCAGACGCCGATGCCCGCCATGACTAGATCGAAGAAAACGAAGACGCCGGCCCTCACTTCGGTGAGGCCTTCGGTGCTGCGGATAGCGCAAGCCGTGGGCGTGCTGCCCGCGCTTACGATCGGGCAGGGCAGGCCGGCGTCGCGCAGGGCCTTGGCGGCTGTCACCGCTGCGAGCCGTTCTCTTTCGGCGAACTCGGCGTGGGCTTCGGGGCCGAAAGCGTTGTAGCTGTCGCCCGCGTGGGTAAGGACACCGCGCAATAGGCCGCCGGAATGCAGGATACGGCCGATCTCTACGACGAGCGGGTCTCCGGGCTCAAGGCCGCCTCGATGGCCGTCGGAATCGATCTCGATAAGAGCTGGGAACAGCGTTTTGTACGCTTTTGAAACCGCGACGAGGGCTTTGGCTTGTTCCGGACTGTCCAACAGCGTCTTGAGGTCGCAGCCTGCCTTGCGCAGGGCGTTAATCCTAGGCAGTTTCTGCGGGCTGATGCCTACGGCGTAGATGAGGTCGCTGATTCCCGCCTCGAAGTAGACTTCGGCTTCCTTCAGCGTGGAAACGGTGGCCGGTCCCCGGGGCGTGCCTATGAGCCGTTTGGCGACTTCAACCGATTTGGCGGTCTTGAGATGTGGCCTGAGGGAGACTTTCGCCAGTTCCGGCCTGCCCCGCAAGCGGCCGATGTTCGCCGTCATTTTACTCTCGTCGATGACGAGGGCGGGGGTGGAGAGAACCGAGAGTTTTTCCGCTACGCTCACGATAGTCGATCCTTGGCCATGATCCTGTCGGTCATGGTCTTGCGTACCTTGCATCCTGACGCAAAGGCTTAGACCTGCGCCAGCCTGTCGATCTGGGAGAAAACTTTCCTGAACGTTTCGGCGTAGAGCTCGATGGCCTGCTTGTCGAAATGCTTGAACCAGGGCACTGAAAAGGAGTATTCGGCCACGCTTTCGGCGCGGGGCAGGCTTCCCCTGCGCTGCCGAAGGTCCCGCTCGGCGAAGGTTGTCATGCTAGGCTTGCCGAGGCGCAAGAGGTCGAGATCGTTGAAAACCGGATGGAGGTGCAAAGGTCCGTTCTTGATGGTGGAACAGACCGAGACGCCTTCGGCCCGCAAGGCTTCGCAGATTTTGGCCAGTGTTCCTTCAGGATAAGCGCGATGGTCGAAGCGGCCCTGGGCGTAGTACCAACCGCCCATGGACGAGGTCCTTCCCTGGGCGTCGGGGCTGTAGTCGCAGACATGGGGCGCCAGATGGGGGGCGTCCGCGAGGCAGTCCCAGAAGTAGCGCATGGCCTTGTCGATCTGGGAGATGCGTTGATCGTAGTATTTGAGCTGGACCCGGCCCACCGCCGAGCTCATCTGGTGCATGCGATGCTTGTAGCCGCCCGTGGGGATTCCTGCGTACTTCATGAGTTCGGGGTCGGTGAGCTGGTTGTCCTTGGAGAAGAACTCCGATGCGGAACCCGTGCGCTCGTAGAAGCCGAAGGAGATCGCCCTCTCGAACATGGAGCGGTCGTTGGTGAAGAGCATGCCCGCCTCCCCGATGGCGAAGGCTTTGGCTGTCATAAGGCTCATGACCGAGATGTCGCCAAGGGTGCCGCAGGCCTTGCCCTTGTATTTTGAACCCTGGGCGTGGGAGGCGTCCTCGATCACCAGAAGGCCGTGTTTTCGCGCTATGGGAAGGATCCTGTCCATGTCGCAGGGATGGGCTGCGTAGTGTACGACCATTATGGCCTTGGTGCGCGGGCCGATGCGATGTTCGATGTCCTCTGGATCGATGCAGAGGCTTTCCTCCTCGATCTCGGCGAAGTTTACCGCGGCCCCTAGGCTCAAGGCGGGGGCCGCGCTGGCCCAATAAGTCATGGAGGGGCAGATTATCTCGTCCCCCGCCCCGATGCCCGCGGCGTACATGGCTCCTTGAAGGGCGGCGGTTCCGTTGCAGTAGCCCAGGGCGTAATCCACTCCCAGCCAAGCCGCCATTTCCCGCTCGAACTGCTTGGTTATCTCCGTGCCGCTCATGCTTCTGGCATGCAGGACATCCAGGACCGCCTTTTCATCCTCTTCCGTGATGATAGGCCAGAGAAACAGTTCCTTGGGTTCGACCTTTATGCTGGGCTCGCCGCCCAGGATCGCCAGCTTGTTCATGAGTCAACCTCCCTCCGCAACGTTTCGAATATAGCATGAATCAGCTTTTCGGTGTTCGGCGAAAGGGCGGCGGGCGCCCCGTAGTAGCGGTAGGCCGATTCCACCTCGTAGCCGCCCTGGGAAAAGGCTTCCTCGCTGGGTATGTAGCCCACCGTGCCGCCGGAGTAGCCGCAGACCAGGAGCTCGGCCGGCAGGTCGCGCTTTTTCAAATCCATACCGATGCGGCAGAATAGTTCGCCGGGAATCGCGAAAAGATGAAGCTCCTTGCCCAGTGATACCAGGCCGAAGCGGGCGCGGGCGAATTTTGGGCCTATGTAACGCCCCTGGGCGTCGAAGCTCTGGCTTCTGACGCGGCGAGCCCAGGCCAGGAAGCTTTTCGCTTCCAATAAGGGCGCGCTGTGAGTCGCTGAAAATCCCCGGGCCGCTGAAGCGGTAGC
>CAYVOD010000031.1:0-17988 GCA_964453055.1 uncultured Treponema sp. | reverse complement strand
GCCGCCGGGGCGTCGGGGATTGCGGCGAGTCCCGCGCCCGCCGCGGAATGCGCGGATTCCTTTATCCGGGCTTCGCAGCGGGCGATGAGGGCGTCGAGTTCCGCGAGGCTTGGCGGGCTGCCGAAAGGCATAGGGACGTTTTTTACCCTTACCTTCACCGGGCAGGAATCGAGCCAGCGTGCTTGCCCAAAGCTAGCCAGTAAAGGATGGGCAGGATCGGCTCGCAAAGAAGGGGCGGAGTTTTTGCGCAGAGCATCGGCCAGGCATGCCAGCAAAGTATTCGCCAGGCCGGCTGCTATTCGTCGAGTGTCCTCGTAGCTGCCTTCGGCGAATTCGGCGCCATCCGCCGTGGTTATGTTGGGCCTCAGGTCGCCGCAGGCGCCCTGGAGGGGCAAGGCGATCGCGCCGCCCAAAGCCTCGCAGAGGAGCCCCGCCGCCAAGCCCGGATAGTCGGCCGATATGCTCGCCAGCGAGACCCCGAGGCTGGTGGGGTGGATGGCCATGTTGAACAACAGGGCTTTGGGCGCGCCAGCGGCATCGACAAAGAAGATGCTCGCCAGGTCATTGTCTACGGGACCTTGCGGATTGGGCCGCATGACGATTTTACCGGTAGCCGGATTAGCGGCCCTGCGGTTGATGCCCAAGCCCTCGAGCTTGGCTTGGACAAATAGCGGCGCCGTGGGCGTCATGGCTTGGCTCGCTGCTCGGGCGGCTTCGCTCATAGCGCTCTCAAGGCTCCGCAGAAAGGTTTTATCCTGCTTGAGCGGGCCGAGATCGATGGCGGCCGGGGCCGTATGGGTATGTGTGGCGAAAAGAAATACTTCGGTTTCGCGAATCCCGCAAGCGGCCGAGAGCTTGCGCTCCATACGCTTCGCCCAGTCCTTGGAGAACTCCAGGACATCGGCCGAAACGAGGAGGACTTGACCTCCCGAGGCGGCCAGCCGGCATGCCCGAACCTTGAGTGGATCAAGCTGATCCCTGGCTTTGCCCGTGCGAGCGATGTGCCCCTGGAGGAGGACGCCCAGCCTCGCCGGGAGTTCAGCCTCCGCGGCCCCGCAAAAGAGGCAGCCCGCCTCTTCTATCACCTCGAGGACATCGAGGAGGGGGATTCCGTTGTGATAGCCCGAGTCCAAGTCCGGAGTGGCGGGAATAAGTGGCAGGACCTCTCCGTCGATGGAGATTGTCTGGACAGGGATACCCAGACTCGAAGGACCGATGTAGGCGGTCTCGATGGTATCGACGAAGGAAGCGGCCGTTCTGACGCAGCGGAACTTTTCGGCATCGTCGCCGGCCGCCATGGAGAGCTCGGCGAAGGTCCGGGCCGCCTCGAAGCTGGACCACCAGGGGCAGGCGGTATCGATGGGGCTGCCATCCTCGGCGTCGATGCTTCGGTAGATGCCTCCGTGGGACGCCCTGCCTGTGCGCGCGCATCGCCAAGCTATTCGGCGCAGGAGTTCGAGGCTTCGAGCCGAACCGAGGGGCCTGCGGGCGCGCCTAGAAAGCTGGAGGCTCAGGCCCGCGAATTCGATTGCGTGGCCGGGGTTGGACCTGAAGCGCCCGCCCTCGGGAAGGGGCCTGCCCTGCCCGTCCAGGTATTCGACGAGGATCGGCTCACCGGCGCTATTAGTGTAGAGAAAATCGGAAAGAACGCCCTCTACGATCGCCTGGGCCAGCTTTAGGTCTTCCTCCCGGCCTTCATGGCTGAAAAGGATATCGCAGGCGCCCAGCGCGATCATCTGACCTTCGTAGCCGCGCCTGGGCGGTGGCCGGCGAGTCCCTCCGCTCGGATCGAAGAAAACCTGGTCGTTTCGGCATCGACCTCGGGAGGCCTCGCCCGCGGCATGGCGCAAGCAGGGGCCGATACGCTCCAGGTCGGCGTTCTTACCTTGCATGGCGGCAAAGGCGTAAAGGCCTCTCAGGGCGAAGAGCTGGCTAAGGCTGGTCGTCCCATCGCCTTCGTCCTTGAATAGAGGCTTCCCTTCGATATCCATGACGAAATGGAAGCGAGGCTTCAATGCCGCGGCTGGCAGGCAGACTGCTATGAGTTTCTCGTAAAGAGCTTCGCCCGAGGCAAGAAGGTCTTTCACAGCGGGCAAGTCGGGGAGCGAAACGCCTCTCAGCCATGCGGCGTGGGCGGCCAAGGATTCCAGGGATCTTCCCTGAATCCAGCCATAAACTCGATCCTTTCGGTAAAAGTCGATTCCCTGGTCCCGCTCCACCCCATCTCTCGGATCGAACTTCATATCGACCCAGCCCGAGCCAAGGCCGGCCTGAAAGCGTTCCAGGGTTTTAAAGATCGTAGGGCCAAGAATTCGGGGGATTCTGGAGCGCAGAGCTCCGAGCTCCAATTTCGCCCGCCATTGTTCCGGCAGGGCTACAGGAAGAGATTTTTCCGTCACGCCGCACCTCGTATGCAAGGCCGGGTTGTTCTATACCGTGCCGACCCTGAAGGATTTTTTAAAGTGATTGCGCCTGAATCGTTCGGCCCAAACGACGATCGTCGCGACCGCTAGCCTGGGCACGATAAGCCAGAATAATCCGATCCCGATTCCCGCGTAGAGGATGCTGTCCTCGAGCAGCGAATGCGAGATCGCCGCGTGGTGATTGAACAGATCGCCTTCCTGTTTTTTAAATCCGCCCCTGTCGTACTCAGACTTGATAATGCCGGCGCCGTAAGCGTAGCCGACGATATTGATGACGATCCAAAGAAAGCTCGCCTTTTCGGGAAGGCCGAAGATTTTCATGAAGGGCGCCATGATCTTCGAAAGGAGGTCAATAACCTTGAATTCCTCCAGAAGGCTCTGGACTACCATTATGACCAGCACGAAGACGCTCACCTTGGCCACTGACCTCAAGCTGGACAGCCCCCAATCCGCGAGCATGCCGAGAAAGCTCTGTCCTCCGCCGGTCAAGCCGGCCGAATAGATCGTCTCGCTCAACGAATGGGGCAGAAGAAGATTTAACCCCAGGGCGATGACGATCGCCATGCCGACGCGAAGGATCACCATTTTCACAGCCGAGGAACCGGCGGATTTCATCACCGAAGTCTCGACGATGAGATTATGCGCTGTAAGCGACATAAGGGCGAGAATCGTGGCGTCCCACATCGAGAGAGAGAGGCTGCCCATGACGGCGATAGCCGAGTAGTTATTGAGCAGCGCCGCGGAAATGAAGACCAAAGCCGCTTCGCCGGGCAGGCCGATGAGCTTCATGAGAGGGGCTAGGAAGCGCGCGATATGACCTAGCAGGCCGCTCCATCCTAAAAGCGCGACCACGAGGCTGGTGGGTACCATTATTTTGAGGAGGAACCAAATGGTTCCGAGGGATTTTTTGGCTCCCTTCGCGACAGCGCCGCCTATCCTCGCCGCAGGATTCTTATCCATTAAGCCTTCCCTAGGTTTACGAGCCCGATCATGGTAGCACAAGCGAACGGCGGCGGAACAGGGGGACTGGCCGGAGGCCGCGAGAGGCTTGCTTTGGGATCGTCCTCGGGTTGGGCCCTAGCGCGCCGAAGTCATGGCTGTGATAAGTGCGGCAAAGCCTTGGTCTTGCAGGAGCTCCTCGATTTGGGGTTTCAGCCTGTAGCGCCAATTCATTCCGCCGCTGGTACCCGGCACGTTTATCCTTTCCCTGGCCGGGTCCGCTTCGCGATAGCGTGCGCTTGCGGCGAGAAGATCCTGCAGAGGATGGACGAGAACTCTTGCTTTTACCGCCGAGAAACCCAGAAGCAGGGAGTAGGCGTCTTCCGGTTGCAAGGCGGCGGGCGCAGGGCGGCCTGTCGCGGGTTTTGGTCCCAGCATATCCCAGAGGGCCTGGCGATCCGCTTCCTCTTCCCACCATTGCCGCAGGTTGCTCGAATCGTGGACCGACATGCAGGCGACCGAATCCTCGGGGTACTCGTCCAGAGCTATGTAAGGAGCGCCCTCCTTATCCCAAGCCCTGTGCCAGCGGAGCACCCTCAAGCCCGGGATGCCAAGCTTGGAAAGGACGGCGGGCACGCAGGGAGGGACGGCGCCCAAGTCTTCGGCGCAAGCCTGCATGCCTACGCTATCCACAAGTATCTTGAGGATTTTTGCGCCGTTTCTTTCCCACAAGGTCATGGATTCCGCTTTTCTACGCGCCATAAGGCCTTCCAGCCGGCGCCGCTCCTCCTCTCCGAGGCTCTTCCAGGCTCTCGTGTCCCTGTATTCCCAGGTAGGTACGAACTGGCCGCTACTGGTTTCCAGGAGACTTCTATCTCTCCAAGCGGCGAGAAGCCAATCCTTGCATGCTTCCAGGGCTTGCCGGAGAGAAATTTCAGAGCCCGCGACGGCGCCAGCATCCGCCTGTACGCCGGGCATAGCCGCTTGTATCGATGATTCGATATCCCTTCCACCCCGAACCTCAGGAGAAAAAAGAAAGAGCGGTTCGGCATCGATACGGCGGAAGAGTTTTTCCCTTATGCTCTGGGCGATTTCCTTTGGCAATCCCTCGAAAGCCTCTTCGAGATAGGATTCCGGCACATGGGGCCTGGAAAGCCAGCGGATTCTCGCCGCGTCGAAACCAAGCGCGTCGAGTTCGTGATACAGCAGACCGTATTCGGGCCTGAAATGGCCGAGGAATCCGTCTAACTCGCCGATATCCACCGCCCAGATTCTGAAAAATCCGAGCACATGATCGATGCGGAAAAGCGAGTAGAATTGGTCGGCCGAGGAAAGGCGCTCTTTCCAGAAGGAATAGTCTTCCTTTTCGATAACCTCCCAGCGATAAAGTGGAAAGCCCCAGTTTTGTCCGAGCCTGGAGTACATATCCGGCGGGGCGCCCGCCGTAAAGTCCAGGTCGAAAAGATTCCGCCGCTCCCAGACATCTGCGGAATCCTTATTGAGCATGATGGGAATATCCCCCATGACGTCGACGCCTAGCGCAAAGGCCCCGCGGCAGGCTTCGGCGAATTGTTCTTCGGCGCGCATTTGGACCCAGGCGTGGAAGCGCAAGGAGGAAGCGAATTCGGGATTGGACCAGAGATTCTGAATTGCCGCGGCGTCGGGGTTTCGGAAATCGCCCCATTCCCACCAGGGCTTTCGAAAGTTGCGCCGCTTGAGCTCGACAAAGCAGGCGTAGGTCTTGACCCAGGTTTTCGCCGCGCTCCAGTCTTCGACCTGTTCCATCATCCCTGCGGATTTTGAAGAGCCGAGGAGGGAATTCCACAAGGATTCAAGGATGGATAGTTTTTCGGCGAGTATGCGCTCGTAAGGCAGGGCGCCTTCCTGGGCTGCCCATTCCCGCGCGCGCGCGGTCAAGGCTTTGGTGCGGATTCCCGCTTGTCGAAGAAAATCGCTCAACGCTTTTTCGCTTCCTCCTGATTCCGCGGCGGACTGGTCCGGCTTTTTCTGAAGCTTTTCGGCCCGCGAGGCAAAGCCGTCGAGCTCGGGAAGATCGGCTATCCGTACGTAGATAGGGTTCAAGGCGAAAGCCGATAGGGCGCTATAGGGCGAGGTTTCGAAGCCCGTATCGTTGACGGGCAGGATCTGCAGAAGATTCATGCCCCAGTATTTAGCCAAGCGGGCCATGAGGATGATATCGGGAAACTCGCCGCAAGGTCCTTTAGCCGTGTTTAGGGATAGCAACGGCAGCGCGAAGCCGGTCGATCGCTTGCCCTTACGCAAATACTTCATATCAACTCCAGAGCATCTTTATGGCCGCCCTTAGTGAGATTGCCTGCAGCCATTCTTTTCCTGCCCCATGTTCGGCTGGCCCCAACGTGCGCGAAAAACCAAGCGCTTTCGCGGCCTTGGCGCGCTTAGCCATTTGCCGCACCGGCCTGATTTCGCCGGCCAGGGACAGTTCGCCAGCGAGAGCCGAGTCCTTCGGTACGCTTTGATTAGTCCTGGCCGAATATAAAGCGGCGGCCAACGCAAGGTCTATGCCAGGCTCGGTCAATCGAAGGCCGCCTGCCACGTTTATATAGAGATCTTGATCCGAGAGTTTGATTCCCGTCTGTTTTTCAAGTACAGCCGCGATGCGCGCCACCCGGGATGCGTCGATCCTGTCGGAATATACTCGGGTTAGCCCGGCCTTCGCCGGCACGGTGAGGGCTTGGAGTTCCACCAAGAGAATTCTCGAACCTTCATGCACCAGGGCCACCGTCGTCCCCGGGGGCAATTCTCCGGCGCGGCGCACCAAGAGGATTCCTGTGGGATCGGCGATCTCCTCCAAGCCTTTCGGCCCCATCCTGTACAGGCCCAGCTCGTCGGTAGAACCGTACCTGTTCTTGGTGGCGCGCAGGGCTCGCAGCTCGCCCTCAGCCTGCTCGAACGCGAGCACGGCGTCAACTATATGCTCGGCGGCCTTAGGACCGGCGATAAATCCGTCCTTCGTGACATGGGCGACGAAGATTATTATCGCGTCGTGATTTTTCGCCCATTCAGTGAGTTCGAGGGTGCAGTACTTTATTTGGTTGGCCGATCCGGGAACCAGGCCCGCGTCGGGCGAATACACCGTTTGTATCGAATCGATGACGACGAGAATGGGCCGTACAGCGTCCATTGCGGAAATTATTTTATCCAGCTCCGAGGTGCATAGTACTTCGAGGCCCTCTTTGAGGGCACCTAACCTATCGGCCCGCATGCGGATCTGGGCGGGCGATTCTTCGCCGGAAATATAGAGGAGCCTGCCCGCTGATTTTATGCTTGCGCATAATTGCAGCAGGAGCGTGCTTTTTCCTATACCAGGCTCTCCTCCCAATAAAATGGCTGAACCGCGCATAAAGCCGCCGCCTAAGACTCTGTCCAATTCTTCGTTTCCCGAAAATATGCGGGTTCCCGACGATGGATCTATCGATTTAATAGGCAGCGAATAGCTTTCACCCTTTATTTCGAGCCTCTTAGAACGGCTTGTTTGAGTCTGCTCGAGGAGGCTGTTCCATTGTCCGCATTCGGGGCAGCGTCCAAGCCATTTAGGCTCTGAGTGGCCGCAATTGGAGCAACGATAAAGTGTAGCTGTTTTCTTCATACTACGTATATCGTATCCGAGCGACTCGTTCGCTTCAATGGATCGCATGAAAAACGAAATTTATTTATTCTCTTGTCATATCATGGTTTTCTGCATTATGATATATATACGGAGGTTTCCACGTGGATAAAAAAGCGTTGACATCGATGAAGAAGCTCGTGAGAAACGGACGCGACCTGGCCGAAATCATCACTAAATACCTCTCTGTGCTAGAAGCGGCTATCGCAACTGAATCACCCGAGGCTCCCGCGAAAAAACCCGCAGCAGCCAAGAAGACAGCCAAAAAAGCCGCCCCAAAAAAAACCGCTAAAAAAGCGGCCGGAAAGAAAGAAAGTCCGGTAAAGCCAAAGGCGGCGAAAAAGGTTGCGAAACCGAAAGCGTCGGGAGCGAAGAAGGCGGCGAAGAAAGTAGCGACTGAAAAAAAAGCCGCCCCCAAGGCGAAAGAAGCGGTGAAAAAGCCTGCGGCAAAAAAACCAGCCGCGAAAAAAGCTTTGGTAAAGGCGAAAGCGCCGGTTGAAAAAGCCGTCACGGCAAAACCTGTAGCGGAAATTGCCCAGACAGCCCAGGCGCAGAATCCTGCGGTACAGGAAAAGCCCAAAGCCACTCGACGAGGCAGGCCGCCCAAGAAAGCGAAGTAGACTGTTCTCCGCTGTAAGAATCATCTCAAGATATCATGGATCGAGATGGCGTTGTGCGCTTTCGAGATCTTGAAGGTCAGGCGCCATGAGCGATAAAGTTGCTGCCAGTTCACGTCGCGGTTTCCGCGCGGTATTGAAGCCCAGGGAGGAGCTTCGCATCAAGCGGGGCCATCCTTGGGCGTACGATAACGAAATTGCCTTTGTTGAAGGCTCGCCTCCGCCCGGCGCGGAAATTAGCCTTTTCGACAGCAAGGCTTCCTTTCTAGGCAAAGGATTCTATAACCCTTCCTCGAAAATAAGGATAAGGCTCTATACCAGGACAGGCGAGAAGGCCGACAAGGATTTTTTTAAAAAATCGTTCAACGATGCCTTGGCTTGGCGACGAAGATTTTTCGACGACAAAAATGAAAGCCAGCGCCTGGTCTTTGGCGAAGCCGACAACGTGCCGGGGCTCATAGTCGATCTTTTTGTCGGGCGGGCCGATGTGGCAGATCCGAAACGAATGCCTCCTGGCAGATGGCTCTCCTGCCAGTTTCTCAGCCTCGGGGTCGAGCTGAGAAAGGCCGAAATCGTGCAATCCTTAATCGAGGTATTCGCCCCGGACGGCATCGTCGAACGCTCCGAGGCTCCTGTCCGCGCGCTGGAGGGCTTGGAGGCTTCTACCGGCCTTCTATACGGCACGGTGCCGGAGAATGTGTTGATCCAAGAAGGGGAAGCGTTATTCTCAGTTGATCTTTCCGAGGGCCAGAAGACGGGCTGGTTTCTGGACCAGCGGGCCAATCGCGCCGCGGCGGCCAAATACGCTTCCGGCGCGGCCGTCCTTGACGTTTTCTGCAACCAAGGCGGATTCGGGATACTCGCGGCCAAGGCCGGGGCCACCCGGGTGCTGGCCGTGGATTCTTCCCGCGGGGCCCTGGCCGCCGCGGCGCGCAACGCGGCCCTGAACTGCGTAGAATCTCGATATTCAGTCATGGAAGCCAATGCTTTCGATTACCTGCGGAACCTGGAAAAGGAAAAAGCGAAGTTCGACCTCATCATTCTGGACCCGCCGGCCTTCGCGAAAAGCCACTCAAGCGTCGAGCAGGCCTACAAGGGCTACAAGGAAATCAACCTGCGAGCCATGCGTTTATTGAACCGCGGCGGGGTTCTCGTTAGTTGTTCCTGTTCCTATTGGTTCGACGAACGCCGCTTCGAATCGATGATCGAGGACGCTGCCTTCGATTGCGGCCGAAGGATCCGCCTCATAGAAGCCCGGACCCAGGATATGGACCATCCAATCGTTTCCGGATACGCCGAGTCAAAATATCTCAAGTGCAGGATTATGGAATTGCGCTGACCCATAAGCGTAGAAAATCATTATAAACGTTGCGCGATTTAAATTAGACATTAAAAAAGGAGACCGGCTTGCTTGTGCGAGTCGGTCTCCTTCCGTTTAAGCGCGAGCGTCAGAGCACTACGGTTTTGCCCACTTCCTCGAGATAGACCCCGAAGAGGCGCGAAAGCTGTATGGCTTCCTCATACGCGGTGCCTGCCTTGCCGTTGAAAAAATCTATGAAGGCTTTCATCTCTTCGGGCTTTCCCGAATAGAGTGCCGAGGAAAAAGCGGCCCTATAGAGGCCTTTCTCGGCTAATTCCATCGTTGACAGCCTGCCGAATTCCTTCCGCGCCTTCCCGTCCACGACGGCGGTCGAACCGTCGTATCCGAGAGTGAATATAAAATCTTCCCGAGAAATCACGCCCTTGATCCCTTATCAGCTAACCGGCGAGAAAGAATCCTTGCCCGCTCCGCACATGGGGCATACCCAGTCCTCGGGCAATTTCTCGAAGGGAGTTCCCGCCGCGATTTTGCCATCAGCGTCGCCCTCGGCGGGGTCGTAGATGTAGCCGCACACTTCGCATACGTATTTCTGCATCGTTTTCTCCTTGGTATTTACTATTTTCAGGCCTTCCAAAGCCCGTGAAGATTGCAGTATTCCCTGGCGCCGACCTTGGTGGCCTTGCAGGCGAAGAAAGCCCTTGGTTCATCTCCCGGCTTGAGCTCTGCCCTCAGGACCTTGCCGTCGGCCAGGAGCTCGATCCACTGTATGTAATGCTTTTCCTCCATGGGATGGAGAACTGAGCCTACTGTGACCCACCAGCCTTCGGGGCTCTTTTCTATGACTGGCACATGTTTTTCCTTGGAAGCGTCCACGGTATTTTCCACCATGAGCTTCATGGGCTCGCCGCAGCAAACAAGCTCCCCGCCGCCAACTTCGAGGACTTCCACGATGTTGCCGCATTTAAGGCACTTGTAAACCTGCCGTTTTTCGACCATCTATAGCCTCCTTATTAATGGGCGGATTGTGAACAATCCCCTCGATTCTACCAGTTTTCGGCTAATACTTCGAAATATGCCTGGGGATGGGCGCAGGCGGGGCAGGCCTTGGGAGCGGCCTCACCTTCGAACAGGTAGCCGCAGTTGATGCATCTCCAGACAACGGCCTTGTCCTTCTTGAAAACCTTGCCCGAGTCGATATTGGCCATGAAGCCTTCGTAGCGCTTGGCATGCTGCTTTTCGGCCACTGCGATCGACTCGAAAACGGTGGCGATGGCGTCGAAACCTTCTGCCCTGGCTACCTTGGCGAAGGAGGGATACATCTCCTTCCACTCGTAGTTTTCTCCGCCCGCTGCTTCGGCTAGGTTTTCCCTGGTGCTGCCGATGACTCCAGAGGGGAAGGTCCCCGTTATGGTGGTGGTGCCGCCTTCCATGAATTTGAACAAGCGCTTGGCATGCTCCTTTTCCTGGTTGGCCGTCTCCTCGAAAACCAGTGCCATTTGAACATAGCCTTCGTCCTTTGCCTTGGACGCGAAATACGAATATTTATTCCTAGCCTGGGATTCTCCGGCGAAGGCCGCCATGAGATTTACTTCGGTTTTTGTTCCTTTAATGCTCTTCATTCCTATCCTCCTTTTTTGGTTATACCGCTCCCTATCGGAAATTACATTCACATTGGGAGCGCGATTATGGCTCATTATACAGACAATCGAATATATTGGCAAATACAATTGAAGCTTTTTCAAAAGTCGGGCGAGTCTGGAAAAAGCCGCTGAAATATGGGCGCCTTCGGAAGCAGGGAGGAGAATGCGGGGCGTTTCCTCTTGGGAGGCATCCATGGAAGCTATGTATTGCATGGAACGCATGGCCAAGGGTCTTGAGGCAAGCCAGAGCTACGACATGAGAGAGCGAATATTAAGGGATGGTCCCAGAAGCCTGTCGGACAAGGAGCTGCTCGCCGTCGTCCTGGGTTCGGGCTGCGCGGGCAGATCGGTGGCGTCCCTGGCGACGGATGTGCAAACCATCATAGATCAGGGAAAGCCCGATCTCGACCTGCCCTTGCTGGAGCAGCTTTCCGGCATGGGCAGCGCCAAGGTCTGCGCCATAACCGCGGCCATGGAACTGGGCCGTCGCTATTACGCCATACGGGACAGCCGCATAGCGATGCCCAAGGATGTCTTCCCGCTCATCGCCCACTTCGCCGACCGGAAGCAGGAATACTTCATCTGCATTTCCCTGAACGGCGCGCATGAACTCATCTCCGCCCGGAGAGTCACCCAGGGCCTGGTCAACAGGACTGTCGTCCATCCCAGGGAAATATACGCCGATCCCATCACCGACCGGGCCTGCGCCATAGTCGTCGCCCATAATCACCCTTCGGGGAACATCGAGCCTTCGAAAGAAGACATCGACATAACCAATCGGCTGAGAGAGGCGGGAGATATTCTCGGAATTCCCCTATTGGACCATATCGTCTTCAGCAAGTCGGCGTATTACAGCTTTGTCGAGCATGGACTGATCGGTCCCTTCAAGGGCGAGCAAGCCTAGGTGGCCGGCCCATGGGGACCGATCAAATCAAGTCAGATTATTCCCAGCTTCTTGCCCGTTTTTTCGAATATATCCAATACCCGTTCCAACTGGTCTCTTCGATGGGTGGCCATATAGGAGGTGCGCAGGAGGGCCATGCCCTGGGGAACGGCGGGAGAAACCACTGGATTGCAGTAGACCCCCGAGTCGAAGAGCTCTTTCCAGAATCGGAAACAGGTTTCGTCGTCCCCGATGATCACAGGGATTATCGGAGTCTGGGTGCCGCCGATATTGAATCCCAGGTCCCTGTAGCCCTTTAGCATGAATGCCGCGTTGTCCCAGAGCTGCTTGACGTGCTGAGGTTCGGTCTCCATGACTTCCAGGGCAGCGAAGGCCGCCATGGCGTTGGGCGCGGGCAGGGAGGCGGAGAAGATGAAGGATCGGGCAGTGTGCTTTATGTAGTTGATAACGTCCTTGTCCCCGGCCACGAAGCCGCCCAAGGAAGCGAAGCTCTTGGAGAAGGTTCCCATGATCAGGTCGACCTGGTCGGTGAGGCCGAAGTGCCAGGCCGTGCCCCTTCCGCCGCCCAAGACGCCGAGGGAGTGGGCGTCGTCGACATAGAGCCGCGCGCCGTGTTTTTTGCAGATGGAGGTGAGCTTGGGCAGGTCGACGATATCGCCGCCCATGGAGAATACGCCGTCGACGACCACCATCGCGCCTTGATCGTCGGGGAGCTTGGCGAGAATCCTGTCCAGCTGCTCCAGGTCCCCGTGCACGTATCGCTTCACCTCGCCCAGCCCGAGCCTGCAGGCGTCGACTATCGACGCGTGATCATCCTTGTCGGTGATGACCACGTCGTTCCTGCCTATGAGAGACGAAATGGCTCCGAGATTGGCCTGCATGCCGGTGGAGAACACGAGAGCCGCCTCTTTTCCCACGAAGGCCGCCAGGCGTTCCTCGAGCTCGATATGGAGCTTGAGCGTGCCGTTCAAAAAGCGGCTGCCGGTGCAGGAGGGGCCGAACTGCTCGAGCCCCTTCATGGCGGCGGCCCGTACCTTGGGATGGGTAGTGAGGCCGAGGTAGTTGTTGGATCCTATCATGATGATCTTGCGACCGTGATACGAAACTTCGGTTCCTTCCAATCCGTCCAAAGCCTGGAAGTAGGGGTAGATCCCCTTTTCCATAACTTTTTTATCCAAGTCAAAGGAGTAGCATTTCTGGAAGATGTCCATTTTCGGACCTCCGAATGAGCCTGGAGCGATACCCTCAGGCTTGAAAGTTGGTACATTCTACAGGGTTAGGCGCTCTCCGGTCAATCGCGAAGCTTTGAGCCTGCCTTACTCGCGCGCAGGCCTTTTCTTGCCCAGCCTGAACATCGTCTTGAGCACCTGGCCGAAGGTGGAACCTCGTTGTTTCTGGGTAGGCGCCAAAGGAAGCCCGGAGAAGGAGAAGACGGCTTTTTCCTTTCCGGCCACGAGAAGGTGGTCCTGGGCCTTGAGCCTGTAATCCCGTTCGAAATCCTGATAGCTAGAATCTTCCTCTTTTCTCACCGCGATGACGTTGATGCCCGCCTTTCTACGCAGATCGGCCTCGATGAGAGTCTTCCCCACGAGATGCTCGGGATTCAGCACCTCGGCAAGCACCAGGTCGCCTCCTATAGGCATGAAACTGTAGAGCGAGGTGGCCAGCACCAGCGGCACGATTCGAGCAGCCGCCTCCCTGTCGGCGTTGACGATGCGTGTCGCGCCAACGAGGCTAAGAATTTCGTTTCGGCTGTCGGTGTCCGATTTGACGATGATCTCGGGCACGCCGAGTTTCTTGAGCCGATGGATGACAAGAATGGAAGCCTCGAGGTCCGACGGTATATCGATGATCGCTACGTCCACCGCTTCGGGAATTATCTTGGCCAAGGCGTCCTCATCCAGCACGTCGGCGACGTAAGCTGTCTTGACCACATCCTTCACCCTGTCTATGAGCTGCGGATCCTTGTCTATGGCGACGATCTGGTCAGTGACCTCGGCGACGCTCTCCAGCATGGACATGCCCAGGGACCCGAGTCCAATGAAGGCGTAAGTTTTCATCGTTTCCTCCAATTTTTCACAAAAGCACCTCGGCGCAAGGCAGGTCTGCGTAGCCGTCCACGTCCCGCCTCCCGCGCGGGAGGGCGAGGGCGAATAGTCCTACCCTGCCGATGAACATCGTGGCGATCAGAACGAGCTTGGAGAAGGAATGCAAGCTCCCGGTGATGCCCGTGGAAAGGCCTACGGTCCCGAAGGCCGAAACCGCTTCAAAGAGGGTGTCGGCCATGGGAATCCCAGATCCAGCTTCCGCGATGATGATGAGAATCGAGGCGACAAGTATGATTATGATAGCCTTCACCACGACGCCCACGGCCTTGAATATGAGCCTGGGCTGTATTTTCCGCTTGCCGTGGCTCACAAGGTCGCTTGAGTCCCTGTAGCGGAAGGCGGTTATTAAGAGAAGATAGAAGGTGGTGGTCTTCACTCCTCCTCCCGTTGATGCGGGGGATGCTCCGATGAACATGAGGAGCATGGTGAGGAGCTGGGAGCCCTGGCTCAGGTCGCCCTGGGGTATCGTGTCGAAGCCTGCGGTTCTCGGGGTGACGGCTTGAAAAAGACTCGCCAGGATCTTCTCTGGCAGGCTTAGTCCGGCCATGGCGTTCGGACTCTCCAGGATGAAGAAGACGGTAGCTCCGGCTGCCACTAGAATCAACGTAGTGCGCAGGACGATGGCGGAATGATAGGAAAGATGGGTGCGCTGCCTGCCCAGGAGTTTTCGCAGATCCTTGAGCACCAGGAACCCCAGGCCTCCGCTGACGATAAGAAAGATCGTGTTGATATTGACCAGGGGATTGGTTAGGTAATCCTCAAAATTATTGCTGAAGGTCGAGAAACCCGCGTTGCAGAAAGCGGAGACGGCATGGAAAAGAGCGTTGAAGAAGGAGCGTTCCCTCGCCCCGAACGCCGGCAGGTATAAAAGGAAGCCTAGCGCTTCGAAGATGAAGGTGTATTTGAGAATGGAACGTATGATCACCTTGGGCCGGTATTCGACTTCGGAAAGGGCGTATTCTCCCACGACGCCGCGCCCAACGATCGAGATCCGCCGTCTTGGAGCCGCGAGGAATACGGTTGCGAAGGTGATGATGCCCAGGCCGCCCACCTGTATGAGGAGCATGATGATGATCTGCCCGACCAGGCTATATGCAGCCGTATCGACGGTGATGAGGCCGGTGACGCAGACGGCGCTGGTCGCGGTGAAGAGAGCGTCGATGTAGCTCAGCCTGCCTGCGGCGTATACCCCCGGGAGAGCGAGAAGAAGGGAACCCAGCAATATCGCCGTTATGAAGAATGAGAAGATTAGTATTCTATCGCTGGCTATTCTGAGTCTCAAAGCGTAAAACTCCGGTATCGGATCATATCACCCTCAAGCCCCGGCCGCTATAGCGCCGGCTTCCGTATTGCGGCCCGACCCGGGGCGGATTATAGTGGAAGCTCTATGAAAGTTGTCATCGTAGGCGCCGGCACCCTCGGTCTGCAAATCGCAAAGGAATTGGTGGCGGAGAACAGGGATGTCGTCATCATCGAACAGAATCCGGACATCGCGAAGGGTATCGCCAACGAGCTCGACTGCCTCGTCAAGGAAGGCAACGGCGAAAACCTGGAAAACCTGGGCGAGGCCGGCCTGGACGACGCGGACTGGTTCATCGCCCTCACCGGCAGCGACAACGCGAATATCGTAGCCTGCGGTCTCGTAGCCGAGACTTTCAGCCGCCCGAAGACGATCGCGAGGGTGCGCAGTCCCTATTTCGGCATATTTCACAGCAGAAAACGCCGGATTTTAGGCGTGGACTATATTCTCAATCCCGAAGCCGAAACCGCCGAGGCCGTAGCCCGTCTCATCTTCAGGGGCATGTCGCCCGAAACTATCGATGTCAAGGAAGCGGGCATCCAGCTAAGAAAGTTAAGCGCGTCCGAAGACGGGCGATTCGCCGGACAGAGCCTGAGCGAGGTACGGCAAGGAATAGCCAGGGATTTCATGGTTCCGGCGGTGCTCAGTAAGGACGAGCTCGTGATTCCTTCGGGCCAGTACGTCTTCGAGCCCGAAGATACGGTATTTATTCTCGGCGAGCCCGGAGAGCTTGACAGGTACTTCGGCCATGCTTCCCGCTCGTCTCTTAAGCTGAAACGGCTAGTATTCATCGGTGCGGGAGCCCTGACCAGGCAATTATTGAGGGAGCTAGGAGTCCCTCATACGGATGCGAGCGCTGGCGCAAGGCGAGGACGAAAGCATCTGGCGCCCAACGCGCTCTCACTCTTGGGCAATCCCGTCATAAAGGTCATCGAGGAGAATAAAGAAGCGGCCAAGCAAATTTCAAACGAGTTCCCTGACGCTGACGTGGTCTGCAGGGATCTTTCGGACGAGTTCCTCATCGAGGAAGAGGGTGTGGGGAGAGCTGATATCACTCTCTGTCTCACCTCATCCCAGAGCCTGAATCTGGTAACCGCACTCATAGCGAAGGATTCGGGGGCCCAGAGGGTTCTCGCGGTAGTGTATAACGATCTATATATGCGCCTCGAAGGTGTTGTGGATATCGACGCCCTGGTCAGCCAGAAATCGGTAGTCGCGGGGGCGATCCTAGATATCGTGCGGAGAGCCCATATACGAAGGCTTCATAGTTTTACCGAGGGAGGGTCCGAGCTTGTGGAACTGAGCATCGGAGACGACTATCCGAAGGCTGGCGGCAGGATAGCCGATCTTGGACTTCCCAGGGGCATTCTTGTCGCCTTCGTCATCCATGAAGGCAGGACTATCATTCCCACCGGCGATACGCTAATCCAAAGCAGGGACATCGTCGGGCTCGTGCTTCCCAAAGAACAGATAAGCCGGTTGGAAAGCCTTTTCGGAGCCTGAGTCATGCACCATAAGTCGCTTCTGAGAATACTCGCCATATTGGCGGCGATGCTTTCCGTCTTTTTAATCCTTATGGCGCTTTTCTCGTTTTTCGGTAATGAAGATCCGAACGTAGGCCGATCTTTTCTCTTTCCGGCATCGGGCGGTCTGATTTTCTTGGGAATAATGCGGTTTGTCTCCCGCAAGGACGGGCGGCCGTACCTTACCAATCGGGAGGGATTCCTTTTCGTCACCTTCAGCTGGCTCATGGCTTCGGTGATGGGCGCCTTGCCTTTTTACATTTCTGGATATGTACCTTCCTTCATAGACTCGCTTTACGAAACCATGAGCGGTTTCACCACAACCGGCGCGAGTATACTGAAGGATGTCGAAACCATTCCCAGGTCCCTTTTATTGTGGAGGGCGACCACTCATTGGCTTGGCGGAATGGGAATCGTCGTGCTCACCGTCGCAATCTTCCCTCTCCTGGGATTTGGAGGCCTGCGTCTTATGGAAGCCGAGTCGCCCGGGCCTTCTGTGGACAAGATCACTCCCAGGATTTCGGGCACGGCCAAGATTTTCTGGTTCATCTATTTGGGGCTGACCCTCGCTGAGATTCTCCTCCTCGTCGCGGGAGGCATGCCGCTTTTCGACGCTGTTTGCCACGCTTTCGCTACCTTAGCGACCGGCGGCTTCGGTATAAAGAATGCCAGCGTAGGATATTACAATTCAGCGTACGTCGATATCGTGATCACTATTTTCATGTTTCTTGCCGGCATGAATTTCACCCTGCACTTCAGAATGCTTCAAGGCAAGGCGAAGCTGGTGTTGAAGGATAGGGAATTCAGGCTCTATCTAGGTATTTTCGCTGTCTCGACCTTGCTGATCGCCATCAATCTTCTAAACCACGGCGTGTATGACTCCTTCGGGAAGGCTTTGCGCTACGCCGGCTTCCAAAGCTCCTCCATACTCACGACCACGGGATTCGCCACCGCCGATTTCGCGGCCTGGCCTTGGGCGTCCCAAGCGCTCTTGTTTTTCCTCATGTTCATCGGCGGCTGCGCAGGTTCAACCGCCGGCGGCATCAAGGTTATCCGCATTTTCACCCTTGCCAAGATGGCGTTTACCGAGATGCGCTATCTCATGAACCCTCGGGGCGTATACGCGATATTCGTCAACGGCAAGTCGCTGCGTAAAAATGTGGTATACGATACCGCTGCTTTGGTTTTTCTATACTTCTGCCTGATGGTCATTTCTTTCGTAGTGGTCGGGCTCGGAGGCTTCGACATTACCACGAGTGTTACGGCTACTTTGGCTAACCTAGGGAACATTGGTCCCGGCCTGGCCTTGGTCGGGCCGACGGCGAATTATTCCTTCTTCCCCTGGTGGATAAAGCTTTGGCTTACCTTTATCATGCTAGCCGGCAGGCTAGAGGTCTACACTGTATTGGTTCTCTTCACCCGAAGGTTCTGGCGGGTATGAATGAACGCCTTTCTGTATTCCGCATAGGTTGTTTAAGACCCTTTTATTTATAAAGCCCTCCCGGAAGGAGGGCTTTATAAATAAAAAAGCCTGGCGACGACCTACTCTCCCACCGCGAAGGCAGTA
>CAYVOD010000030.1:19857-21457 GCA_964453055.1 uncultured Treponema sp. | reverse complement strand
ATAGGATATACGGCGGACAACAGCTTCCAGGTTCCCAATGCCCTTACGCCGGGCACGAACTACACCTGGTATGTAATGCCGATCAACAGGGACGGAAGTAATTTCTTTTCGTCGACGAGCGGCCTGGCGCAGAATTTTTCCACCGCCGCCCACACCCTCCTGGCGCTGACCATCGACTCGCCCTCCAACAACGCGGTGATGCTTAAAGGCCAGCCCTACGGATTCAGCGGGAGCGCCGAATTCAGCCAAGGGGCTACGGAAAAGTCGTCTTCGTGGAAAATAGGCGGCAAGGTCGAAAGCGGCATGAATGTTACCTATACGCCTACTTCCCGCTACACCAACAACTCGCTGCAGGCTATCCTGACGGTTACCGACAGCTTGGATCTCACTAAAACCGCCACGATAAACCTGACCGTGCTGGATCCTGCCATAGCCATGCAGGGAGCGGCGACGCGAACGGTGAACAAAGGTGCGTCCGTAGCCCTCGCCGTGGATACGCAGAATACCAGGGACATACAAAGCTACGAGTGGTTCGTGGGAGGTTCCAGCGTTGGCGGAGGCGGCCAGCGGAGTTACGTGTTCGCGGAAGCGGGAACCTACGAAGCGTATGTCGTGGGCACGAGCGCTCCCGACATGAACGGTATCGCTAAAACGGTAGAGTCCGCCAAGGCAACTGTCGTTGTTTCGGGCGACGCGCCGTCAGTCTCGATTACCCAGCCGGCAGCCCCGGGCAGCTTGCCGGTAGGCAGGCCACTCAGTTTCGCCACGACGATAAGCAACGAAAATCCTTTAAAAAATATAGTATGGACGGTGAATGGTGCGGTTGTTGCACAAGGTGCGACGACTCGAAGCTATACTTTCACGCCACAGGCGGCGGGTGAAAACAATATCACGGTGACAGTGACGGACAGCTTCGATAAGACGGCAAGCGCTTCCATGAGAATTCTAGCCATCGATCCTTCGGTGAGCGTCACGAGTCCGGCGGCGAACGCGGTATTCGCCCTTACCAGTACCCTCACTCCTACCATAAGCGCGCCTAACGCGATGAGGGTGGAGTGGTTCGTGAACAACCAGCAAGTGACTTCCTCGTCGCTCGCTCTCCAGGACTTGGGTACGGGAAGTTATCAGCTTTATGCGAAAGCCTATTGGGCTTCCATGGACCAGAGTGGCAATACAGCGGAGTACAGCGAAGAATCGGCCCGCGTGCCCTTCGTTGTCCGCGATTTAACACCCCCAGTGGTAACTATCAACTTCCCCTTGGAGGGCATGACTCTTAAAACTGGCGAGAGTTATCTCTTCGACGCCAGCGCCACGAGCGCGTCGGCCATAGCCTCGTCCCAGTGGGATATAGATGGCGTGAGGCTCACCACTGAGCGTTATACGCCGCCGGTGAACTCCGGCAAGAAATCGCTCAAAATTACGCGCACGGTTACCAATGCCGATGGCATTCAGGCCAAGGCATCGGTCACCGTTCGGCTGATCACGCCCGCGATATTCCTTACGGCTCCCGCGACAAGAGAATTCGCCATGGGCGTGGCCATTCCTGTGAGCGCAACGGCCGTGGATTCGGTGCCTTTCTGGATTGTGGACGGTTCGGAGA
>CAYVOD010000030.1:15301-19757 GCA_964453055.1 uncultured Treponema sp. | reverse complement strand
CGCTCCAGCCTACGACATGGAAAGTGCTTTCCGGCTCGACGACCCAGAGGGAGGACACAGGCACTGCCTTCACCCATGTCTTTAACGCGGCGGGAGACTATGTCGTGCGCGCCCAGGCTTCCGACTCCAGGGCTCAGTCGGTGACCAGGGAGTGGACAGTGAGGGTGATCGCGCCTTCTTTGGTGATAACCTCACCGGCACCTGGCGCGGCTTTGGGGCTCAATTCCATGACAGTACCTACTGTAACCGCCAAGGATGTGAATTCCTATTCCTTTATTCTGGATGGCGCTCCGGTGCCGGCCAACTTTAACTGGGCTTCCGTGGCAGTGGGATCCCATAGCGTAAGCGCCGTTGGGCAGTACGCGGTAACCAGCCAGGCTGTTGCCCAGATCTTGAACAGCAATGTAGTCAACTTTACGATAGAGAACAGGGCTCCTCCATCGATAAGCATCGAGGGAGTGAAAACAGGCGACAGGATAATCGCTGGAAAGGCCTATAACCTGATCGCAGCCAACGCGAATAGCGATCAACGTCTACAGTACCAATGGTTTAGGGCTGGCACCGCCATAACCAGCGCCAATACATCTGTATCGGAGTACCGTTTTACGCCAGCGGCAGCTGACGGAGATTTACTTATCGCGTTGCGCGCTACGCTTATTGGTGGCGGACAGAATCAGGCAGGATCCGTATATTCTGAAAAAGCCGTCAATCTTAAAGTAATAGACCCCTATATAAATCTTGTGCTGCCGACTAACCTCGCCTTCAATGGCCAATATCCCGCGCAAACACCCATCCCTTTAAAGACAGATCAACGTGATATAGACAGGGTGGAATGGCGTGTGGACGGGCAGTTGTACAGCGGAGCGACGGTGAGCTTGCAGCCCGGCAACCATACTATCGATGTGCGCGGTTTCGCCAGCGGAGTACGGCTTCCCGATGCGAGCTACGGCGAATACGAAGCGGTGGGAGCGGGAACCAGCAGCAGGGATATCGTAGTGGCTCCCAGAGTTTCGATAGGCAGCCTTGCTTCGCCGGCGACTCTCTATACCGGCGAGGTGCTCAACCTCTTGGTGAACACGATAGGCGACTCTAACGGAAACTTGATTTCTTCCATAGCATACTTGGTGGACGGCAAGATCTACAGCCAGGAGAGAGCGCCCGTGACGAAAGCCGCATTGATTACGGGGCTTTCGGAGGGACGCCATACGCTGTCGGTGCAGCTCACCGACGTCTTCGGCAACAAATCAAGCGCGGAATCGGTCATCACGATCTACAAGCCATTGGCGATTTCAATACTGCAGCCGCTTGACAACGCCAGAATTCTTCCCAATTCCAGCATTATGGTGTCGGCTAACGTTATTTCGGGCCAATATTCTAGAATTTTCTGGACAATCAACGAAGCGGATGTGGCCAACAGTTCCTTCCTTTCAGGATCCTTGGGCCAGTTGATTCCCGGTATTTATAGGATAGGAGTGAAGGCTACCGATCCCACGGGCAAGATTGTGGAACACTCGGTTAGGATAGAGGTTCAGAGCGACTTCCAGCTGAGTCTGGGAACGCCGGCTGCCGGCACGACGGTGATGTTGGGAACCAAGGTGAATTGCACGGCGGTATTGGACAGGGTGGCCGGTTCTCAGGTGGATCTGAAAGACGCGGCCCAGTACATAGCCTGGATTGTCAACGGCCAGGATACGGGTGCCCGGGGCTTGAGTTACAGCTTCGATGCCAACCAGGCCGGGGAGCAGCGGATCCAGGCCAGGTATGAAAAAGAAGGCATGGTTCGCTCTAGCGCCGAGCGTGTGGTAACGGTGCGCGATATCGCCCAACCCGCGATAGTCAAACCGGTGAACGGAGCGAACATTCTGTATCCTCCCCAAGGCGCGATAGCCCTTCAGGCTACCGGCGAACCTGGCGCCAGCTTCAGTTGGAGCATTGACGGAGCGGTGATTGCCTTGGGCGCCGATGCTTCTTTCGCTCCCGCGGGACGGGAGGGACAGGTACAGCTGAAGTTGACCACGACTTTAGGCGGCAGAACAAAGGAGGCTCTTTCCACGGTGAACCTGCGGGTTAACAACCCGCCCTCGCTCACGCTCTCGGCTCCTTCTACGCAGTATACCCAGGATGCGCTTTCCTGGACTGTCACCAGCTTCGATTCAGAAGACCAAAGCGCGAATCTGCCGGTTCAGGTTTATTTGGACGGAGTGCTGATTCCCGCGGGGACTCAGCGCCTGCTCGGCCCTGGAGATATAGGTCCGCATAGCCTATCGGCCAAGGTGACCGATTCTCAGGGCCTGACTACGACTCGTCAGCTAGCCTTGCAGGTGGAAGCCAAGGAATTGGCCTTGCAGATTCAATCGCCTATCGCGGGCAAGCCTTACTTCGAGGGATTCGATATTCCCCTCATGGTTAACTTGGTCAACCCGCCGGCGAGCCTGACAGGCACGGGCGGCTTCACCTGGACAGTACAATATTTGGATAACCCCGGAGTACCGGCAGCCACGATTGTCGGGCCGCAGGCTAACGTGCTCCCCGCCGCGCTGGGCGAAGTGGCGCTGACGGTCCGCTATGCGGATTCGAGCGGCAGGGAAAGGGGAAGAGCAGCGGTTTCGGTGAAGGTAGAACAGAAACCCTTGCAGCTGGCTATCAATTGGCCTCATGGCAGCGTGGTTAATGAAGGCCAGGATTTGAGCCCCACGCTTCTGGGTTTGCCCGAGGGTACGGCGCCCAACGCCGTTACTTGGACGCTTAATGGAGGCGCCATTCCCGCTATTGCTTCTCTAAAAGCCCCCGCGGTACCGGGGGTTTATGTTCTGGCTGCCCAAGTGTCGAGGAACGGGGCGGTGGATAAGGCCGAGATCAGCTTTGCGGTGAATGCAAAACCAAAGGTGACGATTTCCAATATTGTGGAGGGAAGCCAGTTTGTGCGGGGCACTCCTATCGTGCTCTCGGCCTTGGTTGCCGACGATCAGAACTTTACCGGAAGGCTTACATGGGTTGGCCAGGACGGGGCAACCCTGGGCGAGGGGAATCCCTTCGTGCTGCAAGACGCTCCTGCGGGCGATTATAGAGTCACCGCGAGAGCGACCGATGCGAACGGCGCTTCGGGCGAGGCGATCATCGGCTTTAGGGTGTACGAGCCCGTGGCTGGGATAAGCGCCTCCTTCAATAATGGCTTGCCTGTTTACCTGCTAGTCGGAGGGGCTTCGCCTCTTACAGGTACTGCGGAGTTCTCGGGCGGCATAGCGCCCGTGGCGACATGGACCCTCAATCAGGAGGGCAGGATCCTGACCAAGCAAGGAAAATCGGCAGTCTTCAGCGCCGAGGAACTGAAGGATTTCGCCGAGGCTGATGCCAACGTAAGTCTGGTGATCACCGATACCGGCTTGGCCGACGAGGGCAAGCGGGAGGTATTCCGCACCGGCTTCACCGTAACGTTCACGATGAATGTGAGCGCGACCTTGGTGAGCCCCGTGGCGGGAGCGAGCTTCTGGGCTATGGAGGGCGTTCCTCTGACGCTGGCTTTGAACGGCTTTACGGTCCCGAGCTTTACCATGACGCTCAACGGGGTTCCTTTGGCAAGCCCCTGGAATCCTTCGGGTGAGGCGGGACTTTATGGAGCACAGATACCGGCGGAAGCCCTGGCTGCGGAAGGCGTCTACGAAGTGGCGATAGGCGTAAGGCAGAATGAGTTAAGCCGGAGCGTGGCCTATACCTTGAACGTGTACACCAAGCGCTCGGGCATTTTCGTGGATAATCCGCCGGCGCAGTTCGACCTGGAGGGGGCGGCTGTACAAGTAGAAGCCGTGGTTGTAGGCGTGGATGGTATTGAAGACATAATCTGGCGCAGCGATATTTCGACCGCGCCGATTGGCCGCGGCAATATCCTCAATCTCAATACGGCGGGACTGACACCAGGAATACGCACTATCTTGGCGGAAGCTGTATCGGGCGCGAAGGTGCTGGCGTCTTTCAGCTTCCCCTTAAAGGTCTTTGGACCCATGAGTTTGACCTTGGCCCCGGAAACCGAGCCCTTGATCATCCAGAAGGGAGCGGCATTGACCCTTGAAGCAGAAGCCCGGGACAGTGATGGTACTTTGCTCGAGGGCTCGGCGATACGCTGGTCTTCGCATTTGGACGGCCAGGTAGGCACTGGCCGCAGCTTGGATTTAGGCAGCCTTGGATCCCTATCGATAGGCGAGCATGTATTCACAGTGGAAGCCCTGGGCGGATCGGGTTCCTCGATATCCGCCCTCAAGAATGTTCGGGTTAACGCGCCTGCCGGCGAAGACAATCAGGGCGAGGGCGGCGAGGGCGAAGAGCAGCCGGACGGCGGCGATAACGAGGGGCAAGGCCCTGGCGGACCTCCGCAGGACTTTGATCAGGGCAATCAAGTGCCGCCGCCGTTCATCGGACCGCCCGGACCGCCGATGATGCCTCCCGGGGGCAGCATGCCTCC
>CAYVOD010000030.1:0-15201 GCA_964453055.1 uncultured Treponema sp. | reverse complement strand
GGCCTTGGAGGCGGCTTCGGGGGCATGGGCGGCGGATTCGGCGGCGGTCCGGGCGGCTTCGGCGGCATGTAAGCGAGGATACAGATGAAAAGATACAGCATTGCGATGCTCGCGTTCTTCGTTATTTTGAGCGGGGCCTTGGCCTACGATGTTTCGGTGCCCAACGAAGTGCCGGACTACAAGCATCTAGAGGTGCGCATGATCCTCGCCGAGGGCGAGGCGGTTGAACAGGCGCGCTTTTACTTCAAGCAGGAGGGCAAGGAAGAGCTTCTCTACGCTCCTTTCGAGCTCAAGGAAGGCGTATGGAGCGCCATCGTTTCCTACGAGTACCTGAAGGGCGAAGAACTGAGCTATTACCTGCAGGTGCAAACCCCCCAGGGCAAGTTCTTCAGGAATCCCGGCTCGGGCTGGCGGAAGGCTAGGCTACTTCACGATACAAGCCCTCCCGGACTCGCCTTGATGAGCCCAGAGGGTTTCAAACTGGCCATCGGCAAGGAACAGCTGGTCGTCTTCAAGGTGGAGGACGAAAGCGATATCACGGACTTTGAAATATCGCAGAACGGGGATCCTGTCCTTCAGGCGGCGTACTACCAGGGGCTGCTGGCCTTCGCCATCACCCCCGGGGCGAACAGGAAAAACAAGGCCGAAGTAACGATTGGAATAGTCGATCGCTACAACAACAAGATGCGAGAAACCTACAGTTTCGACCTGGTGAGGGAAAAAGGACCGGCCTTCTCGGCCAAGGCAGATTATGTGGCCGACCTGGGCGTGAAATATGAGATGGGCTTCGGCGAGACGACGACCACCTCGTCCCTTGCTCCCTTCTTCGCCGATTTCACTCACGACCTGAGCGCCGACTACGAGCTAGGAGGCGAGGCCAGCCTGAAGGCGGGGCCGGTGAAACTGGACGCGGGCCTGACCCTTTCCGACGAGCTTTCGCTTTTCGAGGCCGTGGCCAATCCAAGGGACAGACTGCTCAATCCCCTGATCGCCGACTACCAGAACATCATGAATCTCTGGAATCCCTGGAATTTCGACGACGAGTTCGTCTATACGGGGGAGGAACCAAGGCTTTACTACAACAGCAACGAACTGTACCTGAGGCTGGCTCTCTTCGATCCTGTCTTCAGCTATACCTTCGGCGACCAGAGCGTGAATTTCCAGAAAGAGACTATCAAGGACTTCAGCTTCAGGGGACATTCCTTGGCCATCAACGTACCCTTCATCGAGCTTACCGTAGCCAAGGGATTGTCCGATCCGGGGCTCTACCAGACTGCCTGGCCCCAGAACTTTTTCGGCCTCCAGTTCTCCTTCGACGTTTTCGACTTCTGGTGGCTGCAGACCAATATTTCATTCATCAGTTCTCTGCAGGGAAGATACGATACCATCAAATCGACCGTCTTCCCCCACGCCATCGGAACCCTCTACGACCTGGGCTCGGTAAAACCGGAGGAAAACCTGGTCTTCGGCCTGGACACGGGCACGGAAAACGATTTGTTCTCTCTTAAGGCGGGGATGGGACTGACGCTCTACGCAAACGACGCGAGCACTATCATCGACATGACGAAGCTGGCCAGCGATATCGACACGGGTTTCGGCTTCGACATATCGCCGTATCTGGCCTACGTGGATATGGTTCAGAACATATTCCCCGTGCTGGACTACTTCCCCTTGAGCCAAGGCCTCCTGACAAAAGCGCTCAACCGCGAGCTCTGGGGCCTGACCTACGGGGCTGACCTGGAAGTGCCTCTCCTGGGGCTCAACGCTTGGTACCACAAGACGGACAGCGCCTACAGGAGCCTGGCGGCGTCGGTGGACACGGACGTGCGGAGCATAGGCGGCCTGGTGGAAAAATCCATTGGCGACTTCACCTTCTCCCTGGGCTACGAGTGGACCAAGGACAACATTCCCGACATTTTGTTCAACGATATTCTGCCGCTATTCACCGGAAGCGGATCTTCGGCGGCGGCCACGGAGGACGATATCTCCAATATCGTCCATACGGGAACCCTCGGGCTCGGAACCCCGCCTTCGGGGATCTTCGGCAATGTTTCGCTTAACTATACCTTCGAATGGGCAGACAGCAACGCCGAAGCGCTGGGATTGAGCAGCTCCGCCAAAAACGACCTCACCCTCACCCATACGGGCAAGCTGCAGTGGAAGAGCGGGCGCATCAAGTTCGGAAGCTTCATCACCAACTTCGGCGCGAAGACCGAGGATTCCTTCATCACGTACAGCAAGGTCGATGGAGCGGCCAGCGGGGCGACGGGCTGGGAGTTCTCCTATGGCCTGGACGGCGCCGTTCAGTACGATCGATACAAGCTGAGCCTGGGATTCGCCCACGAGTGGGCTACCGCCGCGGCTTCGGACGTGAAGTTCGGCGTCGACGCGAAATTCCTGGTGTCCAAGGGCTTTTTCGACAGGGTTACCTATGACGCCTCCTTCGATCCGCTGTTCAACAGCTCGACATTCCAGCGATACACGGTAGGAGGCGGGCTTACCGTGGACAAGAGCTTCGGACTACTCGCGACCAGCGCCAAGCTCGACGTGGATTACCTGGACTCCTTGGTAGACGATACCAAGGACGACCTGACGGCGACGCTGACAATTACGGGAGGGCTTTCGTTGTAAAGTGAGGATGAACGCGAGGGCAGCTTGAGAAAAAAGCTGCCCGAACCTGTTTTTTATGACATTTCTTTTCCGATCGAGGGCGCTCGAGACTAGCGGCTCGCTAGTCTCGAGCGCCCTCGCTTCATTAAAAACGCCGCGTCTGGGTTTTGGCGGAGGGCTGTACTTTAGGACAACGGGATTGATCAACTAGACTATGGCAGGGGCGCGGGCTTAGAATCGGGATAATTGTTCCGGTATATTGTCGAGAGGAATCCAAGGTTTAGCTCACCGAAGGCGAAAGGAGTACCATATGAGAGGCAAGCGCATTTTGATGATCCCCGGGCCGATCGAATTCACCGACGAAGTCTTGGGCGAGATGGGCAAGGCTACTTTGAGCCATGTGGACCAGCGTTTTATCGAAGAGTTCGGGCAGGCGCTGGAAAAAATGCGGAAAGTCTGGCTAGCTCCCGGTGCTCAGCCCTTCATAGTCGCGGGAAGCGGAACCTTGGCGATGGAGCTGGCGGCGGCCAACCTCGTGGAACCGGGGGACAAGGCCCTGGTGGTTCACGCAGGGTATTTCAGCGACCGGATGGCCGAAGTCCTCAAGGTCCATGGGGCGGAGGTAGACTTCGCGCCCAGCGCCCTGGGAGATATCCCGACCCCCGAGAATGTGCGCGCCGCCCTTAAATCGAAGAAGTACAAGCTGATGTGCGTGACCCACGTGGACACCAGCACCGGCGTGCGCTCGCAGGTCAAGGAGCTCGCGGCGGCCGCGAGGAGCGAAGGGGTTCTGAGCGTGGTCGACGGGGTCTGCGCCGTGGCGGGGGAGGAGCTCAGGCAGGACGAGTGGAGCGTCGACGTGGCGTTCACGGCGTCCCAGAAGGCGGTGGGCGTGCCGCCGGGGCTGGCCTTGCTGGTGGCTGGTCCCAGGGCGCTGGGCGCCTTCAACGCGAGGAAGAATCCTGTCCGTTCGTACTACTGCGACTGGGGCAAGTGGCTCCCGGTCATGGAAGCCTACGAAGCGAGAAAGCCTGCGTATTTCGGCACTCCCGCCGTGAATATCGTCCGCGCCCTCAACGTGAGCCTCTCCCAGATACTGGACGAAGGCATGGACGCCCGGTTCAAGCGGCACGAGCTTGGAGCCAAGGCGTTCAGAGCCGGAATCAAGGCGATGGGCATGGGTTTCGTACCTGCGAGAGAGGAACTTTGCGCGTCGACGCTGACCGCGCCGTATTATCCCGTTGGCGTGGACGCCTCGGTTTTGGGACGGATCGCCGCCGAGGGGGTCGTCCTGGCAGGCGGCTTGCATCCTGAAATCAAGGCTAAGTATTTCAGGGTAGGTCATATGGGAGCCAGCGGACAGGCGGAAATTCTGGCCACCCTGGGAGCGATCGAAAAGGGATTCGCGGCGTCGGGCTATCATTTCGAGGTGGGAAGCGCGGTCGCCGCCGCCCAGGCGGTCTTCGCAAAGGCGTGAGCTGGCCGAGCGATTCAGGTTCGCAACCGGCAGCGGGCGGAAGAACATAGCTCGTTAGGTTTTTTTAAGCCTCAAACCAATGGAGTATCATGAGAATTCAAGCTGCGGAGATTGAGCTGAGGCTCGAATCGATTTTGAGCCTCAGGGGCTGTCCTTCCGCCCACGCGGCCAAAGTAGCCAAGGAGATGACCCGGAATTCCCTGGAGGGTACTTACTCCCATGGGATTAATAGATTTCCCCGGCTGATCGCCCAGATCGATGAGGGGATAATCGATATGGGAGCCGAACCTGAGTTGGTACGCGGTTTCGGCGCCCTCGAGGTTTACGACGGCCGGCGGGGTTTAGGCATAGTCAATGCTTGGATCTGCATGGAGCGGGCCATAAGGCTGGCTGAGATTCATGGCGTCGGCTACGTGGCGCTGCGAAACACCAATCACTGGCTCCGGGCCGCCACCTACGGCTATCAGGCTTGCGCCAGGGGAATGGCGGGCATTTGCTTCAGCAATACCTACACCAACATGCCAGCCTGGGGAGCGAAGGACCCCCGACTTGGCAACAATCCCCTGGTATTCGCCTTTCCCTACCGGGACGGGGATATCCTGGTGGACATGGCCATGTCCCAGTATTCCTACGGCTCCTTGGAGGTAGCCCTGCTCGAGGGCAAGAAAATGCCGACTGCAGCTGGCTTCGACGCCCAAGGAAACCTGACGGATGACCCAAAGGCCGTGCTGGAGTCCAAACGTTTCCTGCCGGCAGGATTCTGGAAGGGAGCCGCCCTTTCCTTTGGCTTGGATATCTTCGCCGCGGGGATTCCCCTAGGCGATTCAGTCCATGTCATTGGGAAGAGGGGCGGGGGAGAGCAAGGTCTTTCCCAGGCATTCGTCGCGGTGAATTTCGCCTCCGTTTCAACGCCGGGGCAGGTGGAAGAGGTGGTGCGGGGCGCCGTGGAGGATCTGCTGGCCTCCGTACCTGACGGCAGCCCGTATCCTATCGTCTATCCCGGGCAGCGCATGCGCGCCGTCAAAGAGGAAAACCTGTCCGAAGGGATTCCCGTGGACGAGCGTGTATGGAAGGAAATACTGGCGCTCTAAGCCCGACCCAGGCTAGTATCAGGCCATGGACCAAACATTGCTCGCCCGGGCCATCGCCCGGCTGAAAACCGACTCTCTCTGGCTCTACGGCCTGGCCGACAAGTTGTGGAACTCGCCGGAATTGGGATTTTTCGAATTCAAGACAGCGGATATCCTGGTCTCGGAACTCAAGGCCTTGGGTCTTTCTCCCCAAACTGGGATAGCCAGGACGGGGCTGTGGGCGGAGCTGGGGAAAAAAAGCGATCCGGCTGTGATGCTTCTGGCCGACATGGACGCCCTGCCCACCCAGGCGGCGCCCGGAGGGGTAGCCCATTCCTGCGGGCATCACGCCCAGATGGCCGTCATGCTGGCGGCCTTCCGGGCGCTCGCCCTTACTCAGGCCGCCGACGCATTGGGCCTGCGGATAATCTTCGCCTGCTCGCCCGCGGAGGAATACGTGGACCTGGGGCGCCGCCTCGAGCTGCGAGCCAAGGGGGAGCTCAGGTACCTCTCGGGCAAGCAGGAGATGATTCGCCTCGGCTTCTTCTCCGACCCTTGCCTGGTGCTCAAATACCATTCAATGGGCGATTCGACGGAGCGGGCAGCGACGGTCAACGGCACCCTCAACGGCTTCATGGCCAAGCGAGCTGTCTTTACGGGAAGGGCGTCCCATGCGGGAGCCCATCCCGAAAAAGGGGTCAACGCGCTCAGCGCCGCCAGCCTTGCCCTCCAGGCGATCCACGCTCAAAGAGAAACGTTTTTGGACGAGGATCATATCAGGGTTCATCCCATTCTTACCGAGGGAGGGGCTGTGGTGAACTCGGTGCCTTCAAGGGCCGTGGTGGAAACCTATGTGAGAGGAGCGTCCCACGGCGCCGTGCTCGCCGCGGCGGCCAAGGTAGACAGGGCGCTGCGGGCGGGGGCTCTGGCCCTGGGAGCGGCCCTCGAGGTCGAGAACACGCCGGGCTACCAGGCCTTCAAGCCCGACCCCGCCCTGGGCGAGGCGCTCGCCCGGGCCGCCGCGGCGGTGGTCGACCGAACGAGCATCGACTTCCAGGACAGGTCCTACGCCTCCGACGACATAGGCGACGTGGCCTGCGTACAGCCCACCTGCCAGCTGGGTTTTTCCGGCTTCCGCGGCGCGATCCATTCTTCGGATTTCGCCGCGAAGGAGCCCGAACGGGCCTATATGGCCCCGGCCGAGATTATTCTACGGACCGTGCTTGAGTTGGCGGCCGATGGGGGGGCCGCGGCCCGGAAGATCCTTTCGGGATTCCAGCCCCGCTTTTCTCTGCCCGACTATCTCGCTTCCCTGGACCAGATGTTCTCGAGCCCCTCGTACCCCGGCGAAGCGCTGGGGGAACAGGAGAGTTGAAATCTGTCCTCAAGAAGAGCCGCTCCACTTTTTCCCTCGCCCAGGGGGTCTTGCGCAGGAAGGCTAGGCTGGATTTGACGCTGGGATCGTTGGTGAAGCATCGCACTTTGATGCGGATTCCCAGTCCTTCCCATCGATAATAGTCCACAAGGCGGGTGAGAATGGTCTCCAGGGTAAGGCCGTGGAGGGGGTTGTTCGGCTGTTCTTCGGACATGGCTCATAGTACGCTAAAAGCGCGCGCTTGGGATACTCTCGCGCTGGCCTTCCAGGCCGCGATGAAAAGGAGCGTTTCATGTACAAAGCGGTGGTCTTCGATTTCGGCAACGTGCTCTGCGCCCTCGACCGCATGGCCTTCGCGCGCGCCGCGGCGCCCAGGTCCGGGCTTTCCGCCTTAGAGCTGGACGCCGCCCTCTGGGGCGGCAGCCTGGAGCGTGAGCATGAGACCGGCCGCTTGGATTCCCATGGCTTCTACCGCAGGGTGGCCGAGCTCTCGGGATTCGAGCCATCCTATTCCTACGAGGAATTCGTATCCGATTACCGCCGCATCATTCTCCCCAATCCCGACGGCGAGACAGGCCTGAAAACCGCCCGCGACCTGGGCGCCCGCTGTTTCGTCCTCTCCAACACAGCCTTTCTCCATGCCGCTATGATTTTCGAAAACGAGACGCTCGCCTCGATACCTGAACTGCATATCCTTTCCTACAAAGTGGGTTTCATGAAGCCCGATCCCCGCATCTGGCTCAAGCTTCTGGAATACACGGGACTCGACTCAGGCGATTGCTACTATATCGACGATGTCCAAGCCTATTGCGAAGCGGCCAAAGGCTTGGGGTTCGGCGCGTTTTGTTACGACAGGAACGCGCATTCTCTTTCCCAAATCCTGAGAGACGTGTTAAAATGAGCTGTTCTGAGAGACGCGGCGCCCGCTGCGGCGCCGCGAAAGTCTGGTTGTTACGGAGGTCATTATGAAACGTGCTCTTCTTGCATTGTTCTGCGTCGCGGTTGCCCTCTCCGCGGGCGCCGCGTCCAATGAAGTGGTCGTCTATACGGCCCACGAGGAATCCATCATCAACGCCCTGGTGCCAATGTTCGAGAAAGATACCGGCATCAAGGTGAACTACGTGAAGCTCGCGTCCGGCGACGTCATCAAGCGGGCTAAGGCCGAGGCCAACAATCCCCAGGCCGACGTGATCTGGAGCATCGGCGGCGAGCAGCTCGAAGCCGAGAACCAGATTCTCCAGGCTTACACGCCCAAGGATTGGGACAAGATCGTCAGCGTATACAAGGTTGGCACCAACTGGCTGCCCTACACGGGCATAATGAACGTCTTCGTGGTGAACACCAAGATGCTCAAGCCCGAGCAGTATCCCCAGAGCTGGACCGATTTGCAGGACGCCCGCTTCAAGAAGCTGGTATCCTCGGCGCCCGCCGATAAGTCCGGATCCGCCTACATGCAGCTGGCGAACGTCATCGCGATCTACGGCGAAAAAGGCTGGGACATCTACAAGGGGATCATGAAGAATATGGTCATCTCCACCTCCTCCGGCGCGGTCCCCAAGTTCGTGAACGACGGCGAGCAGGCAGTAGGTCTGACCCTGGAAGACAATGCCTTTAGGTTCGTGGAAGGCGGCGGCCCGGTGGCGATCGTGTATCCCAAGGACGGAACCGTGGCGGCCCCCGACGGCATGGCCATCCTCAAGGGCGCCCCTAACCTGGCGAACGCCAAGATTTTCACCGATTGGTGCCTTTCCAAGCCCGTGCAGGAATACCTGGTGAACGCGATGAAACGCAGACCCGTGCGTACCGACGTGGCGAGCCCCAAGGGATTGCCCGCTATGACCGAAGTGAAGAGCATCCCCTACGATTTCGGCTGGGCCGCCAGCAACAAGACGGCCTTCGTCAAAAAGTTTACAGACATAAAGATGGATCTCGGACTTTAACCCTAGATCCACGCCCTTCGGCCAGGCCTTGCGCCTGGAGCCGCTGGGCGACGTTATGAAGGAAAAAGCCCGGGAAGCTTGCTAAAGCCCCGGGCTTTTCTCATAATACTCGTATACTGTCTCGGCCAATGGAGAGTTCAATGACGTCCATTAAAATTACCGGCGTTGAGAAAAGGTTCGGCGAGCTCCTAGCTCTTTCCGACATTAACCTTGCGATCCAGAAGGGGGAGTTCTTCACCCTCCTCGGGCCTTCCGGCTGCGGCAAGACCACCCTGCTGCGCACCATAGCGGGATTCTACCGGCAAGACAAGGGCGACATTTGGCTGGGCGATGAACTGATCAACGACGTTCCGGCATATAAGCGCAATACGGGCATGGTCTTTCAGAACTACGCCGTGTTTCCCCACATGACCGTGTACGAAAACGTCGCCTACGGGCTCAAGGTGCGCAAGCTTCCCTCCCAGGAGATAGAAAAAAGGGTGAAAAGCGCCCTGAAAAACGTCCACCTGGAGGGCTACGAAGCCCGGACTCCCGACAAGCTCTCAGGCGGCCAGCAGCAGCGCGTGGGTCTGGCCAGGGCCATGGCCATCGAGCCCAGAGTCCTGCTCTTCGACGAGCCGCTATCGAATTTGGACGCCAAGCTCAGGGTGGAGATGCGCGACGAGATTAGGGCGGTGCAGAAAGCCCTAGGAATAACCGCCGTCTACGTGACCCACGACCAGGAAGAAGCCCTGGTAATTTCGGACCGCATCGCCGTGGTCAACTTCGGTAAAATCCAGCAGGTTGGACCGCCCTGGGAAATTTACAAGAACCCGGTAAATCTCTTCGTAGCCACTTTCGTAGGCAAGATTAACGCCCTGGACGTCGTCCTGGGCGAAGACCTAGGCGCAGGCCTTCGCCGCGCCCAGGCGGGCGGCTTGAGCTTCGCCGTCCCCGGGGCTGGCACCGAGGGCTGCGTCGACGCGGTGCTGGCCTTCAGGCCCGAGGAAGTGGTCGAGACCGACGAATCGGGCGGCGCCAACAGGCTTTCCGGAACCTTGGTTTCCACCGCCTTCCTGGGGACCGTCGTGAGCATGGAGCTAGAGCTTGGCGGCAAAACGATAGTGATCGAAAGACACAGACCGAAAAAGGGCGATATTCCCGCGGCGGGGGACAAGATCGAATTCGCCGTGCCACCGGAATCATGCTTTATTTTCGATAAGCGGACGGGCGCCAGGCTGCGCGCCAAGGAGGGGCGATGAACCTCCGAGGAAAGCGCGCCGATATCTGGCACCTGGTGACCTTTATCGGCTTCGCCATAGTCATCGTTTTCTTGGTCTATCCCCTTTTCGACGTTTTCCAGTACAGCTTCAAGAACAAGGAGACCGGTGAGCTTTCGATGGCCAACTGGAAGGAGTTCTTCGGCCGGGCTTACTATATGCGAGCCTTCGGGCATTCCATGTTCATAGCGCTCGCGACCACCTTCTTTTCCCTGGTACTGGGCATACCACTGGCATTCTTCACCACTCGCTACAAGATCAAGGGATCTAACCTCCTGACCACCCTGTCGGTGCTCGCTCTGCTATCGCCCACCTTTATCGGCGCCTATTCCTGGATCACAATGCTGGGACGCAACGGATTCTTGCGAAACCTCTTAAGTTCCATAGGGATTTCGCTGCCCCCGATTTACGGCGCCCTTGGCATCATCCTCGCCGACTCGCTGCAGTATTACCCCTTCATCTCCCTCATGCTGGCCGGCTCATTGATGACCATCGACCGTTCCCTGGAGGAAGCCTCGGAGAACCTGGGAGCCAAGGCGACGAAAACCTTCTTTTCAGTCACCATGCCCCTGGTGCTGCCCTCGCTCACCGGCGGCGCCCTCATCGTCTTCATGATGTCCCTCTCCAATTTCGGCACGCCCATGATCATAGGCGGCAATTACCTCGTGCTTCCCACCCTGGCCTACAACATGTTCACCAGCGAAGTGGGGGAAAGCCCCGGCATGGCGTCCACAGTCTCGATCATCCTCATGCTTTGCGCCGCTGTGGTCATTGTGCTGCAGACCTGGGCTTCCTCAAGGCGAAAGTACGCCAGCATGCTGGTCAATAGACCCGTGGTCAAAAAACTGAAAGGAGCCAAGGCCTTTTTCGCCCACTTGGTCTGTTACTTCATCGTGGGCTTTTCCACCCTGCCCCTAGGCGTTATCGTGTTCTATTCCTTCAGGAACACGTCGGGGCCGGTGTTCAAGCCGGGGTTCAGTCTGGACAGCTACAAGCAGATTTTCTTCGACGTACCCAAAACGGTGGCCAACAGCTTCATCTATTCCTTCGTGGCGGTGATTCTCATCGCCCTTGTGGGCACTCTCCTAGGCTTCGTCATCGCGCGCAAGCGAAACATGGCGGTCAAGCTGCTCGACCCACTCCTCATGATTCCCTATATCGTTCCGGGCACCGTGCTCGGCATCGGGTTCATCGTGGCCTTCAACAGAAAGCCCATATTTCTCACCGGCACGGCTATCATCATGATTCTGACCTATTTTATCCGGCGCCTTCCCTATTCGGTCAGGTCCGCCGCTTCCATCTTGAAGCAGATCGACCCGGCCCTGGAGGAAGCGGGCATCAACCTGGGATCCCCCCCCGGGCGGACCTTCAGGACGGTCACCTTGCCGCTCATGCAGTCCGGCATCATTTCAGGCGCCATAATGAGCTGGGTCACGTCGATGAACGAACTCTCCGCCTCCGTCCTCCTCTACGTGGGCAGGACCATGACCATGCCCATAAAAGTTTATCTCTCCGTGGCCGACGGCTACTTCGGCACGGCCAGCGCCATGTCCACCATCCTGCTGGCGGTAACGGGCATAGCTATGTTCGTGGTGAACAAGTACTTCAACAGGGGCTCGGAAACCTTTATCGCCTCTTGATGCGATCCGTAATCGGGCCGCCCTCCGCCTTGAGGCGGAGGGCGGCCTTCCTTTATAGTTGCATCCATGAAAACGCAGATCCCCTACTCGCATCGAAACGATGGCGGCGTGGCGCAAAAAACCGCCGTCGGGCCCTGGACTCCCTCGGTAATCGCCGACGGCCGCTTCTTCGCGCCGATCGAAAAACCAACCAGCGTTTACGTGCTTCGACACGGCCAGAGCGAAGGCAACGCCACGGGCACTTTTCAGGGCAAACTCGATTTTGTTCTTGACGAGCGAGGCAGGGAGCAGGCCAAGGCCGCGGCGGCCTGGCTTGCCGGACAGTCGATCGACGCCGTCGTCGCCAGTCCGCAGAAAAGGGCGGCCGAAACCGCGAGCTTTATCGCCTCCGCCTGTGGCATACAGGAGATACGCTTCCTTGACAGCCTCGTGGAAGTCGATGTCGGAGTCTTCGGCGGCCTCACCTGGGAATCGTCCAAAGCCAAATACCCTCAAGTCTTCGAAGAATTCCAGTACCGAAGCTGGGACGCCGTACCCGGGGCGGAAAGCTCGAAAGACTTATATCAGCGGGCGATCAGCTCCTGGGCGGCTATCCGCGACCTCGCGGGGCGAGGGGCTGAAAAGATCTGCTGCGTATCCCACGGCGGCTTGATCCAGTGGCTGATGCGTTCGACCTTCGGAGCCAACAGCTGGCTGCCGCTCATCCCTACCTCCAACTGCGGGATTTCCCGTTTCGACATAGAGCCTACCGGAAAGGGGAATCCGGCATTTATCCAGTGGGGAATGATCAACTTCAAGGCGCCCGGCTCCGGGAAGGAAGCAAAGCCGGTTTTCTAGAATTTTTCGCCTAATAGCACCCAAAGGCTCTCGTCCTGGGGATAGGGGGCGACGAGCTTGACCGGTTCGCCGCTTTTAGGGTGCTCGAATTCGGCGCTGCGGCCATGGAGCATGATTCGTCCGGTAGGGGAGCTTCGGCGGGCGCCGTATTTCAGGTCGCCCTTGATGGGCCAGCCCATGGCCGCGAACTGGGCGCGGATCTGGTGGTGACGGCCGGTCAATGGCCGCGCCTCCACGAAAAAGTAGCGATCGGTTCTCATTAAAAGCGAGTAGGAGAGCTCGGCTTCCACCGTATCCTTTCGCTTTCGGGCCGAATCGAGCCCTTGCTTGATCTCCAAAGCGATGGAGCGGTTTTTCTTGGGATCGCTCGCGATCCTGTGCCGCAGCGTGCCTTCGGGAGGAACCGGCTCCTTCTCGAGGCAGGCGACATAGCGCTTGGTCACCCGGCGTTCCCTGAAAGCGGCTTCCAGGCTTCGCAAAGCCTCGGGCGTCTTGGCGAATATGACGAGGCCCGAACAGCGCCGGTCTATCCTATGCGCGGCCTCCAAGAAGCTGGGCCGGGACTCCAGCTCGGCCTTGAGCAGGCTCTGGAGATCTTGGTTCCCCGACTTGTCCGGCTGTACGGGCATGGGAGTCAGTTTGTTCGCCGCCACGATCGCCTCATCCTCGAAAATTATTTCGTACTGTCTCATCCTCACTCCCTCATGTTGTCGGGTACCGCAAGGGCGGCGCGAATGGACGCCGTGGCCCTTTCGCCCAAAGCGAGGCTTTTTGGCCGCGCACTTGCAAAATTTCGGCTATTCCAGCTAGTATCGTAGCATGGAAGCCCGATTCGCACCTAGCATAGGGCTCCGGAGGAAGAAAAAGTATGAGTATCCATATCGCAGCCACCCAAAGCCAGATAGCCGATAAGATCCTCCTTCCGGGAGATCCTTTGAGGGCCAAATTCATCGCCGAGAATCTTCTCGAGGGCGCGGAGCGCTTCAACGAAGTGCGCAACATGTTCGGATATACCGGCCAGTACGAGGGCGTCAGGGTATCGGTCATGGGGACGGGGATGGGAATGCCCAGCCTTTCGATATACGCGAATGAGCTGATTCGCGATTACGGCGTCAAGCGCCTCGTCCGCGTCGGCACCTGCGGCGCCATGAGAGCCGAGGTCAAGCTCAGGGATCTCATCATCGCCATGAGCGCCTCCACGGACTCGAACATCAACAAGATCCGCTTCGGCGGCATGGACTACGCGCCTACCGCGTCCTTTTCCCTTCTGCGCAATGCCTACGATGCGGCCGTGGAGTCTGGCCTAAGTCCCTACGTGGGGCAGGTGCTCTCCTCCGATTCCTTCTATTCCGAAAACCCGGATCAGTGGAAGCTCTGGGCGCGTTTCGGCATCATCGGGGTCGAGATGGAAAGCGCCGAGCTTTATACGTTGGCCGCGAAATACGGCGTCGAGGCCCTGGCCATCCTCACCGTGTCGGACCATCTTGTAAACCATGAGGCGACCAGCGCCCAGGAGCGGCAGACTCAGTTCAAGTCGATGGCGGAAATTGCCCTGAAGGCGATCATCCGCTGAGGCGGGTGCCTTAAGGAAATAAAAGGGCTCAGCCTCGAGGCTGAGCCCTTTTTATCGGAAAAGCCGATGAAATCGATCAGGCCGGTTAACCTCAGGATGGGCGTTCGTCGTTATCTCGGGGCGCTGAATTCCTGTCTTCCGATTCGATATCTTCCTTTGTCGAAAGTACGTTGCGCTTGAGCTTGTCCATCTGGGAGTAGAGCTCGTCTCTCAGCTCGACCATGCGGGTTTTGAACTCTTCCCGGAACTTTTCCTCTTCCTTCCGTCTTCTGCCCGCCGATTCCGACGCGATGGTCTGGAGCGTCTTTTCCATGTCCGAGAGCCAGCTGTCCAGCTGCCTGAAACTATTGCTCCGGCGTTCCGTCAGCTCCGCCAGCATGCCATCCTCGAAGCCTTTCAGCTTATCCTTGACTGTATCGTAGGCGTTTCGTTTGAGTTCTTCTACGCGTCCGGAAAGGGTATCGAGATTGGCTCCCAAGGCCTTGGTCTCGGCCATGAAATTTTCCTCGAAGCGGGTTCTGTGATCTTCGAAGGCCTGGCCGAAGGAGGCGAATTCTTCCTCGATGGAGTTTTTCGTAGATTCCAGGGAAGCGCGAAGCTCTTCCTGCCTTGTCGCCAGCTCGGTCAAGAGGGTCGCCGAGGCCTCCTTGGCTTTTGCCGCCTCTTCCTTGGCTTTGAGCGCTTCTTGCGCCATGGCGGCCTTGGCCTCGCCGGATTCCTTTGCCAAACGCGTCTGCGCTTCCGTCGTCGCCTTTTCCAGGCGCGCCATGAAAGCCGTCGAGCGCATTTCCAAATCCGACTGGGTCTTGCGGGCATCGGCCTGGGCTTGCTCCAACTGATCGGCGACTTCCTTGGCTTTCTTGGCGAAAATTTCCTCCGCTTCGGCGAGCTTGACGTTTATGTCGCCCATCATGCCTTCGGCTTCTCGCTTCCAGTCTTCCTTGAAGGTTTCGATGAGTGTTTTGAGGACGCTTACCTGGCCGCTGGTCTCCTGTCCGACCTGGGCTAATCGGCGCTGGGCTTCGGCTTCGAGTTCGGCTAATCGACGGTCGATATCCTGGCTGAGCGCGGCGCTCTTGGCCTCGGCCGCTTCGGAATTTTCCCTGGCTTTCGATTCGATCGAGGCGCGAAGCGCGGAGAAGGCCTTGTCCTCCACCGAAACGGCCCTGTCCTGGGCCGTCGCGAGGGCCTTTTCGAACTCATCGTCCACGAGGGCGCGGGCGGATTGGGCCTTTTCGAAAGCCGCCATGGCCTCGTCCCGCACGGCGTTCAGCTCGGTTTCCACCGATGTCAACGCCGACTGGAGCTCCGCGAGAATGGAATCTCGGAAGTTTTCGATGGTTTTTTGCGCGTCTTGGGCGAAGCCTTCGCGGAGGAGAGGCATTTCTCGCTCGATCGCGGCAAGGCTTTTCTTGGCCAA
>CAYVOD010000029.1:20307-22188 GCA_964453055.1 uncultured Treponema sp. | reverse complement strand
CTTCGCTAATTGAGGATGAGCCTTCCGGTCACGAAAAAGTAGCCGTTTTCCTTGTAATAGAGTTCCTGCGCGAGGTCTTCGAATACCTTGGAGGGCGTATCCTCCCTTACGATATAGCCTAATCCAAGGGCGAAAGAATCGGCCAGAAAGATATCCAGGCCGATCCTGGCGGTCAGGCCCGTGCGCATCCGCTGGCCGTCGCCGTAGCGGGAAGCGAGGTACGCGTCGAAGGCTGAGTCCTGGTTGGTCGAAGGGAAATGGAAATAGAAGGCCGGACCGGCACCGACATAGGGACGGAAAAAACCAAGGGGGATGTTGAGGTTAAAGGTAAGCGGCGCGTAGATCAGGGATTCGTAAAAATCCCAGTCGGCCTTGTCGCCGGCCCCCGGAGCCTCGGCCTTGAGCTTGGTCCAGGATGAGGGACCGAAAAAAGCCCCGTCCGAGTCCTTGCCATAGTAGATATCCCCCAGGTAGAGCACCTCGGCCCCCAGGGAGAACCAGGGGCTCAATGCATAGCTTACCGTTCCCCCGTAGAGAGTGTCGGCAATGGAAAAGGAGACCAGGGTATCGCTTGCCGGCGGGCTAACCGCCATGAGCCCCACCGCGGCATGGCTTCGGCTGGGGGCGGCGGCGCCGGGCGACACGGCGATCATGAGCAGACAAACCACGGCTGCGGCGGTTGTTCGTCGAGCGTTCATTCCGAGGCCTCCTCTTTGGTGCTTTCTTTCAGTCTTCCTGCTCGTTCCACTTCACCGGCACGATGGACTTTTCGTTTTCCTTGTCGAAATACCGGGCCTTGGACATGACAGGATCGAAGACGATAGTATCCCCGTGCTTGTACAAATGGTGGGGATCGATCCTCGCTACCATGCCCTGGGTGGGGGTGGCGGCCTGGAGGTGTATCTCGGCGCCTAAAGGCTCGACGACGGTGACCTTGGCAGGGATCTGCCCCAAGCCCTTTGTCTGGGCGGCCACGTTGAGATCCTCGGGCCTGATGCCGAAAGCGAGCTCTTTGCCCGCGTAGGGCTTGAGGAGGTCGAGATGGGAAGGGTCGGGCTCGAGCTTGAAGGAACCCTCATCCACCAGGAGTTTCCCCTCTTCCTGGACTACCTTGACGTTGAGGAAATTCATGGGTGGAGAGCCGATAAAGCCCGCCACGAATTTGTTGATGGGATTGTTGTAGAGGTAGAGGGGGCTGCCGATCTGCTGGATTAACCCGTCCTTCATAACGACGATCTTGTCGCCCATGGTCATGGCCTCGACCTGGTCGTGGGTGACGTAGATCATGGTCGCCTGCAGCCTGTCGTGGAGCTCGATGAGCTCGGCGCGCATCTGCACCCGCAGTTTGGCGTCCAGGTTGGATAGGGGCTCGTCGAAGAGGAAGACCTTGGGCTTGCGCACGATGGCGCGGCCGACGGCAACGCGCTGGCGCTGGCCGCCGGAGAGCTGCTTGGGTTTTCGGTCCAGGAGTTTCTCGATATCCAGGATCCTGGCAGCTTCCTTCACCCGCTGATCGATTTCCTCCTTGGGAAGCTTTCTGATCTTGAGGCCGAAGGCCATATTGTCGTAGACGGACATGTGCGGGTAGAGGGCGTAGTTCTGGAACACCATGGCGATGTCCCTGTCCTTGGGCGGCACGTCGTTCACAAGCTTGCCGTCGATGAGAAGCTCTCCCTCGCTGATGTCCTCGAGCCCCGCGACCATGCGCAGGGTCGTCGTCTTGCCGCAGCCCGAGGGGCCTACGAGGACGACGAATTCCTTGTCCTTGATCGTGATGTTGGCGTCCGATACGGCCCGCACGTTGCCTTCGTACACCTTGCCGATCTTCTTAAGTTCTACCTTGGCCATGATGCCTCCCTTGTGGGGTTTATGTTAGTTTTT
>CAYVOD010000029.1:12352-20207 GCA_964453055.1 uncultured Treponema sp. | reverse complement strand
CGCCCCGCCCTTCCCTTGTCGCTGCGGTCCTCGCCGCCCCAGCCTCGGGGGAGGTATCGATCTTGGCTGCCGGCCAGGGAGGAGCGCGGTAATCGTGGAGGTCCCAGTCCGCCGGCGCCTGGCCTGAAACGCGGACTAGAAAATGCCTGAAATCGTTGATGCTTCGCAGGATGAATTTTGGTTCTCTTGCCGGGGCGAGCGAGGCGACGCAGATGCCTGCAGCGGTTTTCAGCTCTTCCTCGGATTCCGTGTCCGAAGCCAGGAACTCAGCCAGCGCAAGGGCGAGTTCCTTGGCCTTGTCCCAGTCCCTGCCTTCGGTTATATCCAGCTCTGCCCTCTCTAGCAGCAAGGCGCATTTGCGGGTGCGCGACCGGCCGTGGAGCTTGGACATCCGCTGGATGATCATTCATCGGTCTCCTTTCCTTCCCTCGCCGATTTTGAGGCCTTGGCCTGCCTTACCGCCCTGCCCGAAACCAGGAGGGCGAATTCGCCCTTTTGGGGTATGGGATCGACTGAACCTTCGGCAAGGCGGCTGGCTAGTTCGGCGGCGCCGCACTCAACGATCTGCTCGTGTATTTTCGTCATCTCCCTCCCGAGGCATACCCTGCGATCCGGAGCCAGTTCCGCGAGATCGGCGGCCAGGCGGCTTATCCTGAAAGGGGACTCGTAGAGTAAAAAAGCCTCCTCCCTGGCCAGCAGCTCGGCCAGCCTCGCCCGGCGGCGCCCCGCCTTGGGGCTCAAGAATCCGTCGAAGAGGAAGCCCCTCTCGGCGAAGCCCGCCGCCGAGGCGAGGGTGGCCAGGGCGGAGGGGCCGGGTATGGGTATGACCTGGTGTCCGGCCTCCCTAGCCCGCCTGGCCGCCTGCGCGCCGGGATCCGAGATGCCCGGAGTGCCGGCATCGCTGCAGTACGCGACCTTCTTGCCTTCATCCAGAAGCTTCAGTATGCGTAAGGATCCTCGTTCTTCGTCGTTGGCGTGGCAGGAGACCAGGGGCTTCTTGATGGAAAAGTGGTTCAAAAGGCCTAGGGTATGCCTTGTATCCTCGCAGGCGATAACATCAACCTCCTTGAGGGTTTCCAAAGCCCTCAGGCTGATGTCCCCCAGGTTTCCAATCGGAGTCCCGACCATGTAGAGAACGCCCACGATCCACCTCTCAATCCAGCTAATTAGGCAGCGCCTATCTCAAAATCGATTCTACAAGATGAATGCCCGCGGGAACAGTGCGGCCCGGCTCTATTTTTTGACCTATCTTCCCCTCGGGACGAAGAACCTCGACATTGGTCCCGTTTCGTAGTATTTTTTCACAATGCGTCAAGGCATTACCAAGAAGTACATTTTCCTCATTTTTTTCATAGCCCTTTTCATTCTCGTGACGAGGCTCTTCTACCCTTTCATGACGGTGATTCTCTGGTCGGGACTTCTCTATGCCTTCATCAATCCACTCTACGAGCGCTGCACCAAAAGGCTAGAACACGGCAAAGCCGTCAAAAGCAAGCGTCCTTTTTCGGAGAAGATTCTGGCTGGGGTATTCTCCGTCCTGGGCGTTCTCATCATTATCGTGCCCGTGAGCTTTCTGGCCCTTGAGCTGGTGAAGCAGGTAGTCAACCTGTCCAGCGATTTCCTGAACTTTATCGACAAGAACGCCGAACTATTCTCCCTAGGCCCCAACAGCCCCGTGGGCGGGCTCTTGTACAGGTTGTCTGAAGGGGCGATCGACCTCAGCAATATAAATATCGTGCACGAAATCAAGACCGCTCTTATGGCCAGCTCTGGCAAGCTCATCGGTTTTTCGGGCACACTCATCAAAAACGCAGCCAGCCTCGCCATGACCCTGGCCTTCATGGTCTTTACCCTTTATTTCCTCCTGGTGGATGGCAAACATCTGGCTGGCCTCGTGGTTTCGGCTATACCCATAGAGCGGACCTATACCAAAATGTTCATGGAAAAGTTCGGGGAATCCGGGCGACAGCTCATACTGGGCTACTTCCTGGTTTCCATTTACCAAGCAGTGGTCATGTTCATTCTCTGCCTGATATTCAAGCTGCAAGGAGCCTTGGTCCTGGCCGTGCTGACCGCTATTGCCTCGTTCATACCCATGGTCGGCACCTCCCTGGTATGGGTACCTACCTCGCTCATCCTCGGATTCTCCGGCGGAGTGGGCAAGGCCGTGGCCTTTTTCCTCCTCGCCGCGTTTTTCGTGGCATTCTCCGACAACTTCATTCGCCCGATGGTGCTGGGGGAAAAACTCAAAATACACCCCCTTCTCATATTTTTCGCCATAGTTGGAGGCCTTCGGATATTCGGGATCAACGGCCTGCTTCTCGGCCCGCTTATCGTCGTGATTTTCTTCGCCGCCGCGGGACTCTACGAACAGATTGACGATATTCAGGCCGCGGAGCCCGACAAAAAGGAAACAAGCTCCTCGTAATAGGAATCGTCGATGGCCTGCCCTCCGGCCGATCGGCCGATGCCGCATTCCGGTTTTTTAAGGCTGTGGAAGTCGGAACCGGCGGTTACGAGAAACCCCCGCTGCCTGGCCATTCGCTCCAGGATCCTGCACTGCCCCAGCTTGGCGGCCGGATGGTAGGCTTCGATTCCCTCTATGCCCATCGTTTTCCATTCGTCCATGAGCGCCGCGAGCTTGGGCTTTCCTATGAAAAGCGAATAGGGATGGGCTACCACAGCGAGTCCCCCGGCGCCGTGGATGAGTCGTAAGGCGTCCTCGAGCGCGAGGCAGTCCTTGGAAAGGTAGAAAGGCCGGCCCTTTCCCAGGTATTTATCGAAAGCTTCCTGCCTTCCCTTGACCAATCCATTTCGAACCAAGGCTTCCGCGATATGAGGCCTGCCTATCCGCTGGGTCCCCGCCAGGGTACCGATCTCTTCCAGGTTAATGGATATCCCCTCTCGATGGAAAAGCTCTACGATTTGCTCGTTGCGGAAGGCCCGGGCATCGGCCAGCTCCGCCAAGGCCCGCAGAAGCGCAGGATTCTTCTCGTCCAACCCCAATCCTAGAAGATGGAATTCTCCGGGGTCAAAGTCTATCTCTATCTCGACCCCCGCGATGAATTCCAAGCCCAGTTCCGCCGCCCTGGCTCTGGCCTCAGCTATGCCCGCGACCGTATCGTGATCGGTTAGCGCCAGCGCTCTCAAACCGTTTTTTATTCCTAGGCCGATAAGCTCGGCGGGACTCAGTTCGCCATCGGAAGCGTTGGAATGGGTGTGGAGATCTATCATTCAGGAGTCGCCCGAATCGCCCCATCCCGGCCGAAGATCAACAATGGGGGCGCCTTTGCTGACCGCGAGCCTAGGAAGGAGGCGTAGGAAAGCATTTCCTCGTCGGACAAGGCTCGGGCCGAGGGATCGGCGGGCGTCCTGGCGATCGTGTAGAGCTGGATCGCTTCTATTTTCGCCCCCCGGGAAACCAGCCTGTCGAGGGTGGAGGCGTAGACGCCAGCGTCCTCGCCACACGGAGTCTTTCCGTTCAAGGAACAGACCATGGTCTGGAGTATTATCGGCCGAGAACTGGCGAAGCGGCCGATGGCCTCGACAATGTCCTCGAACCTGAAGCCCGAGCGGGATAGGGCCTGGAAACCCTCCTGGGAGCCCGAATCAAGCTTTGCCCAGATCTTCAGCCCTTCCCTCTCCACGAAACGGGCGAGCAAGGCTGAAACGTTTTGGTCGAGGAACCCCGTCGAATTGGTGATGATGACCAGCTCCGAGGAACCCGCGAGGCTCGGGAATCGATGCCGGTATTCCGCGCAGAGCTTGAGAGCTCCCTCAAGCTGGGGCGATAAGGTCGGTTCCCCGTTTCCCGAGATGCAGATATCCTTGATCTGCGCCCCGGCCCAATCCTGCGCGGAAGCGCGCTTAAAAAATGACTCCAGGGCGAGATTCAAATCTTCCAAATCGAATACCGTCCCCGCGGTCTTGTGCGAGACTTCGCAATAAGGGCAGTCGAAATTACATCGTTTCCTGTCGGGGAAGAGGTTGACGCCCAGGGAAAGACCCTTCGATCGTCTCGAAAAAACAGGGTATACCAGCGAAGCGCCATTCTCTCCCCGCTTATGATTGACCATCTCTTCGCTGAACATGGGCATATAGTATCGCCAAGGCACCGCGCTGCGCAATCATACCATGTTTTCCCGCCGCTTCGGCTAAGGGCTGGGCTTTCTGCATAAGAATACGATTCAAGGAATATTTATGCGCTTTTCTACGGTCCGGACTTGACAGGTTTCCTCAACCTGTGATTTCATGCTTTCCATAATGAATCGGAAACCTAGGGTCCCAACCGGGTCCAGAGCCCTTCATCATCACCACGGCCACCATCGCAGGGAAGCCGGGGCATCGCGGGGCTTGATCCGTTCATAATGGCATCAAGCGTACATTGAAAGCGCCGGCTTCTTCCAGCCGGCGCTTTTTTTGTCGGACCGAAGATTTCGGTCTTTCCGAAAAGCGCGGCGGGGATGAAGCGGCGCGATACAATAAGGAGAGACCATGGATATGACGAATTCGGTATTGAGAGTCGGGCTTCCCAAGGGAAGGATGCAGACGAAGGTCACGCAGCTTTTGGCTGACGCGGGGCTGCCGGTGAGCATCGACGAGAGGGAATACAGGCCGCGGCTGGGAAACGGCTCGAGCCTCAATACCCAGGCGGGTCAGCTTTCCTACGAGACCAAGCTTTTAAAGCCGCAAAACATCGTTGAGATGCTCTCGTCAGGAAGCCGTGACGTGGGCTTCGCCGGCGCCGACTGGGTGAGGGAGCTGAACGCCGATCTGGTGGAGCTCCTGGATACAGGCATGGATCCGGTCTCGGTGGTCGTCGCCGCTCCCGAGGCGCTGGCCCAGGAGATCGGCGATGTCGCCGCCCCTAAGACTCCCTGGAGCAAGGTCTGCGGCAGAAACCCGATCGTAGCCTCGGAGTACGAAACCATAGCCAGGCAGTGGATGTCCGAAAAACTCCCCGAAGCGGTCTTCATCCGCTCGTACGGCGCTACGGAAGTATTCCCTCCCGAGGACGCTGACATCATCATCGATAACTGCGCCACCGGCAGCACGCTCAAGGCCAACGGACTGGTCATCATGGAAACGGTCATGAAAAGCTCAACCAGGCTTTACGCCTCCCGGCAGGCTATGGAGAATCCGGCCAAGAAGGAGGCCGCAGATGCCCTCGTGCTGATCCTCCGCTCGGTCATGGAAGCCCGCAGGAGGGTCATGCTGGAGATGAACGTGGAAGAGTCCAAGCTCGAAAACCTGATCGCCATCCTCCCCTGCCTCAGATCCCCCACCCTTTCGCCCCTGGAAGGAGGCAAGGCCTATGCCGTAAGGGTAGCCGCGCCCAAGGACCAGCTGGCGGCCCTTATCCCGGAGATAAAGCGAAGGGGAGGAACCGATATCCTCGTCATCCAGCTAGGCCAGCTGGTTCCTTGAAAAGGAGACCTTAGTCATGGAACAGATTGAATGGCTAAAGCTGGACGCGAACGAGGGAAGATGCCTACTCTCGCCCTCCCAGCTGGCGCGGGTCCTCTCGCCCGAGGTCGCCCGGCGCTACCCCCGCTCCGATGCGCTCGAAAGAGACCTGGCCGCCTTCTTTAAAATCCCCAAGGAACAATTGATTGCCACCGCCGGCGCCGATGACGCGATAGAACGGGCTTTCAGGACCTTGGCAGGAAACGGATCGAAGGTGCTGACCACGATCCCCGGCTTCGTCGAGTTCCTCGACGCCGCCGTGAGGGCGAAGGCCGAATTCATCGGCGTCAAAAAGCGCCCCGGCACGGCCGTGCCTGTCAAAGAAATCTGCGAAAGAATTCGCGAGGACAAACCTTCGCTCGCTGTCATCGCCTCCCCGGACAATCCCGACGGAAGAGTCTTGGACATCGAGGACTTCGATCTCATCAGCGAAACCTGCAGGGCCGAGAACACGGTCTTCCTGCTCGACCTCACTTATCTGGACTTCGCCGACGATCCCTCGATTCTTGAACGGGCGCTTAATACTCCTGGAGTCCTGATCACCGGGAGCTTCTCCAAGTCACGGGGGCTTGCCGGGTTCAGGGCCGGCTGGGCCATGGCCGGAAGCGAGGAGGCTGGTCTCATCAGCCTTCTGCGCGAAGCCGGTCCCCCCTTCTCTCTCTCTTCCCCCGCCATAGAAGCGGCAAGGATCGCCCTCGCGGAAACCGATTCGGCCCGGACGGCCTTCGTAGAGAGGATCAAAAGAGAACGGGAGGAACTCAAGGACGCCATGCAACGCGCCGGGGCCGAAACCTGGGCGTCCCAGGCCAACTTCGTGAGCGCTTTCGTGGCGGATGCCGAGGCCTTCTGCCTCGACCTGCGCGCGAATGGTATACTTGTACGTCGCTGGCCCGGCAATCCGGACACGGAAGGTCTGGTCCGGATAACCTGCCCGGGTGAAGAACAAGCATTCAGCCGGCTTTTGGGCGCGCTCAGGCGCGCGAAGGGTATAAGATGAAAAACGATACGATAATCGTCTCGAGAAAAAGCAGGGAAACGGATATCGAACTGAGACTGCGCCTCGCACCAGGAGCTTCGGAGATCCGAAGCGGGATCGGGTTTCTCGACCACCTGCTCTCCAGCCTCGCCCACCATGCGGGCTGGACCTTGCAGCTGCGGTGCCGAGGCGACCTGGAGGTGGACGAGCATCACAGCGCCGAGGACGCGGCCATCGTCCTGGGCGTCGCATTCAAAGAGGCGCTGGCCGACAGGTTGAACTGTAATCGCTTCGGCACCGCCTACGCTCCCCTGGACGAGGCTCTCGCGAGAGCCGTGGTAGACCTGTCGGGAAGGCCCTGGAGCCAGATAGACCTGGGGCTCAAGCGGGAAAGCATCGGGAGCCTGGCTGCGGAGAACATCGGCCATGTTCTGCAAAGCTTCGCCATAAACGCCGGCATCTGCGTCCATGTGGACGTTCTGAAGGGCGATAACGACCACCATAGGGCCGAGGCGGCTTTCAAGGCCCTCGCCTCGGCGCTCCGGAACGCTCTTTTACCCTTAGAAAGCGGCGGCGAAGGGGCGGAAGAGCTTGATGCGGGCCGGGATGGCGGCGCGAGCCCGCTTAACAGCACGAAGGGCAGGCCGCGCATCGTAGTAACGAGGATTTCCGAAGCCGGCGAGGGACGGGCCACATGAAAAATCCCCAGCTGGTAATCGCCTCCACCGGCGCCGCGAACCTCGCCTCGGTGGTGGCGATGTGCGAAAGAACAGGCGTCGAGCCTGTCGTCACCAAAGACCCGGGCTTGGTTGCCGATGCGGGAAGACTCCTTCTCCCCGGCGTCGGCGCCTTCGGGGCGGCCATGGAAAGCCTGGCCGCTAACAGCCTGGACAAGGTCCTGGCTTCGAGAATCGAAAAAAAACAGCCCACCATGGGTATCTGCCTTGGAATGCAGCTTTTCTGCGAATCCAGCCACGAGGCCCCGGGGGTAGCCGGCATCGGAGCGATACCGGTCGGGGTCGAGCGATTCTCCCCGGGACTTCCCCTGCCCCAGCTAGGCTGGAACAAGGTTCGGCCCGGAGACGGCCAGGACTTCATCGAAGCGGGCTGGGCCTATTTCGCCAACAGCTACAGGATTACCCAGGTTCCCGAAGGGTATTCCTGCGCGTTTAGCTCTTATGGCGAGCGCTTTATCGCCGCCCTAACCGCGGGGCCCGACCCTTCGAGAGGAATCCCCGCCATACTCCTCTGCCAGTTCCATCCCGAGCTCTCGGGAGCCTGGGGGCAGAGGCTCTTCATGCGCTGGATGGGTCTTACGGCAAGCTCCGCTGAAGAGGCCGCGCGCGAGTTCGCGGGGCGACCAGCAGAATACCCGAGCCCGGCGGCTGCCTCTCGGGGGACGGCGCTGCGCAT
>CAYVOD010000029.1:0-12252 GCA_964453055.1 uncultured Treponema sp. | reverse complement strand
CCGCCGTCGCCAAAGCGTCGGGCATACCGGTGATCGCTTCGGGCGGAGCCACCCAGATAGGCCATTTCCTGAAAGGCGCCGAAGCCGGAGCCAGCGCGCTCCTGGGGGCCGGGGCGTTCCACAGAAGAGAAATGAGCATCGGAGCCTTGAAAAGCAGCCTTGCGGTTTCGGGCATGGAGGTAAGACTATGATAGTGCCGAGCATAGATATTCTTGGAGGAAAGGCGGTCCAGCTCAGGGGCGGCCGCCATCCCGTCCTCGAGGTGGGAGATCCCGAGGCCCTGGCCGAAAAGCTCTCCCGGGCGGGAGAGATCGCCGTAGTGGACTTGGACGCCGCCCTGGGCAAGGGCTCCAACAAGGAAATCGTAAGGCGGATCATCGCCAAGTACCCATGCAGGGTGGGCGGCGGAATCCGCAGCAAGGACCTGGCCCTGGAATACCTTGACCTCGGGGCCAGGGCGGTGATGATCGGCACCAAGGCTAGCCCTGATTTCCTGGCAGATTTTCCGCCCGATCGCCTCATCGCCGCATTGGACACGAATAAAGAGAAAATCATGGTCGAAGGCTGGACAAAGGGAATCGAAGCGGATCTCTTCGCCAGGATCGAAGAACTTAAGCCCTACGTGGGCGGTTTCCTGGTCACCACGATTGACAGGGAAGGAGAGATGAACGGTTTCGACTTCGACCGGGCGGAAGCGATAATCAAGGCCGCGTCGGGTAGGCGCGTTACCTTCGCCGGCGGCGCCTCGGGGGGCGAGGAAGGCGTTGCCCAGATCGCCCGGCTGGACTCGATGGGCGCCGATGTGCAGGTAGGCACGGCGCTCGCGACAGGAGCATTGAGCCTGGCCCGGGCTTTTTCAGCTCCTCTCAAGTCCGACAGGCCCGACGGTCTTTGGCCTACCACGGTCTGCGACGAGGGAGGGAGGCTTTTGGGCCTGGTTTATTCGGACCTGGAGAGCCTCGAGGCCGCCTTCGAGTCGGGACGGGGCGTCTATAAATCCCGCTCGAGAGGTCTTTGGAAAAAGGGCGAAACCTCAGGCGATTCCCAGGATCTCATCCGCGCCGAGCCGGACTGCGACAGGGACTGCATCCGGTTCATCGTACGCCAGAACGGAAAGGGCTTCTGCCATTTGGGGCGCAGGAACTGCTTCGACAACGGTTTCGGCATAGAGAAACTCTCCAGAACCGTCGAGGCCAGGTTCAAGGAAGCTCCCGAGGGCTCCTACACCAGGAGGCTCTTCAGCGACTCGAGCCTCTTGGCCTCCAAGCTGAGGGAAGAGGCGGACGAGCTGGCCAAGGCTTCGGGCGCCTCCGAAGCCGCCTTCGAGGCCGCCGACCTGATTTATTTTTCCATGGTGAAGGCTCAAGTCGAGGGCGCCAGGCTCAGCGATATCGAAGCGGAGCTAGAGCGCAGGTCTTTCAAGGTCCAGCGCAGACCGGGCAACGCGAAGCCCGGCTACGAGGATGGAGAGGGAGGCGGCCGATGGACGGGAATTCATTGAAAATTTCCGGGAATCAGGCTTTCTCCATGCGGCGCATCGAGGCCGGGGAAATACCGGCTCCTTCGGGACGACTCTTTCCGCCGGAGGTGGAGGAAAAAGCGGCGAAAATAATATCGGAGGTTCGGGAAGGCGGCATCCCCGCCCTTAGGCGTTGGGCGGAAGCGCTAGGCGAACTCTCGGAGGGAGAGGAGCTGTATCTCGACCGAAATCAGCTCGAAGCGTATTGGAAAGCCCTGGACCCTCCCCTTCAAAGACTTCTGGAAACGGTCAAGAAAAGGATCGCCGATTTCGCCGCGGCCCAACGTTCCTGTCTCTCTGACTTATCCATGCCCGTGGCCGGAGGCAGGGCGGGTCATCGCTTCATTGCCGTAAAACGCGCCGGCTGCTACGTACCCGGGGGTAGATATCCTCTCCCCTCGACCGCTCTCATGACCACGGTGCCGGCAGCCGTGGCCGGGGTGGAGGAAATATACTGCGCCGGCCCCAGGCCGGATCAGGTGAGCCTGGCGGCGGCGTACCTGGGTGGGGCCAAGGGGTTCCTGCGCTGCGGCGGGGCCCAGGCGATCGCGGCCATGGCTTTCGGGGTGCGGCTGCCGGGCTGCGACGTGGTAGTCGGGCCCGGCGGCCGCTTCGTGGCCAGCGCCAAGCGCCAACTCTTCGGCATCGTCGGCACCGAAGCGCCCGCCGGGCCCTCTGAACTCCTCATCCTGGCCGACGACCAGGCCGACCCGACCATAGCCGCGGCCGATCTGATCGCCCAGGCCGAGCACGATCCCGAAGCTTTTCCCGCCATGATCTGCCGCTCCGAAGCCTTTGCCCGGGCGGTGGAAAGCGCCCTCGGCCGGGCGCTCGAAAGCCTGCCCGAACCAAACCGGAGCACCGCCAGGACATCATTGGCCAAGGGCTGGATACTCGTCGCGATCGACGACGAAACCGCGAGGGACTGCGCGGAGCGCTGCGCCCCCGAGCATCTCGAGCTTTTGGTAGCTTCGCCGGAAAAGTGGGAAAAAAGCATCGGCTGCGCTGGAGCGGTATTCCTGGGCCAGGGTTCGGCGGAGGTGTTCGGCGATTACGGGGCTGGTCCCAATCACAGTCTTCCCACCGCCGGAGCCTCGCGCTTCGCCGCCGGCTTATCGGTGCTGCATTTTCTCAGGGCGAGAACCTGGCTGACCATAAACCAGCCTGGCCTGCTCGCGGCCGACACCGCGGCCTTCGCCCGGCTCGAGGGCTTGGAAGGCCATGCTAGGGCCGCTGAAGCGAGAACTCAGAAACCGTAGATCGCCGAGTACTTTTTCCGCAGGTAGCGGGTGAAATGGGAAGGATCCAGTACCGAGCCCGTGGCTTTCAGTACCAGCTCCGAGGGCAGGAGGGCCGCCCCTTCCCTGTGCACCTTGTCCCTTAGCCAGTCCAGGGCGGGAGAGCAGTCCCCCGCGGCGATGCTTCGCTCCAGCGTAGGAATCTGGCCTTTCATCGCTTCCCAGAACTGCGCCGCGTAAAGGTTTCCCAGGGCGTAGCTGGGGAAATACCCGAAGGAACCCATGGCCCAGTGGATGTCCTGCAGGCAGCCTCTGGCATCGTCGGGCACCTCCACTCCCAGGGTTTGGCGCATCGCTTCGTTCCAAGCCCCGGGCAAGTCTTCCACGGCCAGGCTGCCCTTGATGAGCGCGGACTCCAGTTCGAAACGGAGGATAACATGAAGCCCGTAACTCACCTCGTCGGCCTCGGTCCGTATCAAGCTGGCCTCCACCCTGTTGACGCCCTTGTAAAAAGCTTCAAGCCCAACGCCGTCCAAGGCGCCCTCGGCCATCGGAAGGATCTTGCCGTAATGGGCATTCCAGAACGAAAGCGAGCGCCCGATGATATTCTCCCACATCCTGGACTGGGATTCGTGGATCGCCATGGACGCCGCGTCCGCGAGCCTCGTGCCTGCGTAATCCTGCCCCACATCCATGCCCATCTCGTATAGTGCGTGGCCCGCCTCGTGAATAGTGCTGAACACGCTTGAGGGGAAATACTCCTCGATATAACGGGTGGTTATCCTGATATCGTCCCTTCCCAGGGTCGTGGTGAAGGGATGTGCCGTCGTGTCCAGCCTTCCCCTGCGCCTGTCGAAGCCCACCGCTTCCATGAAATAATCGCTCATCTTCGCCTGGGCCGATGAGCTCACCCGGCGGCGGAGGAAGCCATCGTCGCTCTGTCGTCTCGATTTGATCAAACCAAGAATTTCCGCCAGGTCACGCTTCATGACCGAGAACACGCCAGCGATCGCCTTTTCCGTGCTCCCATACTCGTAAAGGTCCAGCAGCACATCGTAGGGCGCCGCGCCGGGATTGAGGGCCGAAGCTTTCTCCAAATTCAGCCTGATCATCGTTGCCAAGTGGGGAGCGAAACGCTTGAAGTCGTTGTTCTTTTTTGCCTGTACCCAGGCCGCCTGGGAAATGCTAGTCTGCCTGGCCATTTCGCTGACCAGGCTGGCGGGAAGCTTGGTTTCCTTGTCGTACTCCCTCCGCGACACCCTTAGATACGCTCTCTCCTGCCCCGAAAGGTCCTTCTCCCCCTCAAGCCGGGCGAGCAGCTCTCCGATCCGGGGATTGACCGCCTTTTCGTGGGCCAGCGCCTCGACCAAGGCCAGTTGCTCGGCTCGCTCGTCCAGCCCCGCTTCGGGTAGGTAGGTTTCCTGATCCCAGCCCAGAAGCGCCGCTATATGGGCGATCACGCCCCTTTCTCTGTCCAGGGATATCAGTTCCTTCATGGCTTCGCGCATAATGGCTCCTTTGCGGTCGATCCTGTCGTTTGCTTGGTTCCGTCGATCCGAAATTCCGGCTGAATGCTAGCACGGGGACCTAAAGTGTACAACCAAGCCGCCGGTGGGGTATAATGCGTACCGTGTTTCTCCGTGAACTTAAGCAGCCCCTCGACAGTCTCAGAAACGTAGGTCCTTCCCTGGCCTCGAAACTCGGCAGGCTGGGCATTAATACCATTTCAGAACTGCTCGTCCATTACCCCAGGGATTACGAAGACCGAAGCGCTTTCGTGCCGCTGTCCCGCTTCACCGATAAAAACCCTGTCCATACCTTGGCCCTGGTGATCTCCCACGAATGGTTCGGCTACGGCGCCATGCGGACCCTCAAGATCCGGGTCCGGGACGAAAGCTCGGAAGCTGTCCTGCTGTGCTTCAACAGACCATTTCTCGAAAAAAGCCTTCCGGTAGGTTCCCGGATACTGATTCACGGGAAGTTCCAGTTCCGCTACGGCGAAATCCAGTCCTCGGCCTTCGATGCGGAGGTTTATAGGGAAGGCATGGATCCTCTTCCAGGACTTCTGCCCCTTTACTCCTTGACCAGCGGCCTAACCCAGGCGGCCCTGCGCAAGCTCATCCGGCGAGCCCTGGAAATGTACGGCCGAAGGGTTGAAAACGAGTTGAGCACCGAGCTGATAGCGAGCATGTCGCTCATGCCCAAGGCCGAAGCGCTGAGGGCGGTTCATTTTCCCATGTCTGAGGATGAAAAAACCAAAGCGAGAATCAGCTTGGCTTACGAAGAACTCTTTCATTTCCAGCTGGGCATAGCCTTGCGAATGCAGGCCAGACAACTGCAGTGCGTGGAGCGCAAGCCCATCCAGGGCCTGCTGGGACGCCGCCTTCTGGAACGTCTCCCCTTCTCGCTCACCCCTGACCAGAACAAAGCCCTGGAAGAGATATTCGCGGATATGGATCGTCCCCAGCCCATGGCCAGGCTCCTGCAAGGAGACGTTGGTTCAGGCAAGACGATCGTCGCCCTGCTGGCGGCCCTTCGGGCCGTAGAACGTGGGTTCCAGGTGGCCATAATGGCGCCTACCGAACTCCTGGCGCGCCAGCACGCGGCCACCGCCGCTATGCTGCTCGAACCCTTGGGCGTAAGGCTTGCCTTTCTCACGGGAAACGTGGATGACGCTTCCCGTCCCCCCCTGCTTAAAGCTCTTTCCGCCGGCGATGTGGATATCGTCTTGGGAACCCATGCGTTATTCTCCTCCGACGTCCTGTACAAGAACCTGCGCTTCGTGATCATCGACGAACAGCATCGCTTCGGGGTAGCCCAAAGAGGAGCGCTGTATAAAAAAGGAGATATCCCGGACCTTCTCATGATGACCGCTACGCCAATTCCGAGGAGCCTCGCGCTCACTCTTTTTGGCGATCTGGCAGTATCGTCGATCCGAAACCTTCCGCCAGGGCGTAAGCCCGTAATAACCCACCTGGCTAAGGAAGGAAACGAGTCCAAGGTATATAAATTCGTAGACAGCCAGATCGCCCAGGGTCGTCAGGCCTTTTTCGTATACCCGCTTATTGAGGAGTCCGAAAAGGCGGAGCTGAAGGATGTTCAAAACATGGCAGCTTACCTCGCCGAGAAGATTTACCCGCGATATAACCTAGGATTCCTGCATTCCCGCCTCAAGGAGGAGGAAAAGCGACAGGTCATGGACGCCTTCGTCGAGGAGAAAATCCAGATCCTGGTAGCCACCAGCCTGATCGAAGTGGGCGTGGACATCCCTAACGCCGCCGTCATGGTTATCGAGCACGCGGAGCGGTTCGGGCTCTCGGCATTGCACCAGCTAAGAGGCAGGATAGGCAGATCGGGCTACCAAAGTTATTGTTTTCTGGTCTATTCCAAGGAAATCGGGGAGGAGGCGGTGCAGCGGCTCAAGGCGCTTTACTCCAGCACCGACGGATTCGCACTCGCCGAGGAGGACCTAAAGATCCGCGGTCCGGGCGAGCTGCTGGGGACAGCCCAATCCGGAGCCCTGCGCCTTCTCATCGCCGATCCCCTGAGGGACTTCGAACTTTTGAAATCGGCTCGGGCCGAAGCCTTCTCCCTGGTAAAGGACGATCCTTCACTCCTCCTGCCCGCTCATGAGGTATACAGGAGATTCATCGAGAATAAGACCACCTCACAGGAGGCTTAGCCTCAGGCTGCCTCTTGCGCGGAGGATAGAATCGAAAAACGCGAGAGTCGGGCCGGCCGCGAGTCTTATTTTTTCGGACCGCCGTTCTGGAGGACGATTTCGGAACTTGCCATGAAGTCGAGTATCTTGTCCTTTCTCGCCCTCGGGCCGAGCAGCTCTCTCACCCTCAGGTATTTTCTGCGCAGATACTGGATGGAAGGAATGGTGGTGCCGAAATGGTTGGCCAGTTCCCAATCCCTGCGAAGATACCTGCCCGACTTGTCCTTGTCGTTGAGGTCCAGGAACTCCTTGAGCAATTCCTTGGTCCACTGGATTGGAGCGCTGCGGGAATAGTCATGCCTGTCCAGGCGCCGCCTGGTCCTGCCTTCGGATCCTTCCTGTTTCATCTTCTTCCAGTGGGGATGGCGGTTGCGGGCATAGAGGATGTCCTCTTTGCCGTATCCGGTGGCTTCCATCCATTGACGGGCGAGCCTTGCCTTTTCGGCTGGCGAGAGGCCGGACTTGAAAGACCGATCGACATACTCCTCGGGATTCTTCGATTCGAGAATCAGCTTTTCCCATCTTTTCATAGGAATAATATACGACATAATGCGCGCTAATTTCAAATGGAAAATAGCGATTAATTATGTCGCTCATCGCGAACGCGGCAAATTCCTTTAAATACCGCGCAACGCCTAGAAAGTACCGATACTCATTGCGCGTTTTCGATAAGCGTTCTATCATGGTAAACATACTTATACTCAGTAACTTCGCTTACGAGGTCAGAAGGCACTTATAAAAAGCAAGGAGTTTTCCATGTCCCCGAAGTATGAAGCCCTGTTGAGGAACATCATGAGTCCCGACAGCTTCCGCAAGCTAGCAGCCCTGAAAAATCCATCAGTCGTCGAATTCGCCGGTTTTTTTGCCGAGCACTGCGGCCCCAAATCGATCTATGTCTGCGACGACAGCGAAAAAGATATCCAATATGTCCGAGATCAGGCCTTGGCTAAAGGCGAGGAAGAGAGGCTGGCCAATCCCGCACAGACCATCCATTGGGACGGGTACTGCGACCAGGGCAGGGACAAGAACGGCACCCGCTTCATGGTCTACAAGGAAAATCTGGCGGATATGGGCGCCCTCAATACCATCGAATACGAAAAGGGATACGCCGAGATCATGGAGATTTCCAAGGGCATCATGAAGGGCAAGGACGCCATCCTCCAGTTCTTCTCCGAAGGGCCCACCGAGAGCCCCTTCACAATCCCTTGCGTCCAGTTCACCGACTCCTGGTACGTCGCCCATTCGGAGTTCATCCTCTACCGCTCGGCATACCATCACTTCCTGGGAATGAAGGAAGGGGAAAAGAGCCAGTTTTTCCGCTTCATCCATTCCGCGGGAGCCCTGGACGAGCACAACTGCACGGACAACCTGGACCAGCGCCGCATCTACATGGATACCCAGAACAACATCGTCTATTCCATGAACAACCAGTACGCGGGCAACTCCGTGGGGCTCAAGAAGCACTCCATGCGGCTGGCCATCAACAAGGCGGGCAAGGAAGGCTGGCTCTGCGAGCACATGTTCGTCATGGCCGCCTTGGATAGGGAAAAGAGGCGCAAAACCTATTTCTGCGGCGCCTACCCTTCCGCCTGCGGCAAGACATCCACCGCCATGATCCCCGGCGAGCAGATCGTGGGCGATGATATCGCCTACTTCCGCAACATCGGCGGAGAGTTTCGGGCGGTCAACGTTGAATTCGGCATGTTCGGCATCATCAAGGACGTCAACGCTAAGGACGATCCCCTGATCTTCGAAAACCTCATGAAGAACCAGGAAGTTATTTTCTCCAACGTGCTCAGGGGTACCGACGGCAAGCCCTACTGGCTGGGCATGGGAGTCAAGACTCCCGAGGAAGGCCGGAACCATTTCGGCCAGTGGCGCAAGGGAATCAAGGACGACAAGGGCAAGGAAGTGCCCCTGGCCCACGGTAACGCCCGCTATACCATGCGTCTGGATTACCTGGCCAACATAGACAAGGAAGGCTTCGAGTCCAAGAATGGCGTCAAGGTCGAGGGCATCCTCTATGGAGGCAGGGACAGCGACACCACGGTGCCTGTGGAGGAATCCCCCAACTGGAAAGACGGCATCCTGCTCAAGGCCGCGACCCTGGAATCGGAGACCACCTCGGCCACCCTCGGCGCCGAGGGCGTGCGCGACGCCAGCCCCATGGCCAACATGGACTTCGTCTCCTATCCGTTGGGCCGCTATACCATGAACAACATCGCATTCGGCGAATCGGTGAAGAATTGCCCCAAGATTTTCAGCAACAACTACTTCATGCGAAACCCCGAGGGCAACTTCATGACCAGCAAGCTGGCCAAGAAGGTTTGGCTCCACTGGGCCGAGGGCCGGATCCACGGGGAATACGAAGCCTACGACACTCCCACCGGCAAGATCCCCCGCTACGAAGACCTGAAGGCGCTCTTCAAAAAGCATCTGAACGAGGAATTCTCCGAGGCGGACTACATCTACCTTTTCACTTTCCGCTGCACCAAGTGGATCGAGAAACTGGAGCGAACCAAGGCCTTCTACGCCAAGGCGGACCCCAATACACCGAAAGAGATTTTCGAGTATTGGGACAAGGCGATAACGAGGATCAAGGCGGCCAGGGAGCGCTTCGGCGACCAGATAAAGCCCGGTGCCTACATATTATAAGCGGTTTGCCCTATTTCAAGGGTATACGGATTTTTAAAATCGGCTCAGTTCATCACGCCTAGTCGCTCGAGCGGAGCGAATAAGGAAGTAAGCGTTCTCCTCAATGCGGGCCGCCGGAGCCTAAAGGCTCCGGCGGCCCGCACTGTCCGGGGCGGCTAGGCCATTCTCCTGACGAGAAGGGCGGCGAAGCTCTTCTTTTTCGCCTCACCCAGCTTCCACAAGCCCGCTGGCCTGCTTTTATCGAAGCGGGCGATCACCGTCGGGCTCGCTACGATGACCGCGGCGCCGGCCTTTTTCAAGGCCCGGGCGATCAGCGCCCAATTTTCTCCCACATAATCGTAGCCGGGGATCTCGTCGGGGAAGCATAGCATAGCGTCCACGGAGCGATCCTCGACGCGGTCCGCGTCGAACGACGAAAGAGGCGATGCCGCCACGGCGTCCCCGAAGGCTGCACGGAGGTTGACGACGCTGGCGCGCAGCGAAAGGCTGTCCCTGGATACGAGGCGTACCCGGTCGCAGCCTAGGGCCGCCCGCGCCCAAAGACAGGAGAGTCCGAGGCCCGGGTTGATCACGAGGAATTCCCTCACGAGGCTGCCTGCGCAGGCCTTGGCCAAAGCTTCCGTCGCCAGGTCGGTGGCATAGCTATTGGTATCGAATTCAGTCAAGCCATAAATGCCAAAGCAAGGCAGTCTATAACTTCCGAGTTTTCTCTGCCCCTTGGATCGAAGGTAAGGTCCGGGAAGCCCGGCCTTGGCGAATTCGGGCGGCAGCGGCCGGGAATCCTTAGCCGTCCCCTGCGTCGCAGACGAAGAATTCTTCGATTTTTCATATATGAAAACCGAATGGTTCTTCGTGGACACGCTTTTGATCAATCTGAGCCCCGCGGCTGAACAGAATCCCGATGCCTCTTCGGCCAGCGGCGCCACGATCACGAAGGCGAGCCTTCCCCCTTCTTTCAGGAGTCTGGGTGCCTCGACGCTCAGGAAGCTGGAGAGAACCGGCCCCCCTGCCTTCGCCGGAAGGTTGGAGAGGACAGCATCGTATGGCCCGAGCGAGTCCTCCTCAGTGAGGAGGCCGGGGGCGATTATCAGTTCTGCCGTTCTTTCTTGGATTTTCTTGAGTTTCGGCGGTTTTTTGGCGATCGACGGCGCAGGGCTGCCGTCCAATTCCACTCTTACAGCCTTGAGTCCGTTCCGCCAGGCATTTCTCTCGGAAATGGCGCACGCAAGCATATCCCTGTCCTTCAGCACCACTCTGCTTCCGGGACAGGAGGCGGCCATGGAGAGCCCTATCACCCCGATCCCGCAGCCCGAGTCCAGGATGGAGGAAGCTGAGCAGATCGCCTTGTCTTGGGCTATTTCTTTCAATAGGAGCTTGGTTCCAGAATCGATATCGTAGGACGAGAAAAGTGCGTGGGAGAGGTCGAACTTGAGCCTGGAACCCCGGTAGGCAAACTCTACCGTCTTGTGTATGAACGGCTCCAGGTCATTCACCGGTGTTACCCCCGATTCCGCGGCAAGGCGCTTCCAGAGAGAGAGTCAGTCGTTGACCCGCTCGACATAATCGTTGGATTCGGTATTGACCAGTATCTTTTCGCCCTGCTTTATGAAAAGAGGCACCCTGACCACCAGCCCCGTTTCGGTGGTCACAGGCTTCGTGGCGCCCGAAACGGTGTCTCCCTTGATGTAATTCTCGCTCTCGACGACCGTGAAGACCATCTTGTAGGGAATTTTTATATCGATGGGCTCGCCTTCCCACATGATCAACGTGTAGGTCTCCCCCTCCTTGAGGTAGGGGCGCTTGTCCTCGTGGGCCTCTAGGGGAATGCCGAACTGCTCGTAGCTCTCGTTGTTCATGAACATGAAGTTCTCGCCGTCGAAATACTGATACTGGCAGTCCACCAGATCCACCTGGGCGTCCTCTACGCTTTCGGCGGTCTTTATAGTCTGGGTGATCACGTTCCCCGTCTTGAGGCTTTTAGCCTTTACCCTGGCGAAGGCCGAGCCTTTGCCAGGGCTCACGAATTCCCGGTCCACCACGATGTGGGGGGCGCCGTTTATGAGAAGACAGGTTCCTAGATTGATCTCTCCGCCGCGTACCATACTTGTTCCTTCTACCGCCCGCGTCATGCCGGGCAATAAATCGCTAAAAGAATAGGGGCTTGAAAATGCCGCTGTATTTCCCCGTATTTTAACGGAAAGCACGCTTCCCTGTAAAGCCTTCGCTTTTATGCCTCAGCTTTCGGTTTTCGCGGTATTGGCAAAAAACCCGGAAAAAGGGAAACTGATCGCGTCCCTGATATCCTTCATCCCCTTCATGACCATGAAAAGGCGATCGAACCCGATGGCCACGCCGGAACAGGGAGGAAAGTCGTCGAAGATATCCGGATAACTGGGGTCGATGGCATGGGGCACCAAGGCCTCGGCCTTTTTTGCTGCCTGGGAGCGGAAATACTCTGCCACCGCCGCTCTGTCGGCCATTTCGGTAAAGCAATTCGCCACTTCGATGCCCTGGACATAGAGCTCCCAGCGCTCCTTATATGGTCTGCCGGGGATATCCCTGGCCAGGCACTCTATTCCTGCCGGGTATTCATCCAGGACTAAAGGCCTATCCATGGGCAAGGCCGGCTCCACGAGGGACAAGAATACGGTGTTGAACGCTTCTTCCCAGCTTGCTTTGGGGTTGACCATTAGGCCTAAGCTGCGGGCCGCATCGACCATTGTTTCTGTCTCTGCGAGAGAATCAAGGTCCAGCCCCGCGAAGCAGCGGAAGGCTTCCGCCATGGTCATGCGCCTGAAAGGAGGCCTTGCCTCCTTCGGGGTATCCGGAGATGCCAGGACTTCGAACAGTTCCTCGGTGAGTTTCGCCGAAGATGAAGAGTCTCCTCCAATTGTATAGTATTCGAGCATGGTGAATTCGGGATTATGGAGCCTCCCGAGGGATTCGGCGTTGCGGAAGGATTTGCATAGCTGAAATACATTGGTTCTTGAGCCTGAAATTATTTTTTTCATCCAGAGCTCGGGGGAGGGAATAAGATAAAGAGGTATCCCCTCCCTGAAAGGATGCTTGAACTCGGTCGCGAAGGCTTCGAGGCTCGATTCGGGAATAAGCCAGGGAGC
>CAYVOD010000028.1:0-22483 GCA_964453055.1 uncultured Treponema sp. | reverse complement strand
GGCGGCACCTTCCTCCTCAACAGCCCCTTCCCCGCCGACAAGGTCTGGGACGAGCTGCCGGTCGAAGTGCAGAAACATATCGCGGACAAGAAGCTCAAGTTCTACGTGATCGACGCCATGAGCCTGGCCGAGCAGGCGGGCATGGGCACCAGGATCAACACCATCATGCAGACTGCCTTCTTCAAGATCTCCGGCGTGCTGCCCGAGGACGAGGCCATCGCCATGATCAAGAAGTACACCGAGAAGACCTACATCAGAAAGGGCGCCGACGTAGTGGCCAAGAACATGGCAGCGATCGACCTCGCCCTCACCGCCACCCACAAGGTCACCCCGGGCGCCATCAGCTCCAAGACCAAGATCCTGGCCCCGGTGCCCGCCTCCGCACCGAAGTTCGTCAAGGAAGTCATCGGCGAAATCATCGCGGCCAGGGGCGAGAAGATCCCTGTGTCCAAGCTGCCCGAGGACGGCACCTTCCCCACCGGCACCACGAAGTACGAGAAGCGCAACATCGCCGAGAAGATCCCCGTCTGGAACCAGGACATCTGCATCCAGTGCGGCAACTGCAACATGGTCTGCCCCCACGCTGTCATCAGACTCAAAGCCTACGATCCTTCCTACCTCAAGGGAGCGCCCGAGACCTTCAAGAGCGCGGACGGCAAAGGCAAGGAACTGGCCGGCCTCAAGGCTACCCTCCAGGTCGCCCCCGAGGACTGCACCGGCTGCGGCGCCTGCGTCAACATCTGCCCGGTCAACGACAAGGCCAACCCCGGCCGCAAGGCCATCAATCTCGAGCCCCAGCCCCCGCTTCGCGAGGCCGAGGCCAAGAACTGGGACTTCTTCCTCTCCATCCCCGACACTCCCGCCAAGTACCTCAACCTGGCGCTGCCCAAGGGCATCGGCATGAAGCGACCCCTGTTCGAGTTCTCCGGCGCCTGCGCGGGCTGCGGCGAAACCCCCTATATCAAGCTGATGAGCCAGCTCTTCGGCGACCGCGCCCTCTGCGCTAACGCCACGGGCTGCTCCTCCATCTACGGCGGCAATCTGCCCACCACGCCCTACACCACGCGCCCCGACGGCCGCGGACCAGCCTGGTCCAACAGCCTCTTCGAGGACGCCGCCGAGTTCGGCATGGGCATGAGGCTCACCGCCGACAAGAAAATCGAATACGCCAAAGAGCTTCTTGTCCAGGCCAAGGGCAAGGGCGTGGACGCAGCCCTGGCGGACAAGATCCTGGCTAACCCCATGAGCAACGACGAGGAAATCGAAGCCCAGCGGGCTTCAGTCGAGGAGCTCAAGAAGGCCGTTTCCGGTTCCAAGGAAGGCTGGGCGAAAGAACTACTGAACCTGGCCGAGAGCCTGGTGCACAAGTCCGTCTGGATCATCGGCGGCGACGGCTGGGCCTATGACATCGGCTTCGGAGGCCTGGACCACGTCTTAGCTTCCGGAAAGAACGTGAACGTCCTGGTCCTGGACACCGAAGTCTACTCCAACACCGGCGGCCAGGCATCCAAAGCCACCCCCGTCGGCGCCATCGCCAAGTTCGCCACCGCGGGCAAGGAAACCATGAAGAAGGACCTGGGGATGATCGCCATGAGTTACGGCTACGTCTACGTGGCCCAGATCGCCATGGGCGCCAACATGAGCCAGACCATCAAGGCCTTCAGGGAAGCGGAGAGCTACAACGGTCCCTCCATCATCATCGCTTACTCCCACTGCATCAATCAGGGAATCGACATGATGAAGGGCATGAACCAGCAGAAGGCGGCGGTCGAGTCCGGCGTCTGGCCTCTGTACCGCTACGACCCCAGGCTCAAGCCCCAGGGGAAAAACCCCTTCCAGCTTGACTCCAAGGAGCCCGATTACGCCAAGCTCGATGGCTACATGTACGCCGAGGTGCGCTTCAAGTCCCTCCGCGAAGCCAATCCCGAGCGGGCGGCCCAGCTTCTGGAGAAGCAGCGCGGCCTCATCGAGCGCAGGTACAAGGAATACCGTTACATCGCCGACAGAAGTTTCTAAGCGACTATCGCGGCAGTCGCCGGCGCGCAGATCCTGCGCGCGAGAGCGGCAAAGAAAGGGGCGGCCCGAACGGGCCGCCCCTTTCTTTGCCGCGACACTGGGCCCAGGCATAAGCCGGAACTCCAGCACATCCCTCCCGACCTAAAGGTATTGACCCGATTCTCCCTCTCGGCTACTTTAGCCTTCATATGAAAAAAATCGTGGCTTATAAATTCACCATCGCATCGGCCTGCCTTATCATCGTCGCGCTCCTTCTGCCTTCTTCCAGCTTTTCCTCCATGCCCAGCCTCGTAGGCATAGATAAGTTCGCACACCTGGCGCTTTTTTTTATCTTTTCGCTTTCCTATATCCTGGAATACCGCAGGGAAAAGGAGAAAAGCCCTCCTTTCCTCCTCAGTATCTTAATAATGATCCTTTTCATCCTCGGATCCGAACTGCTTCAGCTTTTCACCACCTCCCGACACTTCGAGTGGTTCGATATGCTCTTCGATCTAGCGGGCGCCTCGGCAGCCTTCGCGCTCTCAACCATATTCAACAGAAATCCATCCAATTAAGTGGGATAGAACCTCGAAGCTTGTTGCCGAGCCTCCCCGTTTTGCCAGAACCCCGGAAAATCTCACTTCACCGCGGCCGGCGATCGTGCTATAATATGCTAAAACAAAAGCATTTAGCAGATGACATCGTCGTGACAAAAAAATTAACTCCCTTGGGAGCCCGGAATGAAGAGCAGAAGCCCAGAAAGCCAACACGCCCAGCTTTTCAGGAAAACCGGACGGTTTTTCGCCCTCACCTGTACCGTCTACCTGCTTTTCTACCTCGGGATAGAATTATTCAGGCCCGAGGGAGGTCGTCAAATTCAAAGCCTCCTGCCTATGATTGTAGCCATGGCGCTTTTGGCCTCCCTCTTTCTGTTCAGCACTCTGAAACCCCGGCTAGCCTGGATACAGCCCGTCCTCCTCTTGGCCATGACTCCCCTGCCGATGATCTACGCCGAAACCCCGATTTTCAGCCTGGGAGTGTTCATAGCCGCGGAAATACTTTTATACCGCCTGGGATTTTTTGAACGATTCAAACTGCCGAAGTTCATACTCACAATACTGTACTTCTTTCTTTGCCAAACCTTCAGGGGCGTCAGGACCGGGGAGAGCGTCGCGACGATTTTTGTATACCTTCTGTTCCTCTGGCTCTTCCTCGCCTTCTTGCTCATTGTGTATGGGGAACGATGGATCCTCTACCTAAGGGAACCAAAGCCGCAGCTCTTCCTCTCCAGCCTCGGATTGAGTGAAAAGGAAACCCTTTACCTGAAGGCTCTTCTTGAAGACAAGTCGATGAAAGAAATCGCAATCGATCACAACGTAAAGGAATCCACCGTCCGGAACACCCTGGCGAGGGTCTATAGAAAATTCGAGGTGACTGACAAGTCTGAGCTCAAGGCGAAGTGCGCCCGCTTTTCGCTCAAAGACTGAGATTAGAACCCGGAACCTTGTTGATGAAGGAGAGGGATACGCCAGAAGTTAGGGACATAATCAGCGTTTGTTGCCAAGGGAGTCGGGTAGCTTCTCTCCCAGATAGGAACAGCCCATTGAGGCAAAGGATCTCGGGACGGAAACGGTCTGTTCAGGAAAAGCGTTGGCCAGGCTTTTTCAATTTTCTCCTCATCGATTCCCGCTATTTCAGCATGCGTTTGCAGACTTTTAACGGTCCATTCTTTTCGTACCCTATAGGGTTTTCGATAGTTATGCCACAGAATATGACAGGAAGTCCTTAAAAGGCCCGATCCCACATTTCTGGTAATGCAGGTCGTCTCCCTGCGAAAGGCAGCGATGTCCTTTCGAAACTCCCTGTCCCAGTAGTTCACGCTAAACAGCTTGTTGGTCAATGTCCGTGGTAGTGTGGAAGGGAACGTTATATGGTGGAAAGCCCTGGCAGAGGAAGCTTGGACAAGTTCAGGGATTCGTAATAGGGCTTTGGGATAAGCGGGATGTTCGTCGGTGCGTAAGCAGAGGATTGGCATGAGGGATCTGTCCCAATGGCACGGCAGTTCTTTTATGAGGCTAAAGAAGGAAGTCGCGATAGCCCCTAGTGGTGGGTGAAATCGCTGTTCGATGAGCGCTCTCGTTGCCTTCTGATATGTGGTCATCTTCCCCTTTCTTCGCAGAGTGACATGAGTAAGGGCGTAGAGGAACTGGGAATCGGCGCCGACAAGGATATTAAGATTACTGGGGAAGTACTGAGACCGTTCAAAGTTCTCGAATCCGTCAGCCACCAGATCTTCGGAATAGTAAAGGTCGTTGCTCATTCTGGAATGGAAAGAGAGACTAGCTCTTCCCAATCGTTCGAGGCGGTTTTGGATAGACTCAGGAGAGCAGTACATAGTTCTGGCTATGGAGGCGACTGATTGGGCAGCGCTAATGCTGTAAAAGATTCGGCACATGTCGAGTTTTTTTTTAGCATAGTAGTTGAGGTTGAAGGTGGGAGGGCTGAAGGTTCGCAGACAGGATCGGCAACGGTAACGAGGAATCCAGCCTTCCCGTTTAGTGTAGTAGGCGCCAAAGAATTGGAAGAAGTGCTTGTCGTCTTTTTGGGGCGACCTACGGTCAAGCGTATGGTTGGAGCATAACGGGTTAGGGCAGAAAGAGGGAACAAATGAGGATTTCATGGGGGGTATACGCCACTATTACCCCTAAATGCTTTCTAAATACAGTAGAAATCTTTCTAAAAGTATCAACAAGGTTCCGGGTTCTACCTTCCTAGTTGTATCTTTTACCCTATTTCTTTATCTTTTGAGCGAACAAGAGGTACTCATGCATTCCATTTCAACCCCATTGAGCGAACTGGCCGGACAAACGGCGGAGAGCATAGAGCCAGCGGCACGTAAGGCCGCTAGGAGTTTTGCCCGTCTTTTTACGATCGTCGCTCGCCTGAGGGCTCCCGATGGCTGTCCCTGGGACAGGGATCAGAGTATCAAGTCCATCCGCGGCAATATCGTAGAGGAAGCCTACGAACTGGTGGAGGCCATAAGCGAGCAGGACAAGGAACATATCAGGGAAGAATCGGGAGACCTATTTCTCCTGGCCGCCATGACAGCCTACATGTGCGAGCAGGAAGGAAGCTTCAGCACCGCCGATGCCCTGGACACGGTATCCGAGAAACTCCTGCGCAGGCATCCCCATGTCTTCGGCGATTCGGTGGCCGATACTCCCGACGCCGTCGTGCATCAATGGAACGCGATTAAAGAGCAGAAGGAAGGCCGGCGCAGGAAGGACTCCCTGCTGGACGAGGTTCCCCGCCATCTGCCCCCCCTGGAGCGAGCCTACAAGCTTCAAAAGAAAGCATCCAAGGCCGGCTTCGACTGGCAGAGCCCCGAACCGGTCTGGTCCAAGGTCGAGGAAGAACTAGCCGAGGCCCGCAAGGCCCTGGCCGCAGGCGAGGCCGCCGAGCTGGAAGCCGAAATGGGCGATCTTTTGTTCTCCATGATAAATCTATCCCGCGTGCTGGGGATCGATCCCGATCTCGCCCTGATGCGGACCAACGAAAAATTCTCACGGCGTTTCAGGCAGGTGGAGAAGGGTATGAAGGAAAAAGGGATTCCTATGTCCGCCCAGTCTCTGGCATCTATGGATGAGCTGTGGGAAAAAGCGAAGGAAGCGGAATGAACGCGAACCGCGCCAAAAAGGAACTGCCATGGCGATGAAGGATCTCACCACCGGCGACGAGACGAAGCAGCTGATCGGCTTCGCCCTTCCCATGCTTTTCGGCAATATATTCCAGCAATTCTACAACATGGTGGACAGTTTCGTGGTGGGCCGCTTCGTCGGCACCTCCGCGCTGGCCGCGGTGGGGACCTCGTTTCCTATAATTTTCTTCATGCTGGCGCTGATCATGGGAGTGAGCATGGGTTCCACCGTCCTCATATCCCAGTTCTTCGGCGCCAAGGACTGGAAAAAGCTGGACGACGTGGTGTCCACAAGCTATATATTCCTTTTCGCCGCTGGCTTGATCATGACCCTCGTCGGACTCGCCGCCGCGCCAGTCATACTAAAGCTTCTCGCCGTGCCCGAGACGATAATGTCAGAAGCCACCACTTACCTCCGCATAACATTCGCGGGTATCCTGGCCACCTTTGGATACAACGGCGTCGCGGCCCTGCTCCGAGGCCTGGGAGATTCCAAAACCCCACTCTACGTATTGATTTTTTCGACCCTGGTCAACGTCGTCCTCGACCTCGTCTTCGTCATCGTATTCCACTGGGGCGTGGCGGGCGTCGCCTGGGCGACCATCATCTCCCAGGGGCTGTCGTTCATCGGGGCGCTGATGGCGCTCAACAAGCGCAACCCTTATCTTCGGCTGGAGTTCAAGAAGCTACATTGGGACAAGCAGAGCTTTTCCCAAATGCTGCGGATCGGCCTTCCCACAGGCCTCCAGCAGACCCTGGTCTCCCTGGGCATGATGACGCTCACGCGGATCGTCAACGAATTTGGCCCCCAGACCATGGCCGCCTACACCGCCGCCTCCCGGATAGATTCCATCGCGGGCATCCCCGCCATGAACCTGGGCGCCGCGATTACCACCTTCACCGGCCAGAATATCGGAGCTGGCAAGCCGGAGCGGGTCAAGCGGGGACATCTCTCGGCGATCGCCGTCAATACGGGGATTTCGCTGGTCATAACGCTGGCGATCTTGTTCTTCGGCCGCGCTCTCATGGGCATATTCACCGATGATCCTGAGGTCATGGGCATCGGGGCGAGCTACCTCGTCATCGTCGGCCTATTCTACGCGGTTTTCGGAATCATGTTCATCAACAACGGAGTCATGAGGGGGGCCGGCGACGTTTTCATCCCTATGATCAATACCGTTCTCGCCCTCTGGCTCGTCCGCGTGCCCGCTGCCCTTCTGTTTACCAGGGTCTTCCATATGGGAAGCGACGGGGTTTGGTGGTCCATTCCCGCGGGCTGGATGGTGGGCATGATCTTCTCGACCTGGTACTATCGGACCGGCCGCTGGAAAAATTCGAAACTTTTGCGCAAAACGGGGCTCGAGGACAAGAAAGCGGCTCCCTGAGTCCGGGCGACAATTTCTAAATGATCGTTTTTATAGTATAGTACTCACATGGCCGCTCCCCTCTCTCTCGCCAGGCTTAAATCGGCGCGAAGAGACTTCAACATTTTCAACCTTCTCAACTCCTTTTCCTTCGTCTTCGTCGCGGGTTCCTTCATCACCCTCTTCGCGGTTCGCCTGGGAGCCTCCAACGCCGTCGTCGGCATACTCAACGCCATAGCCTATTCCACCTATTTTTTCATGCCCCTGGGCAGGCGGGTGGTGCAATCGAAACCAATAGTCTGGACCTTCGGCTGGGCCTGGGTGGGCAGGTATGCCGCCCTTCTGCCCATGCTCTTCGCTCCCCTGGCCGCCGCTGGCGGGCAGAAGGGAATCGCCATCGGCCTCCTCGTGGCCGGGACCGCTGGTTTCGCCCTCTCCCGGGGGATCGGCATGATCGGGAACAACCCTGTCATCGCCTACATCGCCTCTGGAGGAGGGGACAAGCCCCGCTCGGACAGGGGCGAATATGTCGTCAGCACCTCTATCGCCAATTCCGTGGCTAGCATGGCCAGCGGACTGCTGATCGCGCTTTTCCTGGGCCAGGACGCAAGCCCAGCCTCCTATGCCATCGGCGTCGGGATAGGCATCGCCTTCGGTTTCGCGGGTTGCTTCTTTCTCCTGCGGCTTCCCGAGCCCGTGGATTTTTCCCATGAAAAGACCGGATCCCTGGTCAAAACGACAAAGGAAGCTGCAAAGGATCGTGGCTTCCGCCGTTTTATCCTCATCTTCATGGTCGTCTCCCTTGCCTCGGGCATGGGCCGCTCCTTCCTGCCAGTCTACGCCAAGGGAATATTCTCCCAGGGCGACGACGCGGTAATGGTCTACGCCCTCATCGCCAGCATCGGCTCGGTGGCCATGGGTTTCTTAAGCAAGCTACTCGTGGACAGGCTAGGCTCGAAACCCTTGATGATAATTTTCAACGCCATCGGGCTCATCAGTTTTCTTCCGATCGCCCTCCTGCCCTCTGGATCGGTGCTAGGCCTTTCCATGGCCGGCATAGCGCTAATCCTCTCCCTCATCCACTTTCTCTCCAACTTCGGCTTGGCTGGGGGGGAGAACGCGGCCCAGAATTACTACTTCGCCCTAGTTCCGAAGGAAAAAAACCTCGACCTCTCGGTGACCTATTATTTCGCCTTCGGCCTGGGCGGAGCCCTCGGCTCGGGACTTGGGGGCTTGTTTCTCGATATCCTCATCGGCGCCGGACTCGGTCCCGCGGCCGCGTACCGGGTCCTCTACGCCTTCCTTTGCCTCCTGATCGGCTCTGCCATCTTCTCCATGCGCAAGCTCAAGCGCCTGGGCTCTCGCAGCGTCTCCCAATCCCTCGGCGTGATGTTTTCCCCCAGGGATCTGCGCGCCTTCGACCTGCTTTCCAAGCTGGACCGAAGCTCGGCCCCCGACGAGGAGGTCAGGATTATCCAGGAGATCGGCCAATCCGCCTCCTTCCATACCCAGGAAGAACTCCTGGACTACCTCCACTCCCCTAGCTTCGAAGTCCGGATGCAAGCGCTCTTGGCCATCGAACAGATGCCCAGGCTTTCGTCCCAGCTCATCCGCCCCCTCATGCAGGAAATCGAGCTCCACCCCTTCACCACGGCCTATGTCGCCGCCCGCATACTCGGAACTCACCAAAAGGCCGAAGCGCTGCCGGTTTTGCGCAAAGCCCTTGAAATAGAGGACTACATCCTCCAGGGCAGCTCGCTCATAGCGCTGGCGAAAATCGGCGACAGGGATTCCATCCCCATGGTCGAATCCATGCTGATGAGAAACACCAATCCCCGGGTGAAGATCTCGGCGGCTTACGCGCTACAACTGTTCAATTCCAGGGATTCTCTCCCCGTCCTCGTGTCGAGCCTCCGCAAGGACGACCCGGCAGCCTTTGTCTCAGACGAGATAATCCTGGCGATCGCCGGGATTATCGGCATCATGGAGGAGTTCTATCCTCTCTATTCGGCTTTTGGCGAGGACGAAACCAACGGCCTCGCGCTGTTGGAATCCTCGGCCAAGGACATAATCGCGGACGCCAGGATAATGAAGGAATGGGGGCAGGGCCTGCGGGAATTATTCGATCCCGAGGAAGCGGACGGAAGGAAGATTGCCTCCCTGATCCACAGGATCGCCAGCGACGAACGGGTGGAAATGGTCTTCGGGGAAGCCATTCTAGATCCCCAGCTCTGCTACAAGGGCATGCGTTTCCTCGCCGCCGCCTATCCCCTCCTGGTCAGTCAGCGGGCAGAAGGATACGGCGCTTTTCCGGGTCGTTCTGGGGCTTATAGAAGATAGCGGTATTCCCGATAATTCTCACCAGCTCGCTTTCCGTGCCGAGAGCGAGGTCGTTCGAGATTTCCCGCTTTTCTCCCTTGAAATCCATGAATTTGAGCTTGACCAGTTCGTGCCGATCGAGCAGCGCCTTGAGCTGAACCACCAAGGCTTCGCTCGCCCCGGCTTTTCCGAGTTGTATGAGAACCGGTTCCTTCGACGCCAGTGCGCCGAGAAAACTTCGCTGGACGGAGTTGAGCATAGGATCCTCCATGATCAGAAGGGAAGGGAAATCAATAGTCTATTGAGAATGCCAACCAGGGCGCCTCCGGCCATCCGGAGAAGCAGGATCGCCAACAGGCCTGTAAAGAGGCCTTGCCGATACTGCACCGCCCTGCCTCGGTACAGAATGCGATTTATGCGGAAAAGCAATGGATTGAGAATCGAGTCGATGACCAGCCATATTGGGTGAAGGGTATTCCACCCGGCCATGAAGGCGACGATCCTCAGCACGGCGCAGGCCAGGAGGAAGGACAGCACGAATGAAAGCGCGGACCAGGCCGCTCCCAGCAAAAGCCCGAGGACAAAACCAAGAGAGATTCTTCCTGAATACGCCAGGGTGGAAAATACCCTATTGAGCACGGAAAGAACCGCCAATGCCGCTATGGGGCTGAAGTCGAAGCGCTCGGTCCTGAACAGCCTGATCCGGGAAAAGGCGCCCAGGTAGGGATCCACCAGGGACGATAAAATCCTCTCCGCCCTGCCCATGCGGATCCCCGGCATCCAGGTCATGAAGACTCGAAGCGAGCAGAGCAGCATGTAAATAGAGCTGAACGCTCCGAGTATCCTCATAAGGGTAGTCAAAACCATAGGCTTACGATATACGGCCTGAAATTTTTTTACAACCGAGGACTTTTCAAAAGCCGGAGGAGTTTTTTAAAATCCGCCGAGCCCTGCATACTTTTCGCTCCTATGGTACAATAGAGGTAATATTAAAGTGGAGGAAAAGCTGATGGAGAATGCTGATATCCGCATCGGCACATGCGGCTTCTCCTACGCCGAGTGGAGAGAAGCCTTCTACCCGAAGGATCTGCGCCAGAGCGAGTTCTTGCGTTTTTATTCCCTGGTTTTTCCCTTCGTCGAGCTGGATTTTTCCTGGTACACCATGCCAAAAGCCGATCAGCTCCTGGCTATGACCGAGCAGACCCCCCCGAACTTTTTGTTCTGCCTGAAGGCGCACAGGAGCCTGAGCCACGAGATCGGGGAGGATTGGGGGGAATCGGCCCTGCGGTTTTCGTCGGCCGCCCGGGTTTTATCCGAAAAGGGACAACTGGCCGCCATTCTCATCCAACTTCCCTATCGCTTTTCCTATACCGCCGAGAACAGGATGTACCTGGGCGATCTTCTAAGCGCCCTGGACGGCTTTCCCCTGGTGGTGGAGTTCCGCAACGAATTCTGGTATCAGCAACGGGTCTTCGACGAACTTTCCAAGCGCAAGGTATGCCTCGCCATAATCGACCGTCCCGATCTTCCGGGCCTTCCCCCCGAGTCCCAGATACTCACCAGCGACCGCGTCTACTACCGGCTGCACGGGCGCAACAGCACCCAATGGTGGAACGGGGACGCCACTTCCCGCTACGACTACGAATATTCCCCCGAGGAGCTGAAGGACAGGGCGAGGATGCTCGCGGCAATTTCGAGAAAGGCGAAACAGGTTCTCGTGGCCTTTAATAACCACGCCAAGGCGAAGGCGGTGAAGAACGCACGAAGCCTGGAAGGGTACATAAGGGAATTCCAGCTCTAGTGGGGCCTCTGCCCGGGCCGCGGCAAGCGTTTCGCGGCGCTAGGCCTTGTCCGGCTCCAGAGGGGCCGATGCCAAAGCCTTTAAGAAAGCCTCTTGGGTAGAAAAGTTTTCTTTTTCCATGACAAGGCAGCCGGAAGAGCCCAGGACCATGACCACCACCTTCTGGAGAATGGGAAGATTCGTGGACAGTAGGCTCCAGAGGCAATTGACCTGCCGCCCATCCTCCCGGGAGCGAACTATGAGCTCCAGGTATCCGGCCTCGTGAAGCACGGCGGAAATCCAGCCCGTCTTGGCCACGAACTCCGCGGTGTTGGTGGCCCCGGGAGCGATGGAGGGATGGGAGGAAATCCAGGAGCTATGGAAGCCCGGAATCTTGATGACCCTGCCGTCGGGCAGTATCCACGAGGCGCCGTGCGCCAAGGCAAAGAGCTGGGCTGGTGACATCAGGGTACCTCTCGCAGTGTTGTGAGCAGGGAATCCGGCCGGGGCGCGGACTCCCAATGATTCAAGAAATCTTCCAAGTGGGGCGGGAGCGCGGAAATAACCAGCCCCAGGCCGGGGAGTTCCAAGCCCCAGGCCCAGAGGAGAAGCCGCTTGGCCCGCGCTTCCTTTTTGAGCTTCCTGTTGAGGGCGAAATCGCCGTAGCGATCGTCGCCGACTATGGGATGACCGTGCATGGCGCAGTGCCGCCGTATTTGATGCGTTCTTCCCGTGCCCAGCCTGAATTCCACGAGGCTGAAAACCAAAGGATTGACAGCGGGCTCCCGGGCCTTCAAATCGCCCAAGCTTCCTCCGGAAGCGCGTATATCATCCCCCAGTCCGGAAGCTTTGCCGAAAACAGCGATACGCCGGTAGGCGGTCTGGGCATCCTGAATGCGCTCTCCGCTCTTGAGCGCATCCCTGTATATCCCTCGCTCGCCGGGAGGCAAGCCTACGCAAACCGCAAGGTAACGCTTATGGGTCAAACGTTCCGAAAGGACTCCAGACCACTGCGAGGCCGCCGCCGAACTCTTCGCCAGCATCATGCACCCGGCGGTATCCTTGTCCAGGCGGTGAATCGGATAGACCTTATACCCAAGCTGTTCTTCCAGGACCGAAACCACCGAACCCGAGACCCCCTCGCCGGGTTGCGAGGCAAGCCCCGCAGGCTTATCGATGACCAGGAGGGAGTCATTCTGGAAAAGTATGTCGATCATCCATGAATGAGCCTACAAGAGGCGAGGAGTGCCGCGCAAGCGATTTTAAGTCATTCGCCGCGATTTTTTAGGGTACCCATATTTTCTCAATCGAGTATTGCGCAATTGATAACATTTCATTACATTTATCGCATAAAGCTATGAAAAATCATCGACTTGTATCGGTTTTCTTGTTCTTCCTCGCCGCGGCGCCCTTCGCGTGGGCGGCGGAAACGGCAGAACCGGACCTCAGCTCCCGCATGACCCTCCTGGTGCTTCAGCTCGCGGCCATCGTCTTCGCCGTCAGGGCGGGCGGAAGTCTGGCCCATAAGCTCAAGCTGCCCTCCGTGGTAGGCGAATTGATCGCGGGCATAGTCTTGGGACCTTACGCCCTGGGAACCATCTCGTTGCCCGGCTTGAGCGAGGGTCTCTTTCCCCTGGCCGAAGGTTTCGCGGTAAGTCCGGAACTCTATGCCCTCTCCACCGTGGCGTCCATAATTCTCCTCTTCTCCTCGGGCCTGGAGACGGACATCAACATGCTCCTGCGCTACTCTTTCGCCGGCTCCATAATAGGCCTGGGAGGGGTTATAGTCTCCTTCGGCCTCGGCGCCGGCCTGGGAGTCCTCCTCACCGGCCAGTCATTCTTCTCTGCCCCATCCCTCTTTTTGGGCATCATGAGCACCGCCACATCGGTGGGGATCACCGCGCGCATCCTATCGGACAGAAAGAAGATGGATTCCCCGGAGGGGGTGAGCATCCTCGCGGCCGCGGTTTTCGACGACGTCCTGGGAATCGTCCTGCTCGCGGTGGTAATGGGAATCGTCTCGGCCATGGGAGGATCAGGGAAGGGACTCTCTCGAGCGAGTGTTCTCGGGATAGCGGCGAAAGCCTTCGGCATCTGGCTCGGCTTTACCGCCCTCGGCCTGGTTTTCGGCAAGAGACTTTCTGAATTCCTGAAAAAACTGGGAAGCGAAACCCATTATCCCGCCTTAGCCTTCGGGCTCGCCCTCCTCCTAGCCGGTTTTTTCGAAACCCAGGGATTGGCGATGATCATCGGCGCCTACATAGTTGGCATCAGTCTTTCGCGCAGCGATATCGCCTTCCTGATACAAGACAAGATCAAGCCTCTGTACGATTTTTTCGTGCCTATCTTTTTCGCGACTATGGGCATGCTGGTCAACCTGAAGCTCCTGGCTGACCCGAGAGTCCTGGGCTTCGGACTGGCATACACTGCCGCCGCGATCCTGGCGAAGGTGCTGGGCTGCGGGCTTCCTTCCTTTTTCCTCGGCTTCAACCTTAGGGGCGCCGTCAGGATAGGAATGGGCATGGTGCCCCGCGGCGAGGTGGCGCTGATCGTCGCTGGGATAGGCCTTTCGGGGGGCATCCTCGAGCCTTCAATCTTCGGCGTGGCTGTGCTCATGATACTCATCACGACCCTCTTGGCCCCTCCGCTTTTCAACCAGGCCATAGCCCGGCCGGGCGAAGGCACTAAAAAGCCCGTCAAAGGCTCCAATACCGAGAGCATCAGCGTCGACTTCCCCTCCGGCGAAATCCTGGAGCTGGTAACCTCCAGCTTTCTGCGAGAGATGCAGCGCGAAGGCTTCTTTGTCCAGTTAATGAGCATAAGGGATGAGATCAGCCACATACGCAAAGGCGACGTATCCATATCATTGGCAAAACATGAAAAAACCTTGAGCCTGGAGAGCGCTCCCGAGGATATTCCATTCGTTAAAGCAGCCCTGCACGAAATCCTGGTGGAGCTGGACGCGGGATTCGACAAGCTCAAGGAAAGCCAAGATCCCGAGAAGCTCCGCAACGACCTGCATGTGGAAACCGGACGCAGGGATCCCGGATTCAGGCGAGCCTTGAGCCCGGACTGCGTCAGCGTGAGCTTGAAAGGCGAAACCAAGGAAAAGGTGATCGCGGAGCTCGTGGAGCTTTTGGACAAGGCAGGCAAACTTAAGGACAAGGACCTTCTTTTGAAGGATCTGATGGAGCGGGAGGCCCGCATGAGCACGGGCATGGAACACGGGATAGCCCTACCTCATGCCAGGAGCCTGGGCGTGAGCGGGGCGGCGATAGCCATAGGAATACACAAGGAAGGAGTGGATTTCGGCACTATCGACGGCTCGCCGGGAAGGATCATCGCCCTCATCGCGAGCCCCGCCGACGATACTGCCCCCCATATGCAAGCCCTGGCAAGCCTTGGAGCCGTCCTCGGCGACGACGCACGGAGGGCGAAGCTTTTGGCTGCGGAGAACGACGCCGAGGCCTATGAACTCCTGGTGGCTAAATAGACCCCTATGACCGTCGCCGCCCCTCCGGCAAGCTGGGGGGGCGCAAGCCGCTCGCCCAACAGCACGAAGGAAGCCGCCACCGAAACCACGGGGATCAGGTTTATGAAGACGCTGGAGCGGCTTGCGCCCAGCTTGTCCAGGACCATCACCCACAGCCAGTAGCCTACCGCAGAAGCCAGGACTCCCAGGAAGAGCACGTTCAGCAGGACCGGAGCCGATACGCGCACGAAGCCCTGGCCTTCCAGCATCGCGAAGGGCAGGCAACCGAGGGTCCCGAATAAAATCTGCCAGAAAGTGACGCTGAGCAAGGGGTATTTCAAGCCCAGCGGCTTGGTCAAAAACGTATAACTCACCCAGGCTACGGCCGCCCCGATCATGAATAGGTAACCACCCGAAGAGGAGGAGGCAGCCTCAGATTTGGCCACCATCACCGCCACGCCGCCGAAGGAAAGCAGAATTCCGAGAATGACAGACTTGCCCGCCCGCATTCGGTAGAAAACCATATCGACCAAAAGTGTGAGCACGGGAATCGTTCCCACAATAATGGAGGATTCCGAGGCGGACAGCCTCATTATCCCGTTGTTTTCGAAGAAAAAATACAAGGTCACACCGATGAAGCCGCTGGCGAAGAGAAGGGGAAGGTCCCTGAGCTTCACGGATAGGGATGTCTTTCGGATCAACGCGATCAGGGGCAGCACCGCGCTGGCGATGACGAAGCGCGAGAGGGCGAGCGTCATGGGTTTAAGCTCGACCACCGCGACCTTTATCGATAAGAAGGTAAGTCCCCAAATGAATGCCACGCCGACGCCGAGGGCGACTTCGGCTCCTAGTTTGTGCTTGCCCATGGCGCTACTGTATATCCCTATGCGCCCGCCCTGTCCATACCAGCTGTCCCTTACTATACTATGGCCATGGACGAATACCGCCTCGATGGCTCTTCCCTCGACTTGGAAACGCTGGCCCGACTGGCTAAGGGCGAATGCGAAGTAAAGCTGGACGAGGAAGCCGTCCGGCGCATGCGCTCTTCCCGCTCGGTCGTGGAAGCCTGCGTCGAGGAAAGACTGGTACGCTACGGCATCACCACGGGCTTCGGCAAATTCTGCGACATCGTCATTTCACGGGAAGACAACGCCACCCTTCAAAAAAATCTCATCATGAGCCATGCCTGCGGACAGGGCCGGCCCCTGCCCAAGGAAACCGTCAGGGCTGTCATGGCGCTCAGGGCCAACGCGCTGGCGGTGGGCAATTCGGGCATACGGCCCGAGGTCGTCCATCTGCTTTTGTCGATGCTCAACGCCGACATTCTGCCGGTTATCCCGGAAAAAGGCTCGCTCGGCGCCTCGGGGGACCTGGCGCCCCTGGCCCACATGGCCTTGCCCCTCATCGGCCTGGGCGAAGTTCTATACCGGGACGAAAAGATGGATGCTCGCGCCGCGCTCGACCTGGCCGGCTTGAAGCCGGTGGCTTTGGGGGCGAAGGAAGGCCTCGCCCTGATCAACGGAACCCAGGTCATGACCGCCGTGGGAGCCTTGGCCCTCCATAAGGCCTGGGATCTTTACCGAAGCCTCTGCCTTGCCTCAGCCTTGAGTTTTCAGGCTCTCAAAGGAATAGTGGAGGCCTTCGACCCGAGGGTCCAGCAGCTGCGCCGGCAGCGGGGACAGATTCGCTGCGCGGCCCAGATGAGGCGCCTTCTGGAAGGGTCCTCCCTCACCAGCCGCCAGGGCGAGCTGCGCGTCCAGGACGCCTATGCCCTGCGCTGCATTCCCCAGGTCCACGGCGCCAGCCTGGACGCCCTGGGGTACGTCACTGGAATCCTGGAGGCCGAGCTCAACGCGGTGACGGACAATCCCTTGATCTTCCCTCGGGCATCAGTTTCCGCCGAGGGCTCAGGGCCCGCAGCAGCCGCCAGCTCGGCGCGCTTCTCCCCCAAGGAAGACCCCGGCGACATAATCTCCGGCGGCAATTTCCACGGCCAGCCCCTGGCCCTGGCCATGGACTTTCTCGGCATAGCCTGCGCCGAGCTGGCGAACATCAGCGAGCGCCGTATAGAGCGCCTGGTCAACCCCGCCCTCTCCGAAGGCCTTCCCGCCTTTCTCACCAGCTCCGGGGGCATCAATTCCGGTTTCATGATCGTGCAGTACGCCGCCGCAGCCCTTGTTTCGGAGAACAAAAGCCTCTCCCACCCGGCGAGCGTAGATTCGATTCCCTCCAGCGCGAACCAGGAAGACCACGTCTCCATGGGCACCATCGCCGCCCGCAAGGCGGAGAGCATCGTCAAAAACGCCCAACGCGTCGCGGCCATGGAACTGGCCGCTTCCTGCCAAGCCTTGGACCTCAGGGCCATCCAGTTGGGCATACCCTCGATCGAGCCAAAACTCTCGCCCCGCAGCCTTCCCGCTTACAGAATACTACGCTCGGCCATCGAGCGCCTGGACGGCGACAGGGTCATGTACCCGGACCTCGATTCGGCCTACTCCCTCATCGGCGCGATAAGCCGCGAAGCCGCCTGGCTGACCGTTGATTCCTTTCAAGATATTTGACAGAGTACCCAGGGAGGATTTCCTATGGCGGTAAAAAGAGATTTCGGACTTGGGTTTGAACGGAGCTCGAAGCCTGAACGCGGCAAGCTGATCGCCTACATCAACATAAGGCTGGCGAGCCTGGGCTTGCCTATTTACTCCAAGGAAGGCACGGGTTTCGTAGAGCTGGCCTCGGACATGCTCGAGAATTTCCGGCAGAAGGACAGGATCCTCGCCGGGCACCTTTCGCCTGCGGACAGACGGATCCAGGACTTTCTCGATTCTTACCTTAAAGACCTAGGCGACCTTCCCGCGCCGCGGCTGCCCTCCAAGACCCTGGTGCTCGACCGTTACGGCATGGCCCGGGAATTATCCCTGCCGCCGGAAGGCCACAGCCACGCATCTCCCACCCTCACCTCGTACCGGATTAAAAACGGAGTACTCCACAATCCCGGCAGCGACAAGCGCACCACCGAAGGCGTTTTCCACATCGCCGAGGGAGGCTTGCCCGTGCCCCCCGACAAAAAAGCCGTTCCTAAGGCCACCTTCGCCCGGCTTCTGTACGCCGCGCTCAACCCTCCCCAGGAACTCCTCGAACTTCCCTTCACCGCCCAGGAGAACGAGAAGGCCAGGACGATGCTATCCCTCCTTTTGCGCCCGGTGGTGAGGCCAGGCGTCCAGGGCTACTGCGACGAGCGCTCCATGGAAATCCGTTTTTTCGCCCCCGGATCGCTGGCCGCCAGCCTTGACTTCGTTGAAAGCATCTTCGGCAATTCCGGCGACCCTCTCATCCCCGAGAACGACGCCACCCTCGACCCCCTGCATTGGACCGGCACGACAGGCTGCGTCATCCTCGCCACTCACCTGGTCGGCATGACAAAAAAAGAACTGGGGCTGCCCCGCTGGGACGAGGCCAGCGAGCGACAGCGCCGGGAAGGCATGTGCTGGAAGGACGAATCGGAAATATACAACGACGGAAAAGCTTTCAAAATTTCCGCCCGGGACGAGCGGGGAGTCATAGTATCTATTATCGCCGACAACTATTTCGGCTATTCGAAAAAGGAGATAAAAGCCCAGGTCTCCTACTCCGCCAACCTCCTCGGGCTGGCCGAGGAGGAACACTCCGGCGGGGCCCTGGTATTCCCCTCCTACAACCTAGGCACCCGTTTCGTGCCCGACACGAATCTCAATTCGAAAGGGCATAGCTACGAGCAAGTTTTACGGCTCATGGGCGATCGGATCGTTCCCCAGGAAGCCGGCTATGCCCGGGACTCTCGCTTTCCGGACATAGTTTATCTGCCGGAGAACGCCTATATCTCCCTGGAGGACCAAAAAGCCCATTGGATTCGCGACGGCGCCGAACGCACGCTGAGGGTCCTGCCCGACGAGGTATACGTTCACCCCACCGGGTACAGGGTGCGTATGGAGCGCCATCCGGGCTCGGGTGCCTGGCGCCTTATCGGCAGCACCGCCGAAGGCCTCATCTGCCACAAACCCTGCACGGTCTCGGGCGGAGGCAAGTCAGAGATAGCCAAACCCATTTCCGACGCCATAACCTATTCGCCCATCACCATCGCCGACTTTCACCAGGATATGGCGGCGGTGAAGGAAATCATCGACAAGGAATACGGGGATCGTTTCCTGGACAAAAACGAGAACCATGGGAAAGACGCGAGGAAGATCCTCTCGCCCAAGCGATCCCTAGGCTCGGTCATAAAACTGCTGACCCCCTCTCCTCTTTATACGCCGGCCTACAACAGCTGGCTTAAAAACCTCCCCGAGCGCATCAAGAGCTTGGCGTTCCTAGTCAAACGCTTCTATACCCCCGATTGGGGCGAAGACTGGATGTCCCACTTCTCGGTAGACGTAGTCAACGGGACGACGGGCAATATCCTCAAGTTCGAAAACCGGCCGGTGCTCGGCTCCTACCTCAGGATAGGCCAGACGCCCGAGGGGCTTCGCCGCAGCTTCAAGCTCAGGCAGGATTTCATGCCCGCCGAAAAACAGCAGTGGGAAGACGATATCACCGCTTCGACCGTGGTCCCCGGCGCTTCCCTGCGCAATCTCCCGGAGTGGGCGGCCCGGCATCCCAGCCTCAAGTTTTGCAGCAACGTCGAGGCGAGGTTTTTCCAGCGTCCCGACGACGCTATAATCCGAGGCTACGACAAGCAAACCGAAAAAGACCTGTCCAGGCCGGATAATTTCCTGAGCAATTTCGAGCCTCTGTCCAGGAGAAAAGCCGAAGAGTTCGTGGAGATGACCGTGCAGTTCTCCGAGTATACGGAGGACATGAAAAACTTCATAAGCGCCGCCGCGAAGGACGGGGAATTCGAGTATTTCGCCGCCCCTGACAAACCCCGGATAGTCAACGGCGCCCCTTCCAAGAATCCCCGATATCTACAGCTGGACCCCAACTACGTCAATCCCAGGGAGCGCTACCTGGCCGATCTCGGTCCCAGGTTGTACAGGAAGGTAGCGATCGAGGAAACCGTCCTCCATCCGGTGGGAGCCATCCTGCCAGGACGAAGGAACAACCCCACGGACAGGAAGGCGGGAATACGGCCGCTGGCCGTCTACGGGCCGATCCATTACCAGGAACTGCCCGAGCTGTTCATGGACTTTATCTGCTCCCTCACGGGAAAAAGCCCCTCCACCACCGGGGCCGGCAGCGAGGGCGCCCTCACCAAGGGCCCCTTCAATCCCTTGGTGGCCACCACGGACCTCAACAACGCCCTGCTCTCCTACATCCTCACAGGCTATTCCGGCTTCACCACCGCCGCGGGCTACATCGGCCCCAAGTACAAAGTGGAGCACGACATCTCCCTCATGATGCCCGAACTTTGGTCTCGCCTCAGCCCCGAAGAAAGGGACCCCGAATTCCTCAAGGCGGGAGGATACCTGGAGCAGGTCAAGGATTTCGTTTACGAAGGCAGGCACATACCGGCATCCCGCCTCGGCTGGCGAATCACCCCTCTCTTCGCCGCCACCTATCTGGGGCGCATATTCGACACGCCCGCGGCGGTCTTCACCGAGGACATGCTCAGGCCCGAGCTCCAGTCCCTCCCGGATTTCGTCGATGGAATCGAGAATATAGCCCAGGCCATGGAGCGATCCGCCAAGGCCTACATCGAGGACGGCTCCATAGAGGCAGCCATACCTCCTCTCAAGGCCCTCCTTTGGGTGATGGCCACGGGAAGCTACGAAGGAAAAACCATCCACGACCCGAAGCTGCGCCGCCTTTTCGACCGGGACTATGTGCTCGGCTCGGACTGGTACGCCCGGCGGCTGGCCGCGTACCAGGACAGGGAAATATCCTACCTCAAACGTTCAGTTGAATCCTTGAGGCGATTTCTCGAGGATGAAACCGAGGATTCCAGATCGGCGACGGCCCAAGCCACCCGGGAACTCGCCAGGGCGGAAGAGCGATTGGAGAGGCTCGCAAAAGGCGATTACGCGAAGGTCCTCTTCGGCTCCATCGGCAAGGACCCTTTGTTCAAGGAGGCTTTAGCCCCATGAAGGGCGATCTTCTCGTCGTCAACATAGGCCAGCTCGCCACGGCTTCGGGCGACAGAGCCCTCCGCGGGTCCGAGATGAATCGCCTCCAAATAACGCGCAACGCGGCCATCCTCGTTGAGCAAGGCATCATCGGCTACGCGGGCGCCCAGGATGGCCCGGAATACGAAGCGGCACTCAAAAAAGCGCGGGCGGGCGCCTATCCCCTCCTGGACGCCTCAGGCAGGGCCTGCGTGCCAGGCTTCGTGGACTGCCATACCCACTTTCTTTTCGCGGGCTTCAGAACCGAGGAATTTTTTTGGCGAAGCCAGGGATTGTCCTACATGGAAATCCACCGCCGCGGCGGCGGAATCGGCGCAACCACCAAGGCTACCAGGGCTGCCAGCTTCGAAGAACTGCTCTCGATCGGGCATCGCAGACTCGCTTCCATGCTCGCCCAGGGAATCACCACCGTGGAAGGCAAGTCGGGCTACGGCCTGGACAGGATCACTGAGTTGCGCCAGCTCCAGGCCATGGCCGCCTTGGACGAGCTGCAGCCCGTGGACATCGTCCGCACCTTCATGGGAGCCCATTCGCTTCCCCCGGAATTCTCGGGAAGAACCGGCGAGTATATCGATTTCATCATCGCCGAAGTCCTGCCCGAGGTGGCGTCCAAAAAAATGGCCGAGTTCGCCGACATTTTCTGCGAAAAGGGAGTCTTCGAGCTAGAGGACTCACGGCGCTATCTCGAGGCCGCGAAGGCCCTCGGCCTTGGCCTGAAAATCCACGCCGACGAAATCGAAGCCTTAGGAGGGGCCGGCCTTGCCGCCTCGGTGGGAGCTTTGAGCGCGGAGCACCTTCTGAAGGCGAATCCCCAAGACCTGGCCGCCATGGCCAAGGCGGGCGTCATCGCCGTCTGCCTCCCTCTCACCGCCTTCGTCTTGAGAGAACCTTACGCCGACGCCCGGGGCATGATCGATTCGGGGCTCGCCCTGGCCCTGGCCTCCGACCTGAATCCAGGATCCTGCTATAGCCAATCCATACCTCTCATCTTCGCCGTCGCGGTGCTCTACATGGGCCTGAGCTTCGCCGAAACCCTCTGCGCCCTCACCCTCAACGCCGCCGCCGCCCTGGGCAGGGCCGACAGGATAGGCAGCATCGAGCCGGGAAAACGAGGAGATATTCTCGTCCTCGACGCGCCCGAGGCTTCCCATCTGGCCTACAACAGCGGAATGAATCTGGTGGTCAATACGGTGAAGGACGGAGTCCTGGTCTACCCTAGGCAATAGCGGCCGCGACTATTCGGCCAGCCCCGTGATCTCGGCTGCGGGGCCGGACGCGACGCCTCGCCAACAATCTTCGACGCACTAACTCGAGCTTCTCGCGGCGCGCTTTCTGGTGAACACGTAGATAACCACCGCCGAAATAACCCCCGCGAAGGCCATGAGGAGGGCAGCCGTAGGCTTTTCCCCGTATATGGCTATGCCTATGAAGAGCTGGCCGCAGGGCGATACGTACTGGATGAAGCCCATTTTCTGGAGGCTGATGCTGTTCGCGGCCTGGGCGAAGAAGAACAGCGGCACCGCAGTGACCACGCCGGCGAGGATGAGCAGGATCGTCGTCAGGGCCCCGTCGTTCCAGAAGGCCCCTGCCCCCGCGGCTTGCCGCGACAGAAGAAAGGCCAACGCGAAGGGCGCGGCGATGAAGGTCTCCACGGCGAGACTTATCAGCGGCTCTATGCCCACCCGCTTCTTCAAGGCGCCGTATATGGCGAAGGTGACGGCCAGAAGCAGGCTCACCCAGGGCACCGAGCCGTAGAGGATC
>CAYVOD010000027.1:0-22566 GCA_964453055.1 uncultured Treponema sp. | reverse complement strand
TCGGGATGATCGACTCCTCCGGTCCGCGGGTGAGCAGGGAGTATTCGCTTTGCACAGCCGCCAGGGGGTATTCCCTGTGCGCACGCCGTATGCTCGCCTCCGAGGCTTCGCAGATGCCGATGTAACGGGCCTTGCCTGCTTTTACGAGCTCGCCCATGGCGCCCACGGTATCCTCCAACGGCACCTTGGGATCCACGCGGTGGGCGTAGTAGAGGTCGACATGGTCTGTTTTTAGCCGCCGCAGGGAGGCGTCTATGGCCTGGCGGGCGTACTCTGGCGTGACATCGACGCCCATTTTGCCCGAGGCGTCGGGGCGGAATCCGAACTTGGTGGCCAGGAAGACCTCGTCGCGACGCGTCGCGAGGACTTCGGAGATCAGTTTTTCGTTCTCTCCGTTGCCGTACATGTCGGCGGTGTCCAGGAAGTTGATGCCTATGTCGAGGGCTCTGTTGAGCACGGCGAGGTTTTCGCTTTTTTCTGCGGGGCCGTAGCGGCCCGTCATGCCCATGCAGCCCAGGCCGATGGCCGATACCTTTTCGCCGGTTGAACCAAGAAATCTTTTTTTCATCGTTCTCCCCCAATTCTGCCGAGTATTGCTGAAAAATATACGATAATGAACATTTTCGCTTCTAGTCATGCCTTTTTAGGCGAATAATTGGCCACGACGATGCCAGGCACGATGAGAAGCGCGCTGACCAGATGGATGAGTCCGACATCCTCGCCCAGGATCAGATACGCCAGCAATCCGCTGAACAGCGGCATGGAATAGTACACTATGCCAGCCTTCGAGGCTCCCAGCCTTTCCACCGCCCTGTTCCAGAAAACGAAGGCCAGGAGGGAAGCCAGGAGGGCTACGTACAGTATCGAAAGGATTATCGTGGCGCTCCACTCGATGGGCGCCGAGACGGCGGGACCGAAAAAATAAAAGGGTGCCAGGAATGTCCAGCCTATTACGAAGGTCGTGCCCTGAAACGCCCAAAGATTCAGCTCTTTCGGCTTTTTTCGCAAAAGGAGGCTGTACAGGGCCCAGGAGATGGAGGAAAGCAGCATCAGGGCGTCCCCCGGCGCGAAGGACAAGGAAGCAAGGGCGGCCAGCCTGCCCTTCGTGATCAGGAATACCACCCCCGCCAGAACGAGGACTATGCCCAAGACCCGCAGCAGGCTGAGCTTTTCTCCCAGAAAAATCCTGGAGAGGACGATAATGAAGATCGGAAAGGTTATGGAGATGAGGGAGAGGTTGAGCGCCGTGGTGGTTCGCCCCGCCATGTAGACCAAGGTGGCGAAGGCTGTCACCCCGAGAAAGGAGACGGCGGAAAAATAGCCTAGCCGCTTCCTGATGACAGGCCAGCCGGCGACTATATGCTTGAGCGAGACAGGAAGTATGGCCAGGCAGGCGATGCTCCAGCGGAAAAAGGAAAGCGCCACCGGATCGATGCTCGCGCTTAGGCCCCGGGCGAGGGTCATGTTCCCCGCCCAAAGGACAGTGGCCCCGACGGCGAAAAGATATCCCGCCCCCTGTTCTCCCTTCATGAAATTCGGCTTCACGCTCGCGGGCCCCCCAAATATGTTTTTTCCGAAAACCAGGCTATAATGCGGTAAAACTATACTATTGTTGAAACCCGAAAGGAAGAACAATGCACAGTATTGGAGGTACTCATGCCCGAACGGCCTCATAGCGCCTTCCTCGTCGAGAGAAAGTCCGCATTGGCGAGGATCCTCGAGCTGCTCGCCCCACGTTTCGATTACATCAGCGTCCTCGGCGCCGACGACCGCGGCATCAGCTACTCGGCCACTCCGGGCGAGACCAGGACCAGCGAGCCGACCTGGGTCCAGCGAGGTTTCGTCTTCAGGGCACAGAAAAACGGCCTCGTCGCGGAGTTCGCCTGCCCCGATATCGATCGGGACCCGGAGAGCTTCGCCGAGCGGCTATTTTCTTCGCTGGATACGCTCCTGGCGGCCCCGGGGGCGATACGGTATCCGAAGATTCCCGACGAGCCCTTCGAGGCGGAGTTCCGTGGCACCGTGGAGATCGACCCCTTCGTCACCGATCCCGAGATCGCCCTTTCCAGGCTGAGCCGCCTGAGGGAGGAAATCACGGACGGAGGCATCGTGGTCATGGCCCAGACCCGCTTCGAGTACATGGACGTGTCCCGCATCTTCCTCTCTCCCAACAGAAGCCTCATCCAGAGCTTCGCCTGGTCCCAGGCTTACGTCTTCGGCGTCTCGCGCCGCGGCCAGGTCACCAAGACCTCCTATCGCGCCGTTTCGGGGAGAAAGGGGCTGGAGCTGCTGGACGAGCTCGAAGCCTCCCTGCCCGACCTCGCCCAAGAGCTTGCCTCGATCCTCGGCGCGGTAAAAATCGAACCGGGAGTCTATGAGGTAATCCTGGAGCCGGATCTGGCGGGAACCCTGGCGCACGAAGCCTTCGGCCACGGGGTGGAAACCGACATGTTCTTCAAGGGCAGGGCCAAGGCGGCCGAATACGTAGGCAAGCGGGTGGGCTCCGACCTGGTCACCATGTACGACGGGGCCGCCGGCGTGGATCAGTGCGGATCCTTCCTCTTCGACGACGAAGGCAGGACGGGCACCAAAACGAAGGTCATCGATAAGGGAATCCTGGTAAGCGGAATTTCCGACACCCTTTCGGCCCTTGCCATGGGTTTGCCGCTGACCGGCAACGGCCGGCGCGAAGCTTACTCGCACAAGGCTTACGCGCGCATGACCAACACCTACTTCGCCCCCGGCGATTCCAAGCTGAAGGACATGATCGCCTCGGTAAAGAAAGGCTGGTACCTGAGCAAGCTGAATTCGGGCATGGAAGATCCCCGGAACTGGGGCGTCCAGCTCATCGCCATGGTGGGCAAGGAGATCGTGGACGGAAAATTTTCGGGAAGAGTCGCCAGCCCCGTATTCTGCTCAGGGTACGTGCCCGATGTGCTGAAAGCCATCGACATGGTATCGGATGACTTCGTCCTGGCGGGCTCGGGCTTCTGCGGCAAGGGTTATAAGGAATACGTGAAGGTTTCTTCCGGCGGTCCTTATGTCAAAACGAAAATGAGGTTGGGATGATGAAAGACCGAATAGAACGGGCGTTGGCGCGGGCGGAAAAATCGGGTGGTATACGGGCGGCGGACTGGCGGCTGGTCAGCAGGCAGGTTACGCGGCAGGAGCGTTATTACGTCAAGAATGACCAGGAGCTGGCTCGGGAGGTGGAGGAGGTCAGGCACTCTCTCACTGTCTATGTCGATGGAACAAACGGAGACAAGAAGACCAGGGGCGAAGCCTCGATAAGCCTCCAGCCGAGCCTAAGCGACCAGGAGATCGATTCCAAGATCGCCCAGGCCCTTTTCGCGGCTTCCCTGTCGAAAAATCCCTGGTTCGACCTGCCGGGGCCAGCTGAAGCGAAGACGCAGCTTCCCTCCTCGGGTTTTGAAACGATGGACGAGACGGCCCGGGCGGAAGCCTGCAGGCAAGCCCTCTTCGCCCCGGAAAAAAGGCGGACGGAGCCTCCTCGTTCACTGATAAACGCGCTCGAGCTTTTCGTTTCCAAGACCAGGAAGCAATTCATCAACTCCAAGGGAGCGCGGTTCGAAACCGAGGAGTGGAAGGGGTATTCCGAGTTTTACGTCGAGGCCGAGGGCGAATCGGGCGGGGTCGAGCTCTTTGACGATATAGCCTTTTCCCAGCCCGATGCGACGAGGCTTGAGGAGGCTACGGGCGCAAGGCTCGCCCAGGTTAGGGACAGGGCCAAGGCCTCCCCGACGCCGGCGCTGAAGGATCTGCCGGTTATCCTGAGAGGCAAGGAGGCGGAGGACTTCTTCGCCTGGTTTTTCGATAACGCATCCACCGAGGCGATTTTCACCAAGGCTTCTTCCTTCAGCCTCGGCATGAACCTGCAGCGGACCGATCCCGCCGCCGAAATCGCCGACCCCCTGGACATCTGGGCGGAACCAATCATTCCCGGACTCCCCAACTCCAGCCCCTTCGACCCGGACGGCTTCCCCCTGGAGCGAACGCTGGTCGTGGAAAGGGGAATACTGAAACGCCTGACCGGCGGCATCCGCTACGCGGACTGGCTTGGAGAGCCGCGTAGAGGATCCTTCCCGCTGTTCTCGGTTTCCGAGGGGAGCGTCGACCTAGAGCGGCTGCGCGCCGAACCTCACCTGGAGGTGGCCAAGTTCTCCGATTTCAGGCTCGAACCGACCACGGGGGATTTCGGGGGAGAAATACGCCTTGCCTATTGGTTCGACGGGGAGAAACGCGTTCCCCTGACCGGGGGCTCGATCTCGGGCTCCGTGGCCGAACTCAGGGCGGCCATGGTCAGAAGCAGGGAAAGGAGCCTGGGCTCCAGATCCCTATGCCCGGCGGCGATCAAGCTTAGGGGCGTATCGATCACGGGAGCCTTATAGGCAATTGATCACAGGGCTTTGAGCTGGGCCCGATTAAATGGCCTTGAGCAGCGCCTGCACCTTGTCGGTATTCTCCCAGGAAAAGCCTTCGCGGCCGAAATGGCCGTAGGCGGCGGTGGCCCTGTACTGCGGGGCCTTGAGATGGAGTGCCTCGATTATGCCTTGGGGCGAAAGATCGAAGACCCGGCGCACGGCCTCGGCGATCGCCGACTCCTCGACCTTTGCCGTGCCGAAGGTTTCGACGAGCACCGATACGGGCTCGGGAACGCCGATCGCGTAGGCTAGCTCCAGCTCGCAGCGGGTCGCCAGGCCGGCGGCGACGATATTCTTGGCCACATACCTGGCCATGTACGCGGCGGAGCGGTCTACCTTGGACGGATCCTTGCCCGAGAAAGCCCCGCCGCCGTGCCTTCCCATGCCGCCGTAGCTGTCCACTATGATTTTTCGCCCCGTCAGGCCGGTGTCGCCGGCCGGCCCGCCTATGACGAAGCGTCCTGTGGGGTTAATGTAGTATTTGGTGTCCGCGTCCAGGAGCCCGCTCGGTCCCAGAACAGGCTTTATCACCTGTTCGATGAGTCTTTCCCTGATTTCACCGTATGAAAGAAGGGCACCTTCGGCTTCCGATTCGTCGTGCTGCTGGGAAAGGACCACGGCGGCGATCCGCACCGGCTTGTTGCCGTCGTACTCCACCGTGACCTGGCTTTTGCCGTCGGGCCTCATCCAGGGGATTATCCTCGCTTTGCGGATCCGAGCCGCTTCTTTCAATAACCTGTGAGCGAGAATGATCGGCGCGGGCATGAGTTCGGGCGTCTCGTCGCAGGCGAAGCCGAACATCATGCCCTGGTCGCCGGCTCCCTGTTTCCCTTCGTATTCCTTGAGTCCATGACCGTCCACGCCCTGGGCTATGTCGGGCGACTGGTTATGGATGGCGTTGAGCACGGCCATGGAGGCCCAATCCAAGCCGTATTCGGGATTATCGTAGCCGATCTGCCTCACCACCGACCGGGCGATTTCCTGGATATCCACGTAGGTTCTTGTACTAATCTCCCCGCCCACGAGGACGAGGCCGGTGGTGGCGTAGCATTCGCAGGCCACCCGGGAATGCCTGTCTTTCTCCAGGCAGGCGTCGAGGACCGCGTCGGAGATTTGGTCGCAAATTTTATCCGGATGTCCTTCGGACACGGATTCGGAAGTGAAGGGGCGCAGTGTTGCTGGCATGATTCCCTCTTTAGCGTGAATTTTTTACCCGCCCGCAATTCGGTTAACTCGGCGGGACCGTCTTCGTTAAGAAAACTTCCACGGAAACGGCTTGGCGGAATTTTAGTCATTAGGCTGAAAAGAGTCAATTGAGGGCGCCTTGGGGCTTAAACCCATTTCATTGCTCGGTAGCGCGTTCCGATACTATAAGGATGCGCGGGAAGTCTACCGGATCGGAGAGGCGAGGATGGTCGCGCGGGCTTGGCCGTCTGTTGATCCTGCTAGCCTCGATTCTCATATATTTGCGTTCAGGCGCGCCGGCCATGGCGGCGCCTTTCAGCCCCGCCGCAAAAAACCAGGGAGAGATCCCTCTGCCGAGCCTCGTCCCATCCAAAACGCGCTCCGCCATACTGCGTTCGGCGGATGGTTTTATGGGAACGCCTTATGTCTATGGCGGAACCTCCGCCAAAGGGCTTGATTGCTCAGGCTTGGTGTTTCTCGTATTCAAGGATGCCACAGGGAGAAACCTTCCGCGCACTGTCGATACGCTGGGACAATGGGTCCTCCCGATACCTAGAAGGGAACTGATCGCCGGCGACCTGGTCTTTTTCGATCTCGAAGCGGAAGGAAAAGATAGGTCCGCGGCGGCTGCGATCGGTCCGGCCGCCATCGCCGCCGCCGATCATGTGGGTATTTACATGGGAGACGGTCAGTTTCTCCACGCGGCCAGCGAGGGAAGCCGCAGGGGCGTGATCAAGAATTCCCTGTCCGAATCCTCCTGGTCCAGGCGCTATCTTTTTGCCGGGAGGGTAGTGTCGGCCTCGGCCTTATCGGGCTTGGCTTTCGAAATGAACGTGCTGGGAATAGCGAATGGAGAGGCTATCGTGGGAGGCGGCGCACCGGAGCTGGAGCTCCGGGGCGCCGGCTTGGGCGCGGCGCTCTCGCTGCCGGTTTTCAATAACTTTTCTCTCAGCCTCCGGGGGCGGGCCGAATACGACGAGCTGCTCGGAACCCTCCGCTTGCCTCTGGAACTCGCGATCGGCCAAAACGTCGGCTTCTCGCTTTTCGCCGGCCCGGCCTTCACCTTAGGTCGCCCTAGGCTGCTGGCGACCGATTCAAGCCCGGCAAGGGCTTATGAAGCCCCTCTGAGCTGGATAGGCACCGCAGGCCTGCGCTGGGCCGCCCCGATGATCCGCTCAGGCGCCTCCGGCTTGGGTCTTTTTTTCGAGCTCCGTTTCAATCGTTATTTGCCCTTGGACGGCTTGCCGGAGAATCTCGCCGCCGACAGAAACGCGACGATCAGCCTCGGACTAGGGCTACGATATAGATGGGTGCGGTATTGACCCGGCATGGCGCCGCCTAGGTTTTGCTTCGTTCGAAAAAAAACGGCGCCCTTCTAGGCGCCGCGTCAATCCTTGAGACTGCCGCCTTGTCGGGCGCGGGGCGCGAAAGTCGAGGGACTTTCGCGCCCCGCACCCGACAAAGCCGAACCTTAGGCCTCGGCCAGCACCGGAACCTTTTTCTTCTCCCCCATCACGTCCGTTTCCAGGAGCTTGTAGGCGTGGGTGGGGCACTTCTGCACGCAGACTCCGCAAGAGGTGCACTTATCGTAATCGGTGACGGGAATCCCGTTCACCATGGTTATGCACTTTTCCGGGCACTGCTTCACGCAGATTTCGCATTTGATGCAGCCTGTCTTGCAGGTCTTGATGACGTTGGCCTTGATCACGTTGCGGTTGGAGCAAAGGACGATGGAACCCTTCTTGCCCCTGGGCACCAGGGTGAAGAGCTTCTGGGGGCACTCCTCGACGCACATGCCGCAGCCTGTGCAGTTGTCGTAGTTCACGTGGGGCAGGCCGTCCTCGCCCATCTCCAGGGCGTCGAACTTGCAGACCGCCACGCAGTCTCCCAAGCCCTGGCAGCCCCAGGAACAGGTCTTCACGCCCCCGGCAGAGAGTTTGGCGGCCCTACAAGTTTTAATTCCGACATACTCGCCCTTGGAGACGGCTAACTCCTTCGTACCTTGGCAGAGGAGCACGGTGACCAAATCCTCGGCCGCCGCCTCAACACCCATGATCTTGGATACCGCCTCAGCAGTGGATGAGCCTCCGGCCGAGCATTTTGTCGTAGGAGCCCTGCCGGTGGCCACGGCTTCTGCGTAGCCGTCGCAGCCGGGAAATCCGCAACCGCCGCAGTTGGCCCCCGGGAGCGCGGCCCGGACTTCGTCGATCTTTGGATCCCGCTCGATTTTAAATTTCTTCTCGAACCAGCCCAGAAGGATGCCAATGATAAAAGCAAGCAGGGCGGAAAACGCGGCGGTGATCAGAATAGTTGTCATAGCCTACTTCCCTTATTTAATCAGTCCGGCAAAGCCCATGAAGGCAATACCGATCATGCTCGACGCGATGAATAGTATCGGCGTCCCCTGGAGGAATTTCGGCACCGGGCTCGTTCTCATTCTCTGGCGCACTCCGGCGAGAAGGATCATCGCCAGCAGGTATCCCAAAGAGACTCCCACCGCGTAAACGATGGACTGGATAAAGGTATAGTTAAGCGAGATGTTCTCGAAGACCACCGCCGAAATGGCGCAGTTCGTGGTGATGAGCGGAAGATAAATGCCCATCGCCGCATAGAGGCCGGGGATATTCTTTTTTAGGTAAAATTCCACGAGCTGGACGAGGCTCGCTACCACGAGTATGAAAATTATGATTTCCAGAAACTGGAGATTCAGCGGAGCCAGCATGAAGTGGTAAAGCGGCCACGTGACGGCAGTTGCCATGACCGTCACGAAGGTTACCGCCATGCCCATGCCGAAGGACTGGCCTACGTCGTTGGTCATCCCGATGTAGGAACAGAGGGCTATGAATCTCATCAGTATGATGTTGTTGATCAGCACGCTGACGATAAGGATTTTCATCAGATCCATTATGCGTTCTCCTTTGCTGCGGCCTTCTTGCTGGCGCGTGCCTTCATCCAGAGGTTGAAAGAGATGAAGAGGCCGAAAATCAGGAATCCGCCGGGAGGCAGGATAAAGAAGAGTATAGGCTTGTAGGATTCAGGCATGACCTGAATGCCCGCGAAGGTCCCGTTTCCGAGGATTTCGCGCAGGGCCGACATTCCGACCAATACCCAGGTGTAGCCCAAGCCCATGCCGAGGGCGTCGAAGATTGCGGGCAAGACTTTCTGCTTGTACGAGAATGCCTCGACGCGTCCCATGATAATACAGTTTACTACGATCAACGGGATGAATACGCCCATGCTCTTCGAAAGTTCGGGCAGGTAGGCTTTCATCGTCAGATCGACGATGGTCGTGAAGGCTCCTATTATGATGAGGAAAATGGGCATTCTCACCGAACTGGGGATGATTTTTCTGAAGGCGGCGACGATTATTTCGGAGAAGAAAAGGACGAAGGTCATCGCGATGCCCATTCCCACGCCGTTCTGAACGCTAGAGGTTACCGCGAGCGCCGAGCAGAGGCCAATCATCAGGATAAGCAAGGGATTCTCGAATACGAGTCCCGCCTTGAAAACTTTCCAAAGTTTCTTCATATCAAATGCCTCCCGTCGTATCTTCTGCGGCTTCCACGGTTTCGGAGGCTTCGGTTTGGCCATCCTCTGGCGTCGGTGTGATCGCGGAATTTTCAAGCCATTGCGCCGCGGCGTCCGCGGCGGTCTTGACGATACGCGTCAAGGATTTGGATGTTATCGTGGACGCGGTGATCGCGATCACATCCTTCTTTACCTCGAAGCCGTCGGTGAGGAATTTCCCCTTAAACTGGCCGGGGAAGGTTATTTTTTCTGCCTTGTTGACAAAGTATCCTTCGTTTTTGGCGTTCGCGCCGAGGCCAGCCGTATCGTTGAGTTCGAGAACGCTTACGCCGGCGATGCTGCGATTGAGGTTTACCCCCACTAAAAGCCTGGCCGCGCCGCCATAGCTTGGTCCGGTTGCCTTGACCGCCATGCCGAGGGGGGCGAGCGCCGATTTTACGAGGAACGCCTGCTCGAAGACAATGCCTTCCGTATTCGAGCTCAGGGTCGCAGAGACATCTTCGAAGCTCTCGGCTTCGGGGAATATGCTTTTTAGCGACTCGTTCAAAGCCTTTTCGCTTTGCATGGCGATGGCCGATTTGGTGACCGAATACACGACCGCCAGCGCCGCGCAGCCAATGGCCGCGAATATGGCTAATACGAGGCCAAGCCTAGCGATTCCTTTCATCGTGAGGCCTCCTTGGAAGGTTTCGCGGGTTTGGCCGGCGGGATATACCCGTATTTCTTAACCCTCAGCTTGTTGAGGAATGGAGTGACGATATTCATCGTGAGAATGGCATAGGTAACGCCTTCGGGAAAGCCGCCCCATTTTCTGATCAAGACGGTCAACAGGCCGATCCCGGCGCCGAATATGGCTTGGCCGAGAGGAGTGAGCGGTCTCGTCGAATAGTCGGTCGCCATGAAGAACGCGCCAAATACGATGCCGCCGGACAAGATCGCGAAGAAGGGATTCATGCCGAATATCCAGGCGAATACGAAAGTCGAACCCAAGACCGCGGCGGGGACTATCCACTGCACGACACCGATGGCGATGAGGAAGATCCCGCCTAGCACTATGAGGAGAATGGAACTTTCACCGAGCGACCCGGATCGGTACCCCATGAAAAGCTGGCGCAAAAGGGCTCCTACGTCGGATGCGCTGAAGTACGTGGCCACATCCGCGAGCGATGCGCCTTGCTTTGCCAAGGCCAGGGGGGTTGCGGTACTCAGCGCGTCGGCGGCCAGAGGGATTCCGTTGGGCATCGACCAGCTAGTGATCGCCGCTGGAAAGCTCATCAAAAGGAAGGCGCGGCCGATGAGGGCGGGGTTGAAGGGATTGGCCCCCAAGCCGCCGAAGAATTCCTTGGCTACGACGATGGCGAAGACCGCCCCGAGGGCTCCCATCCATAACGGCGTCGAAGGAGGCAGGATGAGGGCTAGGAGAAGCCCGGTGACAAGGGAAGAGAAGTCGCCTACCGTGTTTGAGGCTTTGATCAACTTCCGGAACAGGAATTCGGCCGCCGCCGCCGCTGCCATGGTGACAAGGATCAAGGCCAGGGCGGAGAAGCCATAGAGATAGACGCCGTACGCCGAAGCGGGAACGAGGGCGATGAGTACCGAAAGCATGATCCTCGGAGTGGTAACCGGCGTGAAGGAGTGGGGGCTCGATGAGAGCAACATGCCTTTAGCGGGCATTCTGGGCCTCCTTTTGTTTGATCGAGCGGAGTATCTGCTTGCCGACCCTGAAGCGCTGCACAAGGTGTCGGTGAGCCGGACAAACGAAGGAACAGGTACCGCATTCGATACAGTCCAGAAGTCCTATCTTCTCCGCTTCCTTATAATCGCCCGCCTCTACGGCGACGGCGAGAAGGGCCGGAGAAAGCCTGCAGGAACAGGCGCGCATGCAGCGGCCGCAGCGGATGCAGGTTTCCTCGTCATAGTGCTTGGCTTCGGCGGCGTCGAGTAGTAGGACGCCCGAGGTGTTCTTCTGCACGGGAATCTGGTAGTTGGGAACGGCGACGCCCATCATCGGTCCGCCGTAGATCACCATGCCCAGCTTTTCCTCGTCCACCTGGGCAAGCCCCGCGGCGATGATGTCGGCGACGGGTGTCCCGATGGGCGCTATCACGTTGGCGGGCTTCGTGCAGGCTCCGCCGGAGATGGTGAGCCCTCGCTCGATGAGGGGCTTCCCCTCCTTGAAGGCGTCCACCATGGCCAAAAGCGTGCCGATGTTCTGCACCACGCAGCCGACGTCCATGGGAAGACCGCCCGAAGGCACTTCCTTGCCGGTTATGGCGGTGATAAGCATTTTTTCGCCGCCCTGGGGATACTTGGTCTTGAGAAGCTGTACCCTGATTTTCATGCCCGCCCTGGTGCGGGGGCTTGCGGCGATCGCCTTCTCCAGAAGCGGCACGGCGTGGACCTTGTTTTCCTCCACGGCGATCACTCCCTCGGGAGCGTTAACGATCTTCATGGTTATCGCCACGCCTTCCACCACGTCGTCGGCGCGCTCGATCAGGCTTCTCTCGTCAATGGTGAGGAAGGGCTCGCACTCGGCGCCGTTGGCGATGACCACGGCGATAGGCTTGGAGGGGGCCAGCTTCACGTGGGCCGGGAATCCCGCGCCGCCCATTCCGACGATGCCCGCGGCCCTGACCCGGGCGAGGGCTTCTTCCTTGGAGCAGGCGAAGGGATCGAGGGGCGGCATGAAGTCCGCGAGGTCTTCGGGCGCGGGAACAGGCTGTCCTTCGGCCGGAGGCTGAAGCGCCTCGATTATGATGCAGGGGCCGTCCGAATTGTTCGACTGGGTCCTGGGCTCGATCTTTTTAACCACGCCGGCTATCGGCGCGTGGACGGGAACGGTCATCCGGCCATCCGCGTCGGCTATCTTCTGTCCGCGCTTGACGCTGTCGCCGACCTTAACAAGGGGCTGCAGCGGAGCGCCGAAATGCTGGTTGACCGGCACGACGACAAGCTTTACCTCGCGTAAACGCTGGGTTGCGAGAGCGCTGGACCGTTCTTTTCGTTCGGGCGGATGCGCTCCGCCTTTGAAGGTCTTTACTGCCATGGCGGAAAATGTCTCCTTTGCAGGTTGAATCCGCATTCAGCGAGCCTTTACCCTCGAACTCGGGTGTGGACTCGCTGATTAAGGTGGGAAAACGATGAATTCTACCCTGATTTCTAAAAAACGGTCAAGCTCAGGCTATCTTCTACCCCTGAACATTACCCGCACCTGCTTGTACAAGCCCTCTCCCTCGCTCTTGGTCTCGATATCGACGATATCGTTGAGGGTAGTGTGGACGATTCGCCGCTCGAAGGGATTCATGGGCTCCAAAAGCAGGGACCTGCCGGTCCTGCGCACCTGCTCGGCGGACTCGTAGGCGATCCGCACTAGGGACTCTTCCCGACGGATCCGGTAATTCTCCGAATCCAGGATGACCTTGACGTCCTCCCTGCCCAGCTTTCCCGCGTAAACGTTGGCCAAAAGCTGCAGGGCGTCGATGTTCTTGCCCTTTTTCCCGATGATCATGGAGGTATTGTCGGTCTCAACCTTGAGGCCGAGTTTCTTGTCCTCCCTGAAAAGAACCGAAACCTTCGAAGGATACCCCATGGCGTCCACAACGGCCTTGGTCCAGGCGACTATTTTTTCCTCGAACTCGTCCATGGGAATGCGCTCTTCCTCCGAAAGGAGTTTGCGCTCCCTCTTTGCCGCCTCGTCACCGGCCACGCCATGGTCTTCGTTTCCTGAGGAATCTTCGCCGGAAGCGCTTTTGCCCACGTCCGGATTCGCGTCGGAATTGGTATGGACCCTGATTTTTACCTTGCCTTTTTTAAATAACCCGCCGGAAAGCGACTCGAGGATCTCCACGTCGAACTCGTCGGTTTCCAGCCCCAGCTGGGTAGCGGCGAGCTGAATGGCCTCGCGCTCGGTTTTTCCTTCAAACTCATATATCATCACTATCTCCTAAAAAGTGAAACGTACTTGCTCTATACGTCCGGCACGGAAGGCTCGGCTCGCATCGCCTGGCACCCTGCGGAGCCTTTTAGCCTTCAGCGTTTGCCGCCGCTCTTCTTGCCCGCCTGGCCCTCGCCCTTGCCCCCCTTGGAGGGACCGGGTTTCTGCGTCGAAGCGGAAGCTTTTCCTTCCATGCCGGCGGCTTTCTTCTCGAGCCAGTCCTTGACCTTGGTTCCCAGGTCTCCCTGGCCTGAAGCCTCCCCGTTGGCCCTGACGCTGGTCTTTCCGGCGTTTCTCATGGGGCCCGCGGCGGGTGCCGGATTCTTGGCCTGGGCGGGCGCCAGCTTGTGCTTTTTCATCAGATCCTTGATAAGCACCTGCTGGCCTATGGTGAGGACGTTGCTGACTATCCAGTACAGCAGCAGCCCGGAGGGAACGTCGTAAAGGATAAAGAAGAACATGATGGGCATTCCGTACATCATCAGCTTCATCTGGCTGGCGCTTTGGCCGCCCTGGGGACTCTGTGTGAACTTGCCATACAAAAGCTGGCTAGCCAGGTAAATGATAGGCAAAGCCCGCAGATCGTTCCAGCCGAGTATCGGAAGCCGGAAAGAGCCGAAGTTCACTATGCTTTCGGGAAGGGAAAGGTCGTTGATCCACCCGGCGATGAAGCTGGCGCCCCTCAGATCGAAATGATTGTTGAAGAGATTGTACATGGCGATGAAGAGGGGGAGCTGGATAAGCATGGGCAGGCAACCCGACATCGGGTTGTAGTTTTCCCGCTTGTAGAATTCCGCCATCTCCTGGTTGAGTTTCTGAGGATTCCCCTTGTATTTCGCCTGCAGCTCCTGGAGCTTGGGTTGGAGTTCCTGCATTCTCGCCGTGGAAATCGAACTCTTTTTCGTAAGGGGATAGAACAGGACCTTGATGAAAATGGTCACTAAGATTATCGCCACGCCGTAGTTGGGAATGAGCTTGTAGAAAATGTTCAGCATGAACTTCAGGATAGTCTCGAGCCATCCTAAAAGGTTGGAGCGCTCGACCACGTCCTCGAGCCTCATGGACGAAAGTCCGAAGCTGTTCTTGTCCGCGTATTCGTATTTCGCCAGGGAAGCGTTCGTCCTGGGGCCGAAATAGAAGTAGTATTTGTCGGTCTGTGCCGAGGATGAAAAAGCCGGCCTGGACAGATACATGGTATTGGTCTGCTTTATGAGGGGATCCTGGCCCTGAAGATAGCTGAAGGAGGCGAAGGGAAGCTCGGGAATCGCGATGAAGGAGAAGTACTTGCCCGTCATCGAGCCCCAGCTTGGTCTCTCCTTTATAGTTTGAATGCTTCCCGCCTTGGGCATTTCGGTCTTTTTCTTGCCGTCCACCTCGAGTATGTACTTCCTGTAATCGGCGTTCTTGCTCAAATGATCGAATCGAGGCCCGATCTGTGGTCCCACCGAGAGGGTATAGGCGGTACCATTCGAATTGAGGGGGATTTGAGCCCCATTTTCGCCCTCAAGGGAGATCGCCATTCCGAACAGATATTCGCCGTTGCGGAAGGTATAGGTTTTCCTATAGGTAAAGGGCTTGAGTTCCCCGCCTTCGCTGGACCGGGCGTAGAAAACCCTGGAGAACTGGATCGTTTTCCTGTCCGCGTCCAGCCAGGAAACGTTCATGAGCTCGCTCACCACCGGGGATCCAGGCGCGCCGAAGGCCAAAGAAATGCCCTGGGCTCCCTTTTCGCCAGGGACGATGAGGTCGACGTAGCCTTCCTTGTCCTTGTGCTCCTTGAGCTGGAGCGAAACGATGTCGCCGCCGGAATTGCTGAGCGCTACCTTCAAGAGATCCGTTTCTATCGCATAGGTAGCCTGGGCGATCGGGGCTTCGACCGGCGGCAGCTGGGCGGCGGCGGGTGTCGCCGCGACGGCTTGGGCTGTCGTCACCGTCGTCGCGGGAGCGAAGGGATCGGCCACCACGGTAGCCGCAGGGGGCTGGCTGCCGGTCGATTCGCCGGGCTGCTGGGTGGTCTGAACCGTAGCCTGCGCGCTCTGGGGCGCCGGGGGAAAGAATACGTTCTGGAGCATGAAGCCCACGCCGACAATGACCGTTGAAAGCACTACCGCCAGGATAGTGCGCCTGCTTTCTTCCTTGGACTGGGAACCGTCGTTAAATATGCTCATGGTACTGGATCATAACCTCCCGGATTATGTGGATGGCAACGAATGATCCTCCTGAAGGCGAGCCACGAGCCCTTGAAGGGGCCGTATTTGGCTATCGCCTGGTAGGAGTAGGCCGAACAAGTCGGATAGAACCTGCAGGACGGAGGGAAAAGAGGCGATATCGCTATTTGGTATAGTTTGATGAGCGCGAGAAACGGAAGAGAAAGCAGTTTCTTCAGCACATTCATTCGACTAAACCCGCCTTGCGAAAGAGACCGAGCATCAGGGAGGAACAGACCGGAAAGTCTTCGTAGCCGGGGTATAGGATAAGGGCCACATCGAAGCCCCGACGAAAAGCCGCCTTGTTGAGGCGCCAGACTTCCCGGGCTATGCGCTTAGCGCGGTTTCTCCGGACAGCTCCATCGAAGGAGCGGACTGTAATAAAAACGACCCGGTTCCGCGAAAGGGAATTGCGCGCCATGCGCAGAGCCATCCCTTTGCAGGAAAACCGGGCGCCAGTGCGAAAAATCCGGTCTATTTCCGACTTTTTCCGAATTTTCTCGGATTTCGGAAATCCCTGTTTCTCTCTCTCCATATCCCCGTCCGGGGACATACCGTCAATACTTCTTATTCTCGTCGGCGACGGTAAGCTTTATTCTGCCCTTGGCCCTTCTGCGTTTCAGAACAAGTCTGCCGCCCTTGGTGCTCATGCGGGCGCGAAAGCCGAATTTGCGGTTTCTCTTGGTTCTGCTGGGCTGGTAGGTGCGTTTCATGGTAACATGCTCCTTAACCTAAGGCGATTGTCGGATCGCCGGTCGATTTCGCTATCGTTGCCCCGGGGGTATAACCCGCGGGCAGGCTCGTGAGTATAAAACGCTACGCCCGTCTTCGTCAACCGTCCCTTTATCGTCGAATATTCTTACGTATCTTCTCGAACATGTCCCGAATCTCCCCGGGGAGTGGCGAGGAAGCCGCGGGCGCGGCGGGGGTAGCGGCCGCCGAAGGCGCCTCGGGCTCAGCTCGCGCCGTGGATGCCACAGGCGCCGTCGGCGCGGCGGCCGCGGCACCAGCAGTCTCGGGCAGCGGAGCCTCCCCCGCCGCGTTCTTGAGTCTAAAGTCCCTGTCCGAGCCCTCGGCGTTCCCCAGCCTGAAGGCCAGGCTACGGACGCCCAGATCGGGGAAGCGCCGCTGGATCTCGTCCAGCATCCTGTCCTGCTGGAGCTGCAAAAGCTGCATCCAGCCCTGGTGCTCGGTCTCGACGAAGAGGACCCCGTGCCGTATCTCCGTAGGCCTGGAGTGAGGGGCGAGCCGAGCTCCGGCTATGTTTTTCCAGGAACGGTCGAAGAGGGCGTAATACTCCCCCTGCTTTACCAGGTCCCGGTCGAAAAAAGCCGAGAGTATCTCAGAGGCGCTTTTGATTCTCGAATCGGCCATTGCGTACCCTGTAGACGATGGTATCCCCGTTTTCGTACTCGGTCCACGGTTCTTCCGGCAGGAAGGTGAAAATAGCCTGGGCGCCCTGGCCCGGCGGGGGCAAGAGCTCGAGGAAGCGCCGCCTTTTTCCCACATCCAGCTCCAGAAGCACGTCGTCCAAAAGCAGAATGGGCCAGCGGGCCTTCCTGTCGCCGTCCGAGGCCACCGCCGAAGCTTGGATGATCCTCAGAATCAGCGAGAGCAGGCGGAGCTGGCCCGTGGAAGCCCGATCGGTGAAGCTGCCTTCCTCGGCGGAGAATTCCCAGCGGTCGCGGTGGGGTCCGGACCTCGTCGTGCCCAATAGTATCTCCGACTCTCTCCGGGAGGACAAAATCGCCAGGAGAGAGTCGATATCCCTTTCATTTTTCCAGCTGGGGGAGTAGGAAAGCTCGACCGGGCGCCCCAGCCTGGACACGTATTCGTAAAGCCTTGGAAAATCCGCCTGAAATCGCCGATGGAGCTTGTGCCGATCCTCCATCAGGGCAAGCCCGAAGCGCACGAACTGTGGATCCAGCACGTCCAGCAGATCGTGGGCGCTCTCCTTGAGCGCGGCGTTGCGCTGCTTGAGTATGCGCTTGTATGAGCGCAGCGAATCGATATAACCGGGATAGAGCATGCCGGCGCATTGGTCGAAGAAGAACCTGCGCCGCTCCGGATCGCCGGCGGCGAAGCTGAAGTCCTCGTGGCAGAACACCACGGCGGGGTTGTGGAACACGAGTTCCTTCCTGTCCTTGAGACTCTTGCCGTTGAGCCTGATGTCCTTGGTCTGCCCATCGTAGCGAATCGAAATGCCGTCCTCGAGCTCGGCCTCGGCGGTCTGCCCCTGGGAATTCCAGGCCGCGGCCAGCCCGAAGCCCCGGCTCCCGGCGGCGGGAATCTGCTGATCCACAGCTCCCCTGAAGGAAGCCCCGTAGCAGAGATAGTACAAGGCCTCGAGAAAATTGGTTTTTCCCTGGCCGTTTTCGCCGATAAGGAAGATCCGCTCGGCTCCGGTGTCGACCTCGCTGTCCTCGAGATTGCGGAACGAGACGAAGCGGGCGTACGAAAAAGGCATTAGTCTATTTGCATCGGCATGACGATATGGAAGTAGTCTCCGCTGGGCTCGGGCCGCAGGGTGATGGCCCTGGAGGGATCGCTGAACTCGATGGCAAAGGATTCGGAGTCCAGGACCCTCAAGGGTTCTTCTATATATTTATAGTTCAAGGCTATGGTCGTCTCGCCGCCGGAGTATTCGCAGCCGATCTCCTCCCTGGCCGCCCCGATCTCGCTCTCCTCGGAGGACAGCACCAGGCCGTTTTCCGAAACGGAGAAGAAGGTCCTGTAGGATTTCTGCTCGACGAAAATCGACACGCGCCTGAGCGCTTCCAGCATGTCGGCCTTCTTGACGCTGAAGGAGTTTTTCTGGTTCTGCGGTATCACCTTCTGGTAGTTGGGGAACTGCCCTTCGATGAGAACGCTGGAGATCTGGTAATTATTGAAGCGCAGGAAAAGGCTTTTTTCGGTGATGGCCATGTCGAGCATTCCCTCGTCGGAAAGCCGCTTCAGGACTATGCCCAAGACCTTGGTGGGAATGATCACGCTCTTGAAATCGGGCACGTTGCCCCTGGTATCGCTGCGCACGTACGCCAGCCGCCTGCCGTCGGTGGAAACCATGACCAGGCTCCCTTCCTGAGTCTTTTCCATGTACACGCCGTTCATGAAGTACCTGGTCTCGTCGTTGGAAACGGAGAAAATCGTCTGGGAAACCATGCGCCTGAAGTCCCGGGCGGGCAGCTGGAAGAACAGCTCTTCCTCAGCCTTGGGCAGCTCGGGGAATTTTTCGCCCGAAAGAGACTTGAGCTGGAAACGGACTTTTTTTTCGGCGGGTTTGAGAACTATGCGCCCATCATCCTGCTCTATAGTGAGATCACCGTCGGGCAAAGTGGTCAAAATGCCCATAAGCTTGTCGCAGAATACGGTCAGAGAGCCAGGTGTGACATTGTCGACAGGTATGGTGGTTTCGAAGCTCACCTTGACGTCGGTAGCCCTGATAAGAAGCCGTGAATCGGAAACTTCCAGATATACGTTGGACATTATGGAAAGGGCGTTTTTTGATGCGATGATTTCCTGGGCAAAGGCGATTTCGCGCAAAAGGCTGGCCTTATCGCAGGTAAACTTCATTATATTCCCCCTCAGGATAATACGAGTCTGAAATTTATTCTAACAGAAAGGCTGGGTCAATGAAACAGCGTTTCCGTCATTTATTTGGGCTTTTTCGATTCCTAATCTTACTGTATTAGACATATACAAGAGTAATAATAGTAATAAGGGCCGCGAATATGTGGAAAACGGAGATAATTACTTACGGGAATTGCCGATATACCCTGTGGATAAGTTGCTGAAAACCTCCTTGGATAATCCACAGTATGCACAGGTAAGAATTTTTTCCACAGGCGAATGAGACTTGTCCACGGGTTTTGAAGAAGCTTTACTCGGCGCCGTTCTGCCGGGCGTCTCTCAGGAGGCGCTGCATGGTGGCGTCGAAGCTGGGGTCGAACTTGAGCATCTGCTCGATTTTCTGGCAGGAGTGCATTACCGTCGTGTGGTCCCTGCCGCCGAACTCGACGCCGATCTCGGTGGTGGAGTACTCGGTGACCTCTCTGATGACGAACATGGCCACCTGACGGGCCAAGGCTATGTTCTTGCTGCGCTTCTTGCCCTTGAGGTCGGAGAGCGCAAGCTTATAGAAATCCGCGACCATCCGTATTATGGAATCGACGGTGATGGCGGAGTGCCGCTTGGCGTTGAACATTTCTTTCAGGAGATTTCTGGCTATGTCGACGGTGAGGTCCTTGTGCACCAGCTCCGCGTAGGCGGTGAGCTTGGTGAGGCAGCCTTCCAGGTCCCGTACGTTGGACGAAACGTTGGACGCCACCAGGTCGATGACATCCTCGACTACGTTTACCTTTTTTCCCGACTGGAGAAGTTTTTGCTTGAGGATCGCCACGCGAGTCTCGTAGATGGGCGGCTGGACGTCCACCACCAGGCCCTTGTCGAATCGGCTTTTGAGCCTGTCGGAAAAATCCTTGAGTTCCTTGACGTGCCTGTCCAGGGTGAAGACCATCTGCCGCTCCGAGTCGTAGAGGGCGTTGAACGTATGGAAGAGCTCTTCCTGGACGCCGGGCTTGTTCTGGAAAAAGTGTATGTCGTCGATGAGAAGCACGTCGGCGTTGCGGTATTTGTTCTTGAACTCGTGGGCGGAGCGGTCGTGGATCATCTGGATGAATTCGTTGGTGAATTCCTCGGCGGTGATGCAGATTACCCTGGCGCCCGGCCTGGACTGGTACACGTGGTTGCCGATGGCGTGCATGAGGTGGGTTTTTCCCAAACCCACGCCGCCGTAGATCAAAAGGGGGTTGTAGACCCTGGCGGGACTTTTGGCGACAGCCTCGGAGGCGTTGTAAATAAAGCGATTGTTCTCGCCGACGATGAAGTTTTCGAAACGATAGTCCTGGCGCAGCGAGGGATGGGGTCTGCGTTCGGCCGGGACGGCAGCCGTCTGGGCGGGGGAGACGAAGGTTTTGGCGGCGTCGGCACCGAAGGCTTCGCCCTCGCCGTAGGCCGGCGCCTCGTTCCGGTGCTTTGGATTGGCGGCAACGGTGTTGCCGTAGAGAGGAAAGGGATTTTCTGCGTTAGGCGCGAAAGGAGCGGCGCCGGCTTCCGCGTCCGCCCTCGCCGCCGCATCCCTCTCTCCCCCAGTCTCCGCCCGGGGCCCCGGCGCTCCCTGGTCCACCCGCGGCTCGGGCGTCTTTGTCGAGGAAACCTCCAGGGCTATGTCCAGGGCGGTGATTTCCCTGACGATTCTCTCCATGAAGGAATGGTATTTCCGCTTGAACTGATCCCGCAAAAAGGAGTTGGGAGCCCGCACCGTGAGGGTGGTACCGTCCAGGGAGTGATAGCCGAGCCTGAACCACATGAGGTATTCCTGTTCGGGTATTTCGCCCTTGGCGATCTCCAGCGCCTCGCTCCAAATGACGGAACCGTCGAACTCAGCCATCGTCTCCTCGAAGCAGCAATGATTTGGAATTATTTCCACAAGTTATCCACAACCTGGGATTATATGTGTATCCCCTCGAGGGGGGAGTCCGCAAGTGGTAAATCGCGAAAAAAGCGGAAAAATCCACCGGCGTCGTATAGCAAACAAGAAGGTAATTTTATATAATTATCGCTATATAAAAAATTTATCCGAAACGCGGCGGAATCGGGCGTTTCGGGAAAGCTTCGTAAACGACAGCGCCATAATGAAAAAGGAAGATACCCACACATTGTTCACTAATTATCCACAGGTTTTCCACAATCTCTCCCGCCGGCGTTTTACGGGCCTGCTTCCTTCCTGATTGCTTTACTCTCAAGTCTTTAAAGGGTATAATGAGGCCGTTCTCTGTATCGGAAAAAAAGGGCTTAATAAGGCTGCGGCGCCCCTTTAGGATACGTTGACAATTTTACTATCCAGGATAGGTATGGATTCAAACTACTCGGCAAACAGTATTCAGGTTCTCAAGGGGCTCGAGGCGGTGCGAAAGCGCCCGGGCATGTATATCGGCTCCACGGGCATCGACGGCCTCCACCACCTGGTCTACGAAGTGGTGGACAACTCCATCGACGAAGCCCTGGCGGGCTACTGTACCGACATCGTCGTCGTGCTGGAGCGCAACGATATAGTCAGGGTCGAGGATAACGGCCGAGGCATACCGGTAGGCATCCATCCCACCGAGGGGGTTTCCGCCCTCGAGTTGGTCATGACCAAGCTCCACGCGGGCGGCAAGTTCGACAAGAAAAACTACAAGGTTTCCGGCGGGCTGCACGGCGTGGGCGTCTCGGTGGTCAACGCCCTCTCCACCTGGATGGACGTCAATGTCCATATCGACGGGGAGCTCTACCTGCAGCGCTACGAAAAGGGCATTCCGATGGCCCCTGTGGCGAAGGTGGGAACGACGGACAGGCGGGGCACGGTGGTGCGCTTTTCCGCCGACCCGACCATCTTCGAGGAAACGGTATACAGCTTCGAAGTCCTGTCCATGCGGCTTAGGGAGTTGGCCTTCCTCAACAAGGGCGTGCGAATCGTCCTTACCGACGAGCGGCTTTCAAACCCCAAGACGGTGGAATTCAGTTTCGAGGGCGGCCTTCGGCAGTTCGTGGAGTACCTTAATAAGAACAAGACGGTCCTGCACAAGGACGTCGTCTATTACCACGGAAGCCGCGACGACGTGGAAATAGAGGTGGGGCTGCAGTACAACGACAGCTTCAACGAGGTGATGTTCGCCTACGTGAACGGAATCAACACCAGGGAGGGGGGAACCCACCTCATCGGGTTCCGTTCGGCTCTTTCCCGTACCATCAACGAATTTTTCAAGAAATCCAAGTTCCAGAAAAAGCTGGACGATACCCTCTCCGTGGACGACGTCAAGGAAGGCCTTACCGCGGTCCTCTCGGTCAAGGTCCTGGAGCCCCAGTTCGAGGGCCAGACCAAGGCAAAGCTGGGCAATCCCGAGGTGCGGGGCATCGTGGACGGCTACTGCGCCGACCAGCTCGATCTCATCTTCCAGCAGTACCCCGACACGATCAACGCCATCCTGGAAAAGTGCGTCCTCGCCGCCAAGGCCCGCATCGCCGCCAGGCAGGCCAGGGAGCTCACCAGGCGGAAAAACCTCCTGGATTCGGCCAGCCTTCCGGGAAAGCTTGCGGACTGCCAGGAAAAGGACCCCACCAAGTGCGAGGTCTTCATAGTCGAAGGCGATTCCGCCGGCGGCTCGGCCAAGATGGGCCGCAACAGGGTCAACCAGGCCATCCTCCCCCTCTGGGGCAAGATGCTGAACGT
>CAYVOD010000026.1:0-22919 GCA_964453055.1 uncultured Treponema sp. | reverse complement strand
GCCTTGCCCCAGGACTCGAATGTCTTCTGCCAGGCAATCTTGCGAGCCTTGAGCTCGACCCTGCGCTTTTCGAAATACTCGTAGGCTTCGGAGGCTACCCAGAAGGGCTGGTCGAGAGGTATGCCCATGGCTGCCTTGGCCTTGGCGGCTTCTTCCTCGCCCAGGGGCGATCCGTGTATCCCCGCCGTGCCCTGCTTGTTGGGCGAACCCTTGCCGATCACGCTCTTGAGGATGATGAGGCTGGGCTTGCGGGTTTCAGCCTTGGCCTTGGCGGTGAGGGCCGCCAGTCCGTCGAAATCGTACATGTCGCCGGAAAGCACCTGCCAGCCGTAAGCGGCGAAACGGGCGCCCACGTCCTCGGTGAAGGCCAGGCTCGTCGAGCCGTCTATGGAGATCGAATTGGAGTCGTAGTAGAGGATAAGCTTGCCCAGGCCGAGATGTCCCGCCAGGGAGCAGGCTTCGGCCGACACGCCTTCCATGAGGCAGCCGTCGCCGGCTAGCGCGTAGGTATAGTGATCGATGATAGTCTGTCCGGGGGTATTGAGCCTGGCGGCCATCATGCGCTCGCCGATGGCCATGCCCACCGCCGTGGCCACGCCCTGGCCTAAGGGGCCGGTGGTGGTTTCCACCCCGGGGGTGAGGCCGTACTCGGGATGTCCCGCGCACTTGGAGCCCACCTGGCGAAAGCTCTTTATATCGTCCAAGCTTACGGGGAATCCGGCCATGTGCAGTATCGAATACAGCAGCATCGAGCCGTGGCCGGCGGAAAGTACGAACCTGTCCCGATTGATCCAAGAGGGGTCGCCTGAGTCGTATATCATTTCCTGGCCATAGAGGTAGGCGGCGAGCTCGGCCGCGCCCAAAGGCAGCCCAGGGTGGCCCGAATTGGCCTTGTTGATCGCGTCGATGCTCAGGCTGCGTATCGACAGCGCGATCTTCTCCAACGATTTAGTATCCATTCCATTACTCCTTGAAAAGCTTGAGGCTTAAACTATACCGAAAAACAGCGGTTTTTTGTAGTCTCGGCCAGCGAGCCGGCGTCGGTATCTCAACGGCCCAGATCCCTCCCCAGGGTGATCGTGGACGAGCTGAAGTTATCCACGCTCTTTTTCTTTTCGTGAAACCTGGGCATGAGGGCGATCATGGATTCCTTGCGGTAGAAGGGATCGTCGGGTTTCAAGGGGAATTCGACTGGCTTTCCCGTCACGGCGGACTTGTATATGCCCATGATGAGTTCGATGGTTTTTTTGCCAGCGCTGCCATCCAGGGCTATGGATTCCTCTCCTCGAATTGCTTTTAGAAAATTGCCCAGCTGGGCGTCGTGACCTTCGCTCGCAAGGTCGGGTATCGCGCGGTAGGCTTCTTCAAGCGCTTTTATGCCCGCGCTATCCTCCTCGGGGAATCCGTTGGGAAGAGCTTTGTTGGCGGATACCGCCCAGGGCACGCTGAGCGTGCCTTTTTCGCCTTCCACGACAATGCTCTGACGCTCCCCATGGCTCACCAATGAACAGGTAAAGTGGATGACCTTTTCCTCGTAGTCGAAGAACGCGAAACCAAGATCCTCGCACTCCGAGTTGTCGTGGCCCACGTTATGGATCGAAGCCTTCACCCCTTTTGGCATGCCGAAAAGATAGTGCATGAGATCCAGGTAATGGACCGCGTGGCTCATGAAGCAGCCGCCCGATTCCTGAGCCCAGGTGCCTCTCCACCAGAGGTCATAGTAGACTTGGCCGCGCCACCAGAGCGAATCGAAGCTGGCGTACAAAACCTTTCCGACAGCGCCCTGGTCCAGCATCCTTTTCAGTTTGGCCACGGGTGTCTTATAGCGGTTCTGGCTCACCACGGCGAGAATCTTCCCGCTGGCGCGGGAGGCTTCGATCATGAGATCGCATTCCTCCAGCGAGCTCGCCATGGGTTTTTCGACGATGACATGCTTTCCCGCCTTTAGCGCGTCGATGCTCACCTGGGCATGGGCACCCGGCGGCAGGCAGACGGATACGGCCTCCACCCCGGGATCGAGTAGTAGCCTTTTGTAGTCGTCGTAGACTTTGGCGTTTAACGCCTTCGCGGTGACGAGATCCTCAGCCTTTGCCTTGAAGGTGTCACAAATTGCCCTGACCTCGCAGTCCGACGCATAACGTTTATAGCTATCAACGTGGACGGAAGCTATGGCCCCTGAGCCGATAATTCCTATGCCTGTCATTCCACGCTCCTCCGCGGCGACGCCGCTCAGCCTAATAGCAGATCGGGAAGGAAGGTGACGACCTGCGGCACGAAAAAACTGATTAAAACTGCGATGATGATCGTGATGATGAAAGGAATCATGGGTTTTACCGATTTTTCAAGCGGCAAGTGCCCTATCGCGCATGAAACGAAGAGGAAGGAGCCTACGGGCGGGGTTATGGCTCCCAACTGCATCATGATGACCATGACGACGCCATAGTGGATGGCGCCGAATCCAAAGGAATTCCCTATGCTCAGGATTGTAGGCGCCAGCATGGCGATGAGTACGGTCGGATCGAGGAACATGCCAAGCACAAAGATTATGAGCATCAGGAAGAGGGTTCCGGCGACAGGGTTTCCGATGACGTTGACCACGTAGTCGGTGACATTGGCCTGGAATCGCATGCGCACCAGGACATTTGAAAGGGCTCCCGTCGCGGCGATGGTGACCATGACGACGGCCGTGGTGAGGCTCGAGCTCTTCAAAATGTCGACGAGGTCGCGAGGCTTTAGTTTTTTGGAGACGAAGAAACCGTAGACCAGGCCGTAGACGATGGCGAGGACTCCCGATTCCGTGGCCGTTACCACGCCAGAAATGATGCCACCGATGATGATAATCGGCATTGCCAGTGCTCCCGCCGAACCGAGCAGTGTCTTCCCGAGCCGCCTAACCGAGAACTTGGTCGTCGGGATATTGTAACCCCGCCGCGAATAAACAATACGGTTCCAGATCATCTGAAGCCCCGCAATGATAACGCCGGGGATAACCCCGCCCATGAAGAGCTTGCTCACAGGCACTTCGGTGTAATAAGAGTAGAGAATCATCGCTATGCTGGGCGGTATGATAGGGCTGAGCATCGAGGAGCCGGCTGTCACGGCAACGGCGTAATCCTTGTCGTAACCCTGCTTTTCCATCGCGGGGATGAGCATCCCTCCGATCGCCGAAGCATCGGCGATGCCTGATCCCTGGATTCCCCCGAAGAACATGGAGGCTAGGATGTTGACGTGGCCGAGCCCCCCCTTGAACTGGCCTACCAGGGCGTCGGACAGGTCGATAATCCTGTCCGTTATATCCGATTTGGCCATGATATTGCCTGCGATGATGAAAAATGGTATGGCCATCAGTGAGAACGAATTGACGCTTCCGAACATCTTGATGACGACGAGATTCAAGGGAAGGTCCATCCCGATCATGAAGGAAATAGTTGTGAGGATGAGCGACATATAAATGGGGATTCCGGCGAAAATGAAGGCCAGCAATATCGCGAATACGAGCCAAATCTGCCACATTTCAGTCTCCTTCCTTAGTATTTCGCGAGCATTCTGGTCTTGTACTCCTTCCCGAATGCGATCTTGTAAAGATATTCGACAATGCCGAAGAGACAACCGACTGGAATGGATGCGTAGAACCACGCCATGGATATCTGAATGTTCTGCAAGCTGCTCATCGTGTTCGTGATTGTGTAGGAAAAACCTTTGTAAGCGAGAATGGCCAATAATCCCATCACCATGATGTCGATCGCGGTGTCGGCTCCGTGTCGCGCTTTTTCCGGTTTAATCTTGTTGAGTAAGAGATCCACCGTGAAATGGGCGCCTTCCCTTATGCCGACGCTGAGGCCGAGAAAGATTACCCAGATTGCTGAAAGCCGTAGCACTTCGTCGCCCCAGGCGAAAGGGCGCATCGAAAGGAAGGTGAAATACCTGAGTATTATCTGAATAAAGCAGAGAATTATCGTAAAGGCAGATACGGACACCATCATGATAGTCCGTAGACGGTCGAAAAGAATATAGAATTTCCTGGCCATGCATAGATCTCCATTAAAAAAGAAGATCGCCCCGCGAAGAACGAGGGACGACCTCCCCTCCGTGAAAAGAGAAAGATTGATTACTGAATGGCCAGCATCTTGTCGATAAAATCGTTCCAAGTCTTGCCCTTGGCCTTGTAGTCGTTGAGCATGGGCTTGCAGGCTTCCATCCACTTCGCCTTATCTTTTAACACGTGAATAGTCACGCCAGCAGCCTTGATCTTCTCGAGGGAGGCGACCTGGTCGGCTTCATCCAATGTGGCCTGGTAATCCGCGGCTTCCCGCGCGCAATCCATGACGATTTTCTGCAGATCCGCAGGTAGGCTGTTGTACCATTTTTCGTTGAAGAAATAGTAAACGCAGGCGATGATGTGGTCGGTGATGGTGAGGTTCTTGGCCACATCCTGGAATTTCATCGAATTGATCATGGATGGCGACGCTTCCATGCCGTCGATGACGCCGGTCTGGATGGCCGAATATATTTCGTTCCAGTCCATCGTGGTGCCGGCAGCGCCCAGCGACTTGAACATGTTGATGTACACGGCATTCGGGCCGCGCATCTTGAGGTTGGCCAGGTCTTCCAGCTTTGTTACCGGCTTCTTGGTGAGCATGTGGCGCGAGCCCATGGACTGCCCGGCGGTGGCGATGAAGCCGTACGGTTTCACTAGCGCGCTGACTTCGCCTTCAAGTCCCTTGAGCACGCGCAGGTAGTGATCGTTATCCTTGAACAAGAAGGGGAATTCGAACATCATCAACTGGGGAACCCAGGTGCCCGGTCCCGTGCCGGGGGCCGAAACGACCATCTCGAGAGAGCCTGTCCGGGCCATTTCGACCTGTTCGGCCTGGCTGCCTAGTTCTGCTCCGTAGTTGGCGACGGCCTTTATCCTGCCGCCGGCCTTCTTGTTCACGAGGTCGACAAAATAGGTCAAGCCTTTGCCGACAGTCCCCGTTCCGGCCAGGTTTGTCGAAGTGCGGAGCTGAAAGGTCTTGCCCTGGGCGCCGGCGATTCCGGCGATGAGGACGATGGCGAGAATGGCGAAGGTCACGCGTTTCTTCATGATAGCCTCCATATCGCAAGAAATGGGAAATTATACGATAGCGTAGGGAATACTAGCATCTGCCTCTGGGGGTGTCAATTTTTTTCCGGATTATTGACTTTGGCCGAAGACAGCGATCGCCTTTTCCCTGACCAGTAGCGCCGTCTCCTGGGAAATCCCGGCCGTCTTCGCCAGGGCGGCGACATCCGCGACGGCGATTCCCTCCATCGAGCCGAAGGCTTTAATCAGCTTTTTGGATCGCGCCTCGCCTATGCCCTTCACGGAACTCAAGGCCGAAAAGCGCAGGTCCTTTTCCCGCAGCCTTCTGGACAAGCCCGTCGCGAATCGGTGCGTCTCGTCCCTGACGGCCACGAGCACGCGCAGGGCCGGGGAGTCCTTGGGCAGGACCAGGGGCTCCAGCCTGCCCGGCAGATAGAGCTCCTCGTTCTTCTTGGCGAGGCCGGCCAGGTCGCAGTCCAGGCCGATCTCCCTTAAGACTTCTTCGGCGGCCGAGACCTGGCCGGCCCCGCCGTCGACTAAAATCAGGTCCGGCAGCTCGGCCTCCTCGTTGATCAGCCTGGTGTAGCGCCGCGCCACCGCTTCCCTTATGGCGCCGAAATCGTCAATCGAACCCTGGAGGCTGCGAATCCGGAAATAGCGGTAGTTTCTCTTGTCGGGGATGCCGTTTTTGAAACTGATCAGGGAGGCGACGGTGTGCTTGCCCGAGAGCTGGGCGATGTCGAAGCCCTCGATGCGCACAGGCAGGCTCGAGAGTCCCAGGGCGGATTTCAATTCGATCAGGGCGTTCCTGTCGCCCAATTCCCTGCGCCGCTTCACGAGCTCTTCCCTGGCGTTCTGGATGGCCAGGTTCATCGAGGCGGCGTGGCGCTGCTCCTTGGGACTCTGCAGCCTCACCTTCGCGCCCAACTGCGACTTGAAGTACTGGGTCAGGGTCTTGGTCTCCAGCTTTTTCATGACGAATACCGAGGGCGGGGGCAATCGATCCGGGCCGTAATAGGTGGTCAAGAAACTCTGAAGCGCCTCGAGCTCGTCTGAATACAGGGGAGAGACGAAGCTGTCCCTGCCCATGAGCTTGCCTTCGCGCATCGAAAAGACGACGAAGGAAATCATGTCGCCGTCGCAGTGCCAGGCCAGGTAATCTCTGGCGCTCTTGTCGAAATCCTGAGCGTTGCTCCGCCCGACGAACTGCTCCACGGCCCGTATGGCATCCCTGAGACGAGCCGCTTCCTCGAAGCGAAAAGCCCCGGCGGCTTCCTCCATCTTCGACTTGAGATCGGCGGCGAGCTGGGCTGTTTCGCCCGAGAGGAGCTTGCGGATCTGCCCGACCCTGGCCATATAGTCCTCGTGGCTTATCTTGCCCGCGCAGGGGCCCGGGCAGCGGCCGATGTGGTAATACATGCAGGGGCTCTCCCTTGGCCTCATGACGGCGCAGCGGCGCAAGGGGAACAGCTTCTTTATCAGTTCGAGGTAGATATCGATTATCTCGGCGCTGGGGAAGGGGCCGTAATACTCCGACCCGTCGTCGATAATCCGCCTGGTGCGGAAAACCCTGGGGTATTCCTCGGCGGTTATTCGTATGGACGGATAGGTCTTCCCGTCCTTCAAGTTTATGTTGTATTTGGGATTATGCTCTTTGATGAGGTTGTTTTCTATCAGCAGCGCGTCGTACTCGCTGCCCGCGAGGATCCATTCGATCGACTCGACCCGGGAAACCAAATGCCGCGTCTTGATATCCTTCCGGCCAGAAAAATAGGACAGCAGGCGGTTTTTGAGGATCTTGGCCTTGCCGACGTAGATAATCGCCCCGTCGCCGTCCCGCATCACGTAAACCCCCGGCGATTCGGGAGCCTGGCGCGCCAGGGATCTGAATCGGGCGTTCCGCGCCGCCGGGCTTTCCTCGGCCGGGACTTCCCGGATCGGGGCTTCTTCGGCCGCGTTCAAACCGGCCTCGTCTTTTGTCTCGCTCATGCTCTATACTCTATAGTATGGAAAAACAGTCTTTCAGTGAAGCGCGGGATCTAGACGGAAACGGCCCGGGAGGGCTTTTCCGCTTCTGTCCCTCCTGCGGGGAGCTCGGCATGGGCTGGAACGGCCGTTTCTGGCGCTGCGACGCTTGCGGATTCGAATACTTCCATAACGTGGCCGCGGCCGCTGGCCTCATCCTGGTTTCAGGCGGATCTTGCCTTTTTTTACGCAGGGCGAAAGAGCCGCGCCGGGATTGCCTGGCCCTTCCCGGCGGTTTTGTCGATCCGGGCGAGCAGGCCGAAGAAGCCTTGTTGCGGGAGTGCGGGGAGGAATTAGGCTGGGCGCCGGCGGAAATGCGCTTTCTTGCCTCCTATCCCAATCGCTATACGTATAAAAGCGTCGAATACTGGACCTGCGATCTTTTTTTCATCGCGGAGCTGGCGGGAAAGGAGCGCGGTCTTCTATCACCCGATCCCCATGAGTCCACGGGGCTGGAATGGGCCGAATTGTCCGCTATCCCCTGGGAATCCATCGCCTTCGAGTCGACAAGGCTGGCCCTGCGGCAGTACCTTCTAAGGGTATAAACAACATGGAGCGCGTATGACAATTCCATCGATCGAGGAAATCATCAGGCAGGATATCCAGGCGCTGCGGGACTGCCCCCAGGCCGAGAACTGCGCCGCCTGCAAGGAAGAACTCTGCGTCATGGTCGCTTCGGTGGCCGACTTCCCCACCGAATACGGCCGCTTTTCCATTATCGGCTTCGTAAACAACAGGGACGGCAAGGACCATGTCATCGTTCTCAAGGGCGAGGTGGGCGACGGGGAGGACCTCCTTTTGCGCATCCACTCCGCTTGCCTCACAGGCGACGCCTTCGGAAGCCAGCGCTGCGACTGCGGCCCCCAGCTTCACCAGGCCCTGCGCCGGATCGAGGCGGAGGGCAGGGGAGCCGTCCTCTATCATCAAGCCGAGGGCAGGGGCATAGGGCTGGTCAACAAGCTTCGCGCCTACGCCCTGCAGGATAAGGGATACGATACCTACGACGCCAACCTGGCGCTGGGATTCAAGGCTGACGAAAGGGATTACGCGGTTCCCGCGGCGATGCTTAGGAAGATCGGCGTGAAAAGCGTCCGCCTCCTTACGAACAATCCGGAAAAGGTGGAGGAACTGGAGCGCCACGGGGTCAAGGTGCTGGAGCGGGTGCAGCACGAACTCCCGGCTCAGGAAAACGACAGGGCTTATCTGCTGACGAAAAAGGAACGATTCGGCCACTTCTTGAAGCTCGATCACCGGGTCGAAAAATGAAACAGCCCCTCTCATCGCGCCGGGGCGGCGATCAAGCCGGCGGCCGCCCGGCCGCGGCGATTCAGGCAGCCGCCAATGCGGCGGCCGCGCTAATGCCCGTCTAGCATGGCGAAAGAAGCCTACCCAGTGCCTCTCGGTCCCGCCCGGGCAGAGATAAGCGTCATCAACTCCCGCTTCGTCGCGAGCCTCGACTATGTCGAATCCGTCGAAAAAGCCCGCGCCTTCATCGACAAAATCCGCCGTGAATTTCCCGACGCGACGCACAACGTTCCCGCTTTTATCGTGGGCGGCGGCAACTCCCGCACCGAATTCTGCTCCGACGACGGCGAACCCTCCGGCACTTCAGGCAGGCCGCTGCTGTCGGTGCTGCACGGCTCGGGTCTGGGCAATGTCGCCGTGGTTGTGACCAGGTATTTCGGCGGCACGCTCCTAGGGACGGGCGGCCTGGTGAAAGCCTACTCGGAGGCGGCCAGACAGGTGCTAGAACGCGTTCAAAAGGCCCTTCTCGCCGAATTGACCACCCTGCGAGTCGAACTGCATTACGCCGTTTTCGACGCATTCAAAACGAGTCTTTCCCATTTCGGCGCAAGCATTGCGGACGAGGAATTTGCCGAGGCCGTTCGCCTCGTTATCGATATCCCCAGCGATGAGGTCGAGCGATTCCTCTCAAGGTTGGCCGATCTCAGTTCCGGCGGCGCGAAGACCTCATCCCTCGGCCGGCGGATCGCCCGCCTGCCCTTACCAGGCAACGCTCTCCCTCCCCGATAAGGTCTGGCCTGCCCGCCTCGACCAAAGCCTCGCGGACCAAGTCGGCGTTGGCCGGCGCCGAATACTGAAGGAGCGCCCGCTGCATCGCCCGTTCGCGGGCTCCCTTCGCCACGTAGACCGGCTTGCCGTCCAGCGGGTTGGCTTCACACCAATACATGGCTGTGGCCAATGTTCCCGGAGTGGGGTAGAAATCCTGGGCCTGGTCCGGGACGAAACCGGTATCCCTCAGATATTCAGCGAGTTCGATCGCTTCCTTGAGTCCGGATCCAGGGTGGGCGGAGATGAAATACGGCACGAGGTATTGTTTTAGGCCTTTTTCGCGATTCAGCGCCGTGTAACGTTCGGCGAAGGCATGGTAACTTCGCCTGGACGGCTTGCCCATCAGGGCGAGGACCTTGTCCGAGACATGCTCGGGCGCAACCTTAAGCTGGCCCGATATGTGGTGTTCCACCAGCTCCCGCAGGAACTCGTCGCTTTTGTCCAGCATCGCGTAATCGTAGCGCACGCCCGAGCGGACGAAGACCTTCTTCACCCCCGGAAGGTTCCGGAGCTCGCGCAAAAGCCGCAGGTACTCGCCGTGGTCAGGCTCCAGGCTGGGGCAGGGTTCCGGCGACAGGCAGCGCCTGTCGAGGCAGGCCCCTTTGGTTTCCATTTTCTCGCACGCCGAACGCCTGAAATTGGCCGTGGGACCCCCCACGTCGTGGATATAGCCTTTAAAATCGCCCAACCTCGTCAGGACCTTCGCCTCGTCCACGATCGCCTCTACGCTACGGGAGTTGATCTGCCTGCCCTGGTGAAAGCTAAGGGCGCAGAAGGAACAGGCGCCGAAGCAGCCCCGGGACGAGAGCAGGGAAAACTTAACCTCGGCCAGGGCGGGAACGCCGCTCCATTCTTGATACATCGGGTGCGCCTCGCGCTGGTAGGGAAGCGCGTAGACTTCGTCCAGGGCCTTCCTGTCCAGAGGAAAGGCAGGCGATTCCTGAACGACGATCCTGTCTCCGTAGCGTTCGACCAGCCGTTTGGCGGAAAACGGATCGGTGTTCTTGTACTGGAGGGCGAAGGATGCCTGAAAGCTCAGCTTGGATTGATTATCCTGCCCTGCCAGCGAATCGAAATCGGGAAGCCGCAGGGCGTCGGGAAACTTGGCGGCAAAGGCTTCCGACGGCATCTGGCCTATATGCTTGGCCCATGCGGTGCCGCGGATGCCCGACAGGTCAGCCTCTCCCGGCGAGGCGTCCAGGCGCCTCAGGATTTCCTTTATTTGCCGCTCGCCCATGCCGTAGACAAGGATGTCGGCCTTGGAGTCGAGCAGTATCGACTTACGGACCTTATCGGACCAATAGTCATAATGGGCGAGCCTCCGGAGGCTCGCCTCGATGCCCCCGATCACCACCTTCACGCCCTTGTAGGCTTGCCTGCACATGGTCGCGTAATGAATCACCGCCCGGTCGGGCCTGGCGTTCGCGCGGCCGCGAACGCCAGGCCCGACGCTGCCGTCGGCGCGCATGCAGAGGGCGCGGTTTCCTCCAGGGGCGTATTCGTCCTCGGAGCGGGGCTTATTGTTGGCCGTGTAGGAGGAAACCATGGAATCCACCGCGCCGGAAGTGACCAGGAAGGCCAGCCGAGGCCTGCCGAAAATCCTGAATACCTCCACATCATCTGGATCGGGCCTTGAGAGAATCGCCACCTTGTAGCCTTCCGCTTCGAGAACCCGTCCTATTATGGCCGTGCCAAAGGACGAATGATCGACATAGGCGTCGCCTGTCACGATGATTGCGTCAAGTTCGCCTGGAGCCAAGCCGGCCTTTTCGAGATCGGAAGGGATTGCGGGGAGAAATGCCATATGGCCAGATGATACATCATGGAGGCCTGGCGCGCTAAGTGCCGCATTAGGTATGAAGGCTACATGCCTTTTCCCAGCCGACGGAGAGCCTCGGCGTTCAAGGTTCCCCGGCCGCGCGTCTCAAGAACGCCAATGCCGCCGGAGCCTCCGCGGGGGAAGAATTTTCCAGCAATACGTCGATCTCCGGCTTCTTCTCGCGGAGGAGCCTGAAAAACGACGAAAAATCGAATTCGCCCGATCCCGGGGAAACGATCTGTGACTTCACTCCCCCCTCGCCGCGAAAATCTTTTACGTGGATCGCGACGATCCTGGAGCCGAAGGCGGCGAAGGCACGCTCGAAAAAATCGACCTGCTTCCCGAGCAAGCCCTTCCTCGGAATCAAATTGACCGGGTCGAAGATGATTCCCAGAGCGGGAGAATCGATGCGATCCAATAGGATCCTGGTTTTCTCGACGCTGGAAACGGTATGCTGGTCGGCCACGGGTTCTATGGCGACTATGGCGCCGTAGCGTTCGGCGAACTTGACCAGGCGCTCGACGGAATCGCAGAGGCTCTCGAAGGCGGTCTCGCCACCGGTGTCGGGGTGCCAAGAGGAGTCGGGATTAAGCGAGCCGGTCTCCGTGCCCACAAGGGAGCAGCCGAAACTCCCGGCGAAGCGCAGATGTTCCTCGAATCGCCTAAGCTGCGCTTCCCGGATTCCCGCATCCGGATGAACGGGATTGATATAACAGCCCAAAACGGCTATCCCGACACCTCGGTCGGCGAATACCTCCCTCGTGGCCTCGGCGAAGCCGCGGCTCAGCTGACCCGGCGAGGCGGGGAAGTCTGGGAAAGCCTTGGAAAGGGCCAATTGAATCCGGGAAACCCCATAGGACGCGATCCTGTCGGCGAGGAGGCCCGCTTCGCAGGGACCGAAATCGTGGGCTCTGAGTCCGAATCGCAACATGGTTCGACTGTACTAAGTATTTGCCCCATGCGCAAATCCTGGATAATGTTGAATATTTCGCGGTCACAGCCATATCTTGACATATTTATCATTATGGAACTATATTTCGCGGCATTGTTGGACTAAAGGAGTTCATCGTGAAACTGAAATCTGTTCTAGCACTGTGCGCGATGGTGCTTCTCGCGGTCTCCTGCGCCCCGAAGGCTGAAAAAGCCGCCGAGACTCCCCAGGCAGCAACCACCGAGACCACCCCAGCAACCGGTTCCGACGCCACCGCTACCGCTGGCGCGGAAGTCGCCCCCGCGGACATCAAGGATCCCGCGGCCTGGGTCGCCGCCTACGATGCGTTGATCGCGTCCTACTCCGAAGCCTCGGCCAAGGCTAACGCAGGCAATCCCGCCGCGCTGACCGATGCCGAAAACCTCTCGAAGCAGGCCGACGCTCTCAACGCCGCCGCCGAAACCATAAGCGCTTCCCTGACTGGGCAGGCGCAGACCGATTTCGCCGCCAAGGTGCAGGAGTACAAGGATAAGTTCAAGGCCGCGGCCTCGAGCTGATAACCGGACTCTCGCGAAAAAGCGCGACTTTGTGCCCCGGGCGCGGCGAATTACCTTTCGCTGCGCCCGGGGCCCTTCATTTTTTCACCCCGCGCTGTATTCTTATTCCATAATGAATACTAGCGAATTATCCCAGGCGCTGATCGTCGCCGGCGTCATGGCCCTCTTTCTGCTCGGGCTGCTTATCGGGTTGGCGATAGGCAAGCGCGGCGGCCGACTCGAAGCGGAAAAAGAACTGCCGTCCCGTCTTTCGACCGAGCGCGAGGACGCGGTAAAGCGTTCCAGGGCGGTGCTGGGCGGCCAGGTGGCAGAGCAGCTGGCTCCTTACCTGCCCGGCTTCCCTTGCCCCTTCGACGATGCGCGATTTCTTGGGAAACCCCTTGATTACGTCTGTTTCAATGGCGCTTCATCCGGAGAAGTCGAAGAGATTGTCTTCGTCGAGGTCAAGACAGGCGATTCGTCGCTCTCCAAGGTCGAGAGGAGCGCCAGGCAGGCTATCGTCGACGGCAGGGTACGCTGGGTCGAGTACAGGATCCCCCTGGATTGAAGCAGGGCGGCGCCTAACCTACCCGGCGCGGCGCGCCCGGGTAAGGCGCTTTCCTACCGGCAGCCCCGGGCGCGCCGCGGCTCAGCGCCGCCTATTCGAAGCGCGCGTAACGCTTTTCGGCGAACTTCGGGTATCGCAGGAGCCACGCCAGTATGCAGCCGGAAAAAACCAGGCCGTAAACAAGCGCGTAGACGTTGCGCGGCAGAGTGACGTTGAAGGTGAAAAAGCCCAAAGCCGCCAAGATTCCCATGGCGGCCAGGATGACGATGACCGCGTTGGGATTTTGCTTCATCGCGGCGATCGGATTGTCCCAGCGAAGCCGGGGGTTCGCCGTGTCCAGCCACAACCCTCCCATGTTGAATGCGGTGGAGAACAAAAGTGCGAGGATGAAGCCCAGGACCAGGTCCGCCGCGCCCGTCCCCAGCGCCAACCAGGATGCCGCGCAGCCTACCACGGCGCCGAAAACCGAGAAAATCTCCGCGTGCAATAATTTCGCGGCGAAGTATTCGAAGGCGCTCACCGGCAGGGCCTTGATCCAGGACAAGGTTTTAGCGTCCCTGGACACGGCCGTGCAGGCGATGCTTGTCGAAGAACCTAAAAAGCCGCCCAGGGCCGCGGGAATCAGGTACCCCGCGGGGCCGCCCAGCAGAGGTTCCAGGGCGGAGAACATCCCCGCCATGCTCGATCGTTGGGTGAAAAAGGCGATCCCCATGAAAACGGGCAGCAGTATCACGATAAACGGCCCGTTTATGAAAAATATCGGCTCCCGGTTCATGAGCCGTATCTCCCTGGCCAGAAGACTTGCCAGGGGGGCCTTGATTTCCTCGTACTCGCGCCCGTCTTGCGCCCTCTTGCGCTTTCTACTTCCCCTGGAAAAGCTCGATTCCCCGAAAATCTGTATGCTTCGTAGATAAGGTTTCCCGAGAAGGAAGACGACCGCGGCTAACACGAGCGCGCCGAGGGCGAAATTGCCGGCGAGCGCCAAGAGGCCGGTAAAATTCCCCGCCTGGCTCAACGACTTCCAGACGAGCAGCGAGGGGATCCATGCCCTGCCCAGCCGCGACAGGAAGGATTCGGGCGAGGCGAAGCCCGCGGCGAAGGAAGGATCCTGCAGCCTTGTCATGGTTCCCTGGATATACAAATTGAAGGCCAAGGCTAGCCCAATCCCCAAAAATCCCCCGAAATAGATAATGAAATTCTTGTTGCGGAACAGCCCTGAAGCGTTCATGAGGGGTATGAGCACCAGGTAGGAAACAGCCAGGGGAATCAAGGGCAGGGCCAGGGATGACAAGAGGCTGTAGAGGTAAAAAAGCAGCGGAGGATGCTCGTTCACCCCGTAAACGATGGCGCTCACCATGAGCACGAAAATACCTATAAGCAGATTTGTGAAATACACGAGCGCCATCTTGGCGGCCAATAACTCATGGGGCTTGAAAGGCAGGACAAGGAATCCCGAATCCACCGCGGACGCGGAGAAGAGCGACAAGGCCATGGTGAAGGAAAAAACGAAGACCAGCAGGGCCGCCGTGGTGGCGGTGTACAGCAGCATCATATCCTCCAGCCCCGCCGGCTTGAAGGCGCTGTACATGGCTTGGCTGTTCATCACGAAAATAAATGAGAAATCGGCGAAAAGCAAAAGAATCCCGATGCCGATGCCTATTGTCTTGGCCAGCGTCTTCGGCTGCTTGAGCTCCTTGCGGGTGGGAAGGTTGAAGCTGAATGTGCTCCTGATATTCAGGATCGCCAGGCTTAGTACGCGGGGCCTCATAGGCCCTCGCCTTCGCGAGAAGAATCCACCAGTTCCAGGAAGAGCCGCTCGAGGCTGTCCTCCTCGCCCCCCCTCTCCCGCTCGCCCCCGGCGCCGGCCTCTCGCGAGACCCCTGTCCCGGTCGATTCCTTTCGCCTGCGCAAGTCTTCTATGGTTCCCTTGAAGATTATCTTGCCCTTGTCGATGATCGCCAGTTCGTTGCAGACTTTTTCAGCCACTTCCATGACATGGGTGGAGAAAAAAACGCATTTCCCCTCTCTGGTCCGCTGCCGCATCAATTCCTTCAGTTCGAAGGCGGATTGAGGATCAAGCCCCACCATAGGCTCGTCCAGCACCCAGTTGGCTGGGTCGTGGATAAGGCTGGCGATGAGGCCTAGCTTCTGCTTCATCCCCCTGGAAAAACTGCCGATGGAAGCCGACAGGACATCGGAAAGGCCGAACCGGGCCGCGTACTCATCGATCCGCGCCCTGCGCTCCTGTGATGAAACGCGAAAGACATCGCCTATGAAATTGAGGTATTCGCTGGCCTTGAGACGGTTGAACAGCTCCGGATTGTCGTGGACCAGCCCTATGCGTAGCTTGGCGTCCAACGGTCGCTCGGTCATGGAGACGCCGTCGATCATCACGCTGCCCTCGTCGGGCTCCAGAGCCCCGCAGAATACCCGTATTGTTGTCGTCTTGCCTGCCCCGTTCGGACCCAGAAAACCGAAAATCCTCCCGTTCTGGACGGTCAGGGAAAGAGAATCTATAGCCTTTCTGTCGCTTTTCGCATAAGTTTTCGATACGCCTGACAGCTCGATCATTGAATCCTCCGGATACCGCGCCCTGATGGCGCCAACGACTTCCTAAAACCGCCGATCTTTCGATTTATCCCCAAGAATACCTTAAAAGAAAAGGACATTCCAGGGTATCGATAAGAAAAGAACCTTAGCCTGCCCCAAGACTCTTTCCCCGACTCGAACGCCCGTGCATAATGAATCGGATGACCACCGTACCTATCGACACCGAAACCAGTCCCGGCGTTGTAATGGAACTTCTCTACAGCCTCAAGGTAAAGGACGCCATGACCGCGTCGGTGATAACCGCCTCCACAACCTCCCGCCTGCGCCACGTCCAGGACCTCATGCGCGAACACGCTATCACCGCCGTGCCCATCCTGGAGGGCGAACGCCTCTTGGGCATCGTATCCATCGGCGACATCATCCAGGCGCTGGACTCGGGAGCCATGGATCGCCAAGCCGCCGAGGTCATGACTCGTTCCGTGGTCACCCTGGACGAGGACATGCCGCTTTCCTTCGCGGTAACCTATTTCGACCGCTATAAATACGGCCGTTTTCCCGTCCTGGCGGTCAACGGCAAGCTCTGCGGAATCATAACCGCCTCGGACGTGCTGCGGCGCCTCCTCATCGCGCTGAACGAGGAAATCGGCAGGATGGAACAGCGAATCGCGGGCCGTCAGCCCCCAAGCGAAGGCCCCCTGCCTTCCATGGAATTGAGCTTCGGCTCCGCTCCCCTGGATTTCTCCAGGGCTGGCAACATTAGCGCGCGCTTCAAGAAAGCCCTCGCCGAAAAAGGCTGTCCCCCCCCGATCGCCCGAAGGGTGGCCGTGGCATCCTACGAGCTGGAACTCAACCAGGTGATCCATTCCTCCGGCGGCATAATGCGCTTGAGGGTTTTCGAGGATACGATAGAAATACTAGCCCAGGACGAAGGCCCGGGCATTGCCGACGTCGATCTGGCCATGCGTGAGGGCTATTCCACCGCCAACGAATGGGTGCGTTCCCTCGGCTTCGGCGCCGGCATGGGTCTGCCCAACGTAAAGCGGGTGGCCGACGAATTTTCCATCGAATCGTCCCCGGGCAAGGGCACCACCGTTAGGGCCCTCATCGCCTGGGCTAAGTAACGAAAATAGGTTTTATGAGGAGACTATGATGCTGACGAGCGAACTCGAGGCTCTGGCTAAGGCCAGGACAATACAGGCCGAATACGTGGATGGCCCGATCGCGGGGGGCTACACCTCCGACCTTCTCTCCGACGTTATGGCGCACGCGAAAACCGGTGACGCTCTCATCACTATACAGGCTCACAAGAATACCGTTGCCGTCGCCGGCCTGGTCGGCGCCCCGGCCATCGTCCTCTGCAACGATAGGCCCATCCCCGGAGATATGGTCGAAGCCGCCCGGGAGGAGGGCATAGCCCTCTTTTCCACGCCCATGAGCCAATTCGAGGTTTCAGGAAGGCTTTGGAAGGCCCTCGAGGCCTAAAGGCGGGGGCTATGGACTATCTGCGCCTCCGCGCGGATCTGCACAACCACTCCTGTCTGAGCCCCTGCGGGGACCTCTCCATGTCCCCAGGGCTCCTAGCGGCCGGGGCCAGGAAACGCGAAATAGATATCCTGGCGCTGACCGACCATAACGCCTGTCTCAATTGCCCGCCCTTCGCCCTCTCCTGCGCCCGCAACGACATCATCCCCCTATTCGGCATGGAGCTTTGTTCCGCCGAGGAAGCCCATCTTTTGGCCATTTTCCCCGATCCCCGGAGCGCCCTTCTGTTCGGTGCCGAGGTGCACAAGCTCCTGCCCGACCTGGCCTGGGATCCGGAAGCCTTCGGCGACCAGGCGGTGGTGGACGATAACGAGGGGCTCCTGGAACTGCATCCGACGTACCTCGGGGCGGCGCTCGAGGCTTCTTTCGAGGAGCTTGCGCATAAGGCAGCCGATGCCGGCGCCCTGGCGATACCAGCCCATGTGGACAGGTCGATGTTTTCTGTGCAAAGCCAGCTCGGCTTTCTCCCTCCCGGGCCGTACGACGCCGTCGAATCTCTCTTCGCGCCCGGGATACACTTGTCCGGCGGCCATAACGCCATATCCGGCTCCGATGCCCATTATCCCGAGCATATAGGCCGGCGGCCCTTCGACGTCGATCTCCCCGGGGAAGCTGCGGAAAAGCTAGCCGCTGCCTTGAAAATATATACGAAAATGAACAAAAATCGAGCTTTGGATAATCCATTGACGGGAGAAGCAGTTCCGGATGGCGATGCGTCGGCGGACTTCTCCTGGGCGGAGAAAGCCTTTGGAGGCTATGACGAACTACTGGAGCTGCCTGCCGTGACTTCCTATCCTTACGAAGCCGCGAAATTATTTTTCGAAGAGCTCAGGCTTGCCTTGAGAAGCGGGAGGGTTCAGCCTTTCTTCGCCCGCAAGGGCTGACAGGGCCGCCCCGCCGGTCCTTTTCATCCCGTCCTTAGTCAGCCCAGCGGATATAGAAGCTCACTGGTTTCTCCAAGGTGAGCATGTCGAAGAGGGGAATCTTGGCTTTGAACACCTGACCCTGGACGCTGCCGCCTTCGGAGGAGAGGATCGTCTTGGGCGCGGTAATGGTCAACTCCAGGGCGCAGGCGTCGAAGGCGGGCATGGCTTTCTTGCCGATGATCACCGTCTCGAGGTTCATTCTGTATTCTTCCGCGCTGATGGGATCCGACTCCAAGGCCGGCGGGCTCAGGCTGTCCATCAAATCCCGGTCGATGCCTGGGAAGAGGCTGAAAGCCGCCGCCGCGTTGCCCCTGGTGATGCTCACCGCCAGCTCCCGCTGCGGGGGGACGGAACCGGAGGCGGGAAGCCGCTTTAGCTCGATCATGCCGCCGGGCACAAGGCTGGAATCAGCGGTAAAAGCCTGAACGTCGGGGACCCAGATCACCGAGGTGAGAGCGTCTGCGCCGGGAGATGAAACGTCAACGAGAAAGATCGATTTCCGGCCTGAGAATTCTTCCTTCAGTTTCTTCACGTCGAACAAGGAGGCGGTGGGCGACATGCCGCCGATCTGCCTAACCCTGGCGCTCAAGGTCTCGGGGATATCAAGCCGCAAGGCGATTCGGGCGCTCAGGTCGTTTCGGATGGTCGCGTCCAGCCTTCCCGAGCATGAGGCCAGGACCAGCAAAGCCAAAACGAATAAAGCCGCGTGGGCGAATCGCTGCGTTTTCATTCTTCAATACCTTCCTTGCGAGCGACGCCTTCAAAGGCGCCGAAAATTGGCGAAAGGCGCCGACAGGCGCCGCAAAGTTCACTTTCGAGAATACACCGGCACTGGCCTGGTGCTCTGCCGCAGCAGCACCTCGCCCATTTTGTCCAAAGTGGCCTGGCTTTCCAGGCTGAGTCTCCTGAAAGACGAATGGCTCACCAGCAGGGTCTGGCGAAGCTCCCTGCATAGCGAATCGAGCCTGGCCGCCACCGCGATGGTGTCGCCGTAGACGTTGCGCTTGAGCTCTCCCGGCGGCCCCAGCAGCGCCGAGGTAACCATTCCCGAATGCAGGCCGATGGATATCTTTAGGTCCACGGGAAGGGCGAGGGCGGCCAGGTCCTCCTTCAGGCTTTCCATTTCGTCCATGAAGGAATAAGCGGCCCAGAGCGCCCGCTCGGGGTTGTTTTGCTCGTTTGCCAGGCCGAAGAGAAGGATTACCGAATCGCCGTTGATCGACTGTATCCGCCCTCCCTGGGCGCTGGAAACGTGGGTCCAGAGCGCATAGTACTTGTTCAGCAAGGCGGTGGAGCGTAGGGATCCCAAGGTTTCCGAGATAGCAGAAAAACCGACGATATCGCTGGAGATCGCCGTCACCAAAAGCTTCTCGGGCGATGTGTCCCTTTGCCTGGCTCCCTCATCCGGGGAAGGTCCCGAGCTCAAAGGATTCTTGGCCAAATACGAATCCAGTCTGTCTTTCAGGCCCAAGGCCCGCATCCTCGAGGCGAGAAGCATGAGATCGAAGCTTGCGATGCCCAGAAGGGCGAAAAGGTGTTGCGGGGAGGCGACGAAATCCTTGAGCCCGACGCTTAGGTTGGAAATTTTCAGGGCATCGAGAAAGGCTTCGCGCTCGATCTGGCCCGAGTTTAAAGCCCGGGAGAGATTGATCCTCGTGTCCAGGTAAAAATAGAAGGTGAAGAAAATCACCGCCGAACCCAGGGACAAGGCTGTTTCGGCTAACCTTTTGAGCAGCCCCCTTGAGAAGGTGATGGAAAGGGCTTGAAAAAAACCGATGTAGACCGCCGAGCCCCAGAGGAGCATATTGGTCGATTCAAGGAAATTCTGGCCGCTGGTGGCGGCCATCAGAATGGAATACCCGATCGGGGTGATGAAGGAGAACAGGAAACGCAGCACCGGAACATGGCCTTGGCTGGCCAGCAGCAGAGTCTGCACCAGCATGAGAAGGACTATGATCAGGGATTGGGTTATCCCCATGGCCAGGGAACCCGAGGTTAAAAAAATGATCACGATGAAAAAGACCACGAGCTGGCTGGAGTAAAAGTAGAACTCGTCTGTGAAACGCTTCAGTGGTATCTTCATCGCCTCCATTGTATACGCCTTTGATTTACTTGACTAGTTTCGGTCTGGGTGTACAATGATAGGGCCATTTTTCATGGCAGCCATTTCAACAGGAGGTTTTATGAAAAAGATTGCGAAGCTCACCGCCATAATGCTGGCGTTGGCCTTCATCCTCGTCGGGGCGGACGTATTCGCCCAGGCCAAGGCCAAGTTCCACATCGGCGTGGTGACAGGCACAGTATCCCAGTCCGAAGACGACTTAAGGGGCGCCGAAGCCCTCATCAAAGCCTACGGCAGCGTAAAGGCCGGCGGCATGATTCAGCACATCACCTATCCGGACGATTTCATGTCCCAGCAGGAGACCTTCATTTCTTCAGTGGTCGCACTGGCCGACGATCCCCTCATGAAAGCCATCGTCGTCAACCAGGCCATCCCCGGGACCACCGAAGCCTTCAAGCGCGTCCGCGAGAAGAACAAGGACATCCTCCTCCTCGCCGGCGAGCCCCATGAGGACCCCCTGGTCATCCAAGGATCCGGAGCCGATTTCATCGTGTCCAACGATTTCGTCAACCGCGGCTACACCATCATCTGGGCGGCCAAGCAGCTCGGCGCCAAGACCTTCGTCCACATTTCCTTCCCCAGGCACATGAGCTATGAGACTCTCGGACGCCGCAGGGCCATCATGGAAGAAGCCTCCAAGGACCTGGGCATCAAGTTCGCCTTCGAGACCGCCCCCGACCCGACCTCCGACGTGGGCGTGGCCGGAGCCCAGCAGTTCATCCTCGAGAAGGTTCCCCAGTGGATCGAGAAGTACGGCAAGGAAACCGCCTTCTTCTGCACCAACGACGCCCATACCGAGCCCTTGCTCAAGCAGCTTCTGGTCTACGGCGGCCTCTTCGTCGAAGCCGACCTTCCCAGTCCCTTGATGGGGTACCCCGGGGCGCTCGGGCTCGACCTCTCCAAGGAAGCCGGAGATTTCCCCGCCATCCTCAAGAAGGTTGAAGCGGCCGTGGTCGCCAAGGGCGGCGCCGGCAAGTTCGGCACCTGGGCCTTCTCCTACGGCTACACCCTCTCCGCTGGCCTGGGCGAGTTTGCCAAGAACGTGCTCGAAGGAAAGGCCAAGAAGACCAGCATGAACGATCTGTTCACCGCCCTGGGCAAATACACTCCCGGAGCCAAGTGGAACGGCGCTTACTATGTCGACGTCGGCACCGGCGTCCGCGCCAAGAACCAGGTCCTGGTCTACATGGACACCTACGTGTTCGGCAAGGGCTTCCTGCCCACCACCAAGCAGAAGGTGCCTGAGAAGTATTCCTTAATCAAGATGACGAAATAGTACGAGATCGCGGGCCGCTCCGCCGCGTCGCGGGGCGGCCGCGCTCTTTCAAGCGATCCGCTTGAGGCGGAATCGAGAGCGGCGCCGGCAATTTCATGGCGCCGTGGCGCCCGCGCGAGGGCCGTAAGGCCCCCGCGCGGGCGCTCTCCGCGGAAGCCCTAATACGGGCTTTTCGGAAAACCTTTCACCATTTAGGGAACATTATGGGACAAAGTAGTCCTTTATTATCGCTCAAGAACATTTCCAAGGAATTCTACGGGAACGTCGTGCTCAGCGACGTCAACTTCGACCTGGCCGAAGGCGAGATCCTCGGCTTGGTGGGGGAAAACGGCGCGGGCAAGACCACCCTCATGCATATACTCTTCGGCATGCCGGTAATCGCCGACACCGGGGGCTTCAAGGGAGAAATTCTCATTGATGGGAAACCAGCCAGCTTTTCCAGTCCCTTCGACGCCCTGGACTCAGGCATCGGCATGGTCCACCAGGAGTTCAGCCTCATCCCGGGCTTTACAACCGCCGAGAACATCGTGCTGAACCGGGAGTCGATGAAGCCTGGCCTCTTAAATGACATCTTCGGTTACAGGATGAGCACCCTGGACAGGCCGGACATGAAAAAGCGGGCCGAAAAGGCCATCGCCAAGCTGGGCGTCAAGCTCGACGCCGACATGCTCATATCAGAAATGCCAGTGGGGCACAAGCAGTTTACCGAAATAGCCCGAGAGATCAGCCGGGCCAACACCAAGCTCCTGGTCCTGGACGAGCCCACGGCAGTCCTGACCGAGAGCGAGGCCGAGGTCCTCCTGGCTTCACTGAAGAAGCTGTCGAAGGAAGGGGTGGCGATCATCTTCATATCCCACCGGCTCCAGGAGGTGGTGAGCATAGCCGATCGGGTGGTCGTTTTAAGGGACGGCCTCGCGGTCAAGGATGTCTCGGCCAAGGGCGTCACCATAAAGGACATAGCTTCCTGGATGGTCGGCCGCTCCGTGGGCGAGGCCGCCCGCCGCGAGGCGGGCGCTAAAACCGGCCAGCCCGTGCTCTCCGTCGAAAATCTCTGGGTCGACATGCCCGGCGAAACCGTCCGCGACGTTTCCTTCCAGGTCAACAAGGGCGAAATCTTCGGCATCGGCGGGCTGGCCGGCCAGGGCAAGCTCGGAATCCCCAACGGCATCATGGGCCTCTACGCGGCGGGCGGCACCGTCACCCTCAACGGCAGGCCCATTCAGCTCAACAACCCCGGCGAAGCCCTCAAGGCGGGCATGGCCTTCGTCTCCGAAGACCGGCGCGGGGTAGGCCTCCTCCTGGACGAAAGCCTGGACTGGAACATCGCCTTCTCGGCCATGCAGGTCCACGGCAAGTACCTGAAGCCCGTACTGGGCGGACTCTTTTCCCTAAGGGACGAAACCGCCATGGCGGCCTTAAGCCAGGAGTACATAAAGCTCCTGGACATCAAGTGCACCGGGCACAAGCAGAAGGCCAAGGAGCTCTC
>CAYVOD010000025.1:0-23768 GCA_964453055.1 uncultured Treponema sp. | reverse complement strand
GCTCGTCCCAGACCTTGTCGGCGGGGAAGGGGCTGTTGAGGAGGAAGGTGCCGCCGGGCTTGGCGTTGACCAGCATGTCCAGCTTCTCGAGGAAGGAGAACTTGTGGCAGGCCAGAAAATCGGCCTTGGAAATCAGGTATGATTTCTTGATGAGCTTGGGACCGAAGCGCAGGTGGCTGATGGTGTAGGTGCCGGCTTTCTTGGAGTCATAGACAAAGTAGCCCTGGGCTGAGTTGGGAGTCTCGTCGCCGATGATCTTGATGGAGTTCTTGTTGGCGCCCACGGTTCCATCGGAGCCCAGTCCGTAGAAGAGACATTCCACCACGCCCTCGGCGTCCAGCTGGAAGTCCTCGTCATAGGGAAGGCTGGTGTTAGCCACGTCGTCGATGATTCCGACGGTGAAATGGTTCTTGGGTTCCTTGGCCTTGAGGTTGTCCAGGACTCCCTTGGCCATGGCGGGGGTGAACTCGTAGGAGCCCAGGCCGTAACGGCCGCCCACGACGGTGGGCCAGCCCTTGAAGTGGGATTTGCCGGCGCCCATGGCTTCGCCGATGGCGGTGCGCACGTCCTCGTAGAGAGGTTCGCCGATAGCTCCCGGCTCCTTTGTCCTGTCCAGGACAGCGATGGATTTCACCGTGGCGGGGATGGCGGCGATAAAGTGCTCCACGGAGAAGGGCCTATAGAGCCGTACCTTGACCACGCCGACCTTCTCGCCCTTGGCGACCAGGCTGCGGACGGTTTCCTCGACGGTATCGGCGCCTGAGCCCATCACGATGACGACACGCTCGGCGTCGGGGGCTCCCACGTAATCGAAGAGCTTATAGCTGCGGCCGGTGAGCGTGGCGAACTCTGCCATGGTTTCCTCGACGGCTTTGGGAGTGGCTGCGTAGAACTTGCTGGTGGCTTCCCTGCCGGCGAAGTATACGTCGGGGTTCTGGGACGTGCCGCGGATAAAGGGCTTCTCGGGGGTCAGGCCCCTGGCGCGGTGCTCGCGGACCAGATCCTCGCTGATCATCTTCTTCATGGTCGCATAGGGGATTTCCTCTACCTTCTGGACCTCGTGGGAGGTGCGGAATCCGTCGAAGAAGTGAAGGAAGGGCACCCTGGTCTTGAGCGTCGCCGCATGGGCTACGAGGGCCATGTCCATGACTTCCTGCACGTTGTTGGAGGCCAGGAGAGCCCAGCCAGTCTGGCGGGCGGCCATGACGTCCTGGTGGTCGCCGAATATGGAGAGGGCCTGAGCGGCCACGGCGCGGGCGGCGATGTGGAATACGGTGGAGGTAGCCTCGCCGGCGATCTTGTACATGTTCGGAATCATGAGAAGCAAGCCCTGGGAGGCGGTAAAGGTGGTCGAAAGGGCGCCCGCGGTGAGGGCTCCATGGACCGCGCCGGCTGCTCCTGCTTCGGACTGCATCTCGACGACCTGCGGAAGGGTTCCCCAGAGGTTCTTGCGGCCCATGGCCGAGAATTCATCGGCGAGCTCTCCCATCGGGGAGGAGGGAGTGATGGGATAGATCGCGATAACTTCGGAACAAGCGTGGGCGACATAGGCCGCCGCGGCGTTACCGTCGATCATCACCATGTTCTTGGAATCTGCCATTGTGGTTCCTTCTTTAAAAAAGATGGGGATGCTGTGCTTTACCGCCCGGGGCCCCATTTGACCTCACCGGTGCCGACATGAAAAAGTAATACTGTGGTGCTGCAAAGCGGGGACCCGACCGAAAAGCGTTTCAATCCTATATCGGATTCCCGATTATTTCAATACGCAAGGCTTCCCCCATTGTAGGATTGTCATAAAAGATCGGGAAGGCTTTTCATTTATTGCAACCGGCTTATTGACCTTTGAAATGCCCGGGCTATAGTAATGCCATGAAGCTGCTCATTCTCGCCGCCGGTTTGGGAAGTCGTTTCGGCGGAGTCAAGCAACTGGCTTCCGTCGGGCCGGCGGGCGAAAGCCTTCCGGAATACAATATTTTCGACGCCTTGCGAGCCGGCTTTTCCGGCATCGTCCTTCTTATCCGCAGGGGTATGGAGGAGGATGTGAAGAGAGCGCTGGTTTCCCGTCTTCCGGGGAGTCTGAAGCTCGAATTCGCGTTCCAGGACCCGGAGGCCTTCATCCCCGATACGTTCAAGAAAGACATGAGGCGAGCGGGTAGGCTAAAACCCTGGGGTACCGGCCAGGCTCTGCTCTGCGCCCGAGAGCTTCTCGAGAATGGCCCCTTCGCGGTGATAAACGGCGACGATTTTTACGGAAGGCTGGGATTTGCATCGGTAAAGAGGTTCTTCGACGGTGAAAGAGAAAAAGCCTTCCCCGAGTTCTGCTTGGCGGGCTACAGGCTCGAGGGAGTGGTACCGCCCCGGGGGAGCGTTTCCAGGGCTGTCTGCACGGTGGATTCGCAAGGGCGCCTTCTCGAAATCCGGGAACACAAGTCCGTCGAGCGCAGGGGCGAGAGCATAGTCTCCTTCGGCCGGGACGCGACAGGGGAAATCCTCGACCCCGAGCTTCTCATCTCAATGAACATGTGGGGACTGGACCCCCGGGTCTTTCCTTGGGTCGAAGAAGGTTTCGCTGAATTCCTCGCCGATCCCCGACATTGGGCTTCGTCAGAATTCTACCTGCCCGAGGCGATGGGCAGCATAGCGGCATCGGGGAAGGCGGCATTCCGGGTCCTGCCCGTGGACGAACGCTATTTCGGGCTCACCAATCCCGAAGACCTGGGCGATGCCAGAAGGGCGGCGCTTGAGCGCTTCGCCACAGGCGAGTATCCCTCTCCGCTCTGGGGCGGAGATCCTGGAGGTGCCGGAAAATGATCGGAACGACGAGTGCGAGATGGGCGGGCTTGCCTTCCCTTTTCAATATGGAGGCGACGGCGTTTTCGAGACTCTTCGCGTATTTGGACAAGCCTTGGGAAGCCCTGGTTTCCCTGGAAAGTTATCTTGGCATTCTCCTCGCGGAGGATCCGCTGGCGGGGCGGCCATTGCTTTCGGATACGAAGGGGAGCCTCGTCAGCGGCGATTTACGGCTTGGTCCTAAGGTGCGGATCGAGGCGGGGGCTCGCATCGAAGGCACGGTGCACATAGGGGCGGGCTGCGTTATCGAGTCGGGAGCCTATATCAGGGGCCCGGCCTGGCTTGCCGAGGGCTGTGAAGTGCGGCAGGGGGCCTATATCCGGGGCAACGTCATCGCCGGTGCCCAGGCGGTGCTGGGTCATTGTTCGGAGTTTAAGCAGGCGATCCTCCTGGAAGGGGCCCAAGCCCCGCACTTCAATTATGTAGGCGATTCCATATTAGGCATAAAAGCCCATATCGGCGCCGGGGTCATCCTGTCCAACCTCAGGCTGGACAAGCGCTCGGTGCGTGCGGCCTTGTTGCCGAGGAATCGGACCGAGGAAACGGCCAAGGTCGAGCTTGTTGATACGGGGCTGACAAAATTCGGCGCGCTCCTGGGCGACGGCTGCGAGATCGGCTGCAACTGCGTCCTCAATCCGGGGAGCATACTCGGGGCGGCCAGCAGGGCGGCCCCCTTGAGTCGCATAAAGGGAACCTGGCCCGAGGGCTCGATCATTTCCTAGGTCCTATGATATTTTTAGTTTCCTCTTTATTCTCGCGTTAAAAAATGTCATACTCGATACTACAATCATACTAGCGGGTCGTTTCCGCGGAAAGGAACAGCATGCACAGCGAGCATACGATACTTTCTAAGCGACAGTTGTCCGAGGAAGTTTATAGAATGGAAATACTCGCTCCCCTGGTTGCCAGGGAGCGGAAGGCGGGACAGTTCGTCATAGTCCAGTACGATCAGAAATATTCCGAGAGGATTCCTCTGACGATAGCGGACGCCGATCCGGTCAAAGGATCGGTAACGCTGATTTTCCAGACCGTCGGCGCGAGCACTCATAAACTCGCCATGAAAAACGTAGGCGATTCCATCGTCCTGCTAGGGCCCCTGGGAAACCCAACCCATATAGAACGCTTCGGCTGGGCAGTCTGCGTAGGCGGCGGCATCGGCCTGGCGCCCCTGCATCCCATAGTCAAGGCGCTCAAGGAAGCCGGCAATAGGGTTACCGTCATATCAGGCGCTCGTACCAAGGAACTGCTGATCATGCAGGAGGAGATGGAAGCCCTAGCGGACGAACACATCGTGGTCACCGACGACGGATCAGCCGGAAAAAAGGCTCTGGTGACCGAGCCGCTCACCGAACTATGCTCGAGGAATCCAAAGCCGGATCTGGCCGTGACGATAGGCCCGCCCATAATGATGAAGTTTTGCGCCGCGGCGACCCAGCCCTTCGGCGTCAAAACCCTGGCTTCCCTCAATACGATCATGATCGACGGTACCGGCATGTGCGGGGGTTGCAGGGTGACGGTCGGGGGAAAGACAAAGTTCGTGTGCGTGGACGGACCGGAGTTCGACGCCCATGAGGTGGACTGGAGCCAGATGCTTACCCGGCTGGGCGCGTACAAGAATCTTGAGAAAGAAGCCCACGATCGTTGCCATATGGAGATGTCCATACAGAAACTGCGGAGCGAGCAGGCCGCCGAAGGCGAGACTGAAACCGAAGGGACTCGGACTGAGGAGAGCAAGGTACGATGAGTCACATGGATAGAACGAGCCACGAAGAGCAGGCCAGGAGAGAACTAGCCAGAATACGGACGATCCCCCTGAATCCCAAGGCGCGGATGCAGATCCCCGTGCAGGACATGCCCAGCCAGGATCCTTCCCTGCGCAGGGCTAACATGTCCGAAGTGGCCACAGGCTACACGGCCGAGCAGGCGATGATCGAGTCCGAGCGCTGCCTTCAATGCAAGAACGCCCCCTGCGTCGCAGGCTGCCCCGTTAAAATAGATATACCCGGCTTCCTCGCCAAGGCGAGGGAGGGAGATTTCGCAGGTGCCGTCTCGGTGATCAAGCGCACGAACCTGCTGCCCTCGATATGCGGTAGAGTCTGCCCCCAGGAAAAGCAGTGCCAGTTGCCTTGCACCTTGGGCAAGGCCTTGGGCGGTGTGGAGAAAGCGGTCCAGATAGGCCGGGTCGAGCGTTACGTGGCGGATTACGAACGCCAGGCGGGCCTGCTCGCCCCCCCACCGGCGGCGGGTCCCACGGGTAAAAAGGTGGCGGTCGTAGGGGCAGGTCCCGCCGGTCTTACCTGCGCCGTCGACGTCCGGCGCCAGGGCCACAAAGTGGTCATTTTCGAAGCCTTCCACAAAGCCGGCGGCGTCATGGTCTACGGCATTCCGGAATTCAGGCTCCCAAAGGACCTGGTAGCCTCCGAGGCCGGCGTGCTGGAGTCCATGGGGGTAGATTTCGAAATGAGCTTCCTGGTGGGCAGGACCAGAAAACTCGGATCCTTGCTCAAGGAAGACGGTTTCGACGCCGTTTTCGTGGGCACTGGCGCAGGGCTGCCCAAGTTCATGAATATTCCCGGCGAAAACCTCGTGGGGGTCTTTTCGGCCAACGAGTATCTCACCAGGGCCAATTTGATGAAGGCCTACGAGATAGGCAAGGCAGCAACGCCCCTGTATCCTTCCCGGCGCGTGGCGGTGCTGGGCGGAGGAAACGTAGCCATGGATTCGGCGCGAATGGCTCTCAGGCTGGGCGCTGAGGAAGTGCGGGTCCTGTACCGCAGAACCAGGGAGGAAATGCCCGCCCGGGGCGAAGAGGTAGTTCACGCCATGGAAGAAGGTATCGCCTTCGACTTCCTGGCCAGCCCCACTCAGGTTTTGGGCGACCAGAACGGCAGGGTCGTGGGCCTGGAAGTCCTTTCCTACGAACTCGGCGAACCGGACGAATCGGGCCGGCGCCGTCCTGTGCCCGTTCGGGGCAGCGAAAAGATGGTGCCCTTCGACACGGTGATCGTGGCGGTGGGCAACGAGTCCAATCCTCTCATCTCCCGCACGACGCCGGAGTTGCAGGTGGACCGCTGGGGCCATATATTAGTAGACGAGAAGCAGAAGACGAGCATCGAGCGCGTCTATGCCGGAGGGGACATTGTCCTGGGCGCCGCCACGGTCATACTCGCAATGGGCGAGGGGCGTCGCGCGGCCGCCGCTATAAACGAGGTGCTGCAGTAGTCATGAGAAAAGAGCGGCGGCCGCGCCTGGCCGCGGCAACAGCCTTGGCGAAAGGCCTGATCATTCTCTGGGCCTTGACGCTCGCGCAGGCGGCCTTCGCCCAGTCCCCCAATCCGGGCGAGGCGCCGGTTCGGACTCTTGCCCAAGCGCCGAGCCCCGCCGCGGCCCAAAGCCCCGCTCCCGCGAGCCCCGCCGCTGCGACGATGGAGGCTGCCTACCAATCGGCCTCCCAGCTCTTCTGGCGGGGCAGGCAGCTGCAGATAGCCGGCAAGGAAACCGAAGCCTCCAAGGCGTTCGCGAGCTCCCTCCTGGCGACAGAGAAGCTCCTGGCTTCCGAACCTTCCAACCCTGATTATGTTAACCTCCAGTGCTGGAACCTTTTCAGGCTGGGCCGCCACGGCGAGGTGGTCGCCGCCGCCCAGAAAGCTCTGAAGACAGCCAAAGACCACCGCATCATCGAGACACTGGCGGAATCCCTTTATTTCCTCGATCGCGACGAGGAAGCCCTCGCCAACTTCACCCAGTATTTCATCCTAGCCCCCGAAAACGACGAACGCATGTCCAGCGCCTATTACTACGTGGGCGAATGCTACATGAGGCTGAAAAAATACGAACATGCCGATATCGCCTTCTCCACTGCCACGACCATGGAAAAAAACATGTACTACTGGTGGTACCGGCTAGGGGCGGTCAAAGAAATACTCTCCCAGTACCGAAGAGCCTACGAAGCCTATGGCAAGGCTCTCCAGATAAGCCCGAAATTCCAGTACGCCCTTGACGGCCGAGCCAGGGTGAAGGCGAAGGCCGGCCTTTAAAAATGATTATTGACCAGCATTCCCCGATAGCCTAGACTGCAAAAAATCGGAGGTGCCGTGGCCTTACGCGATCGTATTCTCACCCAATTCCTAGCCATGACAATCGTGGTTTTCCTTCTGTTCGGCATTTTATCCGACGGACCGACTTCGGCCCTCGAAGGATTCCTGCGGCTCCAGAGCAGCCCGACCAGACTCTTGAGCGACTTCACGGCGCTGCAGGGAACCGGAGCCGCCCTGTTCAACGCCGCGACCATAGGCGTCCTGGGCTGGCTTTTCGTCAAGCTGAATGGCATAAAATTATCGGGCCCGACGATAGCCGCCGTCTTTACGATGATAGGCTTCGCCCTCTTCGGCAAAACCCTGCTCAACTGTATCCCCATCATGGCAGGGGTAAGCCTTTCGGCCTTCATCGTCAAGAAAAAACCCAGGGAATACCTGCTAATCGGAATGTTCGGCACGGCGCTAGGGCCTCTGGTAAGCTTCGTCGCATTCGAAATGGGCCTGGCCCCAGCCCTGGCCTTGCCGGTCTCAATGGCCGTTGGACTGGCGGTCGGCATAGTCTTGCCTCCCTTGGCGATAGCCATGCTTCATCTGCACCAGGGCTATAACCTCTACAACGTAGGGCTTACCGCGGGGTTCATCGGCCTCTTCGCCGCTTCCCTCCCCAACGCGGGCGGCAAGAGCATCGACTCCATCTCATCCTGGGGCATGGCCGCCGATCCCTGGCTTTTCCTCCTCATTCCCATTTTAAGCCTCATGGCCTTCGGCATGTCTTTTATCTGCTGCGGCCGAAAATCCTGGAAAGAGTTTTTATCGATTCTAAAACTGCCCGGCCGTCTTCCTTCTGATTTCTGCGAACTCGGCGGTCCCGGCGGCGCCCTCCTGAACGTAGGCGTGCTCGGCCTGGCGTACTCCTCCTATGTGGCGATAGTCGGGGCGCCCTTCAACGGGCCGGTCAGCGGCGGACTCATGACCCTCATGGGCTTCGGCTTTTTCGGAAAACATCCCAAGAACGTGATCCCCGTCTTCCTGGGCCTTCTAACCGCCGCCTTGCTCTTCGGCAAGGCTTTGGACGAATCTTGGGTGATACTGGCATTCATATTCGGCACCGCCTTGGCGCCGATCGCAGGGGAATTCGGCCCGGCCATCGGAATCCTGGCTGGCTTCCTCCACCTCGTCCTGGTCGAGCGCTCGGGGACCTGGCACGGCGGCATGAATCTCTACAACAACGGTTTCGCCGGCGGGCTTACCGCAACCCTCATCGTGTCGGTGATCGAGTGGTATAAGACCAGCACAGAGCTTTGAGGGACAAAAGGAAATACGGGATGAAGCGCAGGGAATTTTTAGTCCACCTGATCAGCGAATTATCGAGCTTTCTTCTCCAGGAACAGCCTCGCAAAATGGTGATCTCCCTTCACCAGGAGGCCGACGGCATCCATCTGGCCGTCATAGACGACAGGGCGCGAAGCGACGTGGAGATAAAGGCCATAGAACGCGCCTTGAACGCTTCCAGGCGCCCCGAACTGGCAGGTTACTACGGGCAGATGGCCGGCCACGACCTTCTGGGCAGCGCCAGGCTCAATCTGGTTGGCTGGCAGATCAAGCACGCCGATGTGTTGAAGAATCCCGGCGGCGGGGTCATGCTCAACCTGTGGATCGGAGGGGAAGGCTTCGAGTATCCAAAATTCAGCATCGATCCCGAGGATGAAAAAGAAGAGGGAAAATAGAATTTTCCTCTGCCTTGTTGCCTGGGGGAGCATAAAGCCGTTATAGTCGAGCCATGGCCTCGAGCATTCTCTGGTACGACCTGGAAACCTTCGGTATCGATCCGAAACACGACAGGATCGCCCAGTTCGCCTGCGTCCGGACCGATGAAAAGCTCGAGGAGGTCGGCGAATCCCAAAAGCTTTACTGCAAGCCTTCCAGGGATTACCTGCCTTCGCCGGCGGCCTGCATGGTCCACGGCATAAGCCCCCAGACCGCCTTCGAGCTCGGACTGGACGAATACGATTTCGCCCGCAGGCTGCTGGAGGAGTTCTCCCGTCCGGGCACCACCGCAGTAGGATATAACTCTATCAACTTCGACGAGGAATTCATCCGTCATTTGCTTTACCGCAACCTCTTCGACCCTTATTCCCGGGAGTACGCCCAGGGTAATTCGCGCTGGGATATCATCAACCTGCTCAGGGCCGCCCATGATCTCAAGCCCGAGGGATTGGTCTGGCCCAGGGACGAGGAGGGCAGGCCGCTCTTCAAGCTCGAAGCCTTGTCCAAGGCCAACGGCCTGGACCACAGTTCGGCCCACGACGCGCTTTCCGACATCAGGGCGACCATCGATCTAGCCCGCCTAGTCCGCTCGCGGCAGCGTCGCCTCTACGACTGGTACTTTTCTCATCGCAAGCGGGAAAGCCTAAAGCCGCTGATAAACCTCTCCGCCCGCAGGATGCTGCTCCATACCTCCGCCGAATACTCAAGCCCGAAGGGATGCAGCACCCTCATCGCCCCGGTGGGGATAGACCCTGCCAACCGCAACCAGCTGATCGCCATAGACCTACGCTTCGATCCCGGAGAACTCGTGTCCCTTTCCGCCGAGGAAATCCGGGCGCGGGTATTCACCAAGGCCGGGGAAAGCGACAAGTCCAGGGTTCCGCTCTCCCGGATCAGGCTCAACCACTGCCCCTTCTTGGCCCCCTTGTCTGTCCTGTCCGGGGAGGCGGAGACAAGGTTGGGTTTGGACAGAAAACTATGCGCGGAACGCCTAGCCTTCATCGGATCCAGCCCAGGCCTCGTCGATACCCTCATGAAGGTATTCGATGAACCCATGCCCCCTCCTCCCTCGGACGAGCCGGAGCTCAGCCTCTACAGCGGAGGGTTCATCCCCGAGACGGACAGGGCCAAGCTCGAGCGTTTCCACGCCGACCTGAAGGAACGAGGGAAGTCCCTTGAGGGGCTCATGGAACTCAAGCGCTCCCTGTTCGCAACCAAGTTCAAGGACGAGAGGATCCTGAGACTCGCCGGAAGGCTTTTCGCCCGGAACTTTCCCGAAACCTTGAGCGAGTCGGAACGTTTAAGATGGAGGGACTTCTGCCTGGCGAGAATACAGTTCCCTTCCAGCGAAGGAGCCGCCGAGCTGGCCGACTACAGGAGGCTGGAGGAAACAGTCCTGGCCGACCCCGACGCCCCCGCACCCCGCAGGGCCATGGCCCACGCCTTGCTGGAATGGGGCAAGACCTTGGAAGCCCCTATGGTTTTGTCGAATTGATCGAACTGCGCTATGCTTATGCTGGGCTTTTGCGCCCGAGGCGGTAGGAAATGGATACGAAGCGCGTTCGCGCCGCTTTCACGCGGCCTTCTTTCTTCATTCTCCCCCTGATCTTCCTGGCCTTGTCGGGAACGCTGCCGGCATGGGCGGCGACCAGCCAGGACGAGCCCTCGGTACTGAGCGTCCAGGTGAGCCGAAGCCAAATCAGGGAGTACCCTTCCGCCCTGGCGCCGATCCTGGCCACGCTAAGCTACGGCGAACAGGTGAGGATATTCGGGACTCCCTCCGACGGCTGGGCGCAGGTCTACCTGCCCGGATCCACTCGCTTAGGGTATATGTATCTCTCGGCCCTCACCCAGGTTCGCCTGGACGCGTCGGAGCTGAAGCCCGTCGCCCAGGGGTTCAGCGGAGGGGAGATAGCCTTGGCCGGGAAGGGGTTCAGCGAATCCGCCGAAGAGACCTATCGCCGGAACTCCCAAGTGGATTATGCTCCAGTCGATGCGATGGAAGACTTCGAGTACGGCCAGGAAACGCTTGAAAAGTTCCTGGAGGCCGTATCGCCGTGAGAGGTTCGAGCGGATGAGGGAGGGCAAGGGTCGCTCGGCCGCTTCCTTATCCGCGATCGCGCTCATGTTCGCGACCCTGCTTCTCGGCTCCTGCCTCAGCCTGAGCCAAAGCCTGGAGCTCTTGGCCTCCGATGCCTTCAGCCAAGGCCTCATGGACAGATACCAGGAAGCTATTCTGAGAGCCGCCGCCAAGGCGGCGGCCGAAGCCGCCCAGCCCCTCTCGCCGAGGGAGGAATATTATATAGGCAGAGCGGTCGCCGCTAGGATTTTTTCACTCTACGGACCTTACGACGCCCCCAGAGTGAACGATTACCTCAATAGGCTAGGACAGGGCCTCGCCCTCTTTTCCTCCCGCCCGGAGATCTACTCGGGATACCGCTTCGCGGTTCTCGACAGCCGGGAAATCAACGCCTTTTCCTCTCCAGGCGGACATATCCTCGTCACGCGAGGGCTTCTTTCCATGGTTGAGAGCGAGGATGAGCTGGCGGCGGTGCTGTCCCACGAGATAGCGCACGTCGCGCTGCGGCACGGCCTTTCTTCCATCCAGGGCTCCCGCCTGGCCCAGATCGCCGCCGAATACGCCCTGAACGCAAGCCTCGCTTCGGGAGGGGAGGCCGCTTCCTTCACCGAGGCTTTCGGGGAAGCTATTTCGGAATTGGCGACGGTCCTTCTCATTTCTGGCTATTCCCAGGGCTTCGAGCTTCAGGCCGACAGGGAGGCAAAGAGAATTCTCCTCCAGGCGGCCTACGATCCGAGCGCCCTTGACCGGCTCATCGCCAAGCTCCCCTCCCAGGACCAATCCGCCGCCGGCTTCGCCCAAACCCATCCAAAACCCTCCTTCCGGATCGAAGCCCTGAGGGACGATCTAATCGCCCCGGCGGAGGTGCCGAATCTCTCTGCAGATCCATTCGGCCACAAGCCGGCTAAGCGATACTGGCCCAATCCAAGGCCGGAGGATGAGGGGCTGGCGTTCAGTCCGATCGAGCGCTCCTATGCCAGGGTCGAGCGCTTCAACGCCATCAGGGAGTTGTTTTGATGAGACCGAAGCCCTTAAATAACGGTTCGCTCCTGAACAAGCCCTTGTTTAGAAGCCTTGTCAGCCTCCTGGTCGGGCTTGCCGGAGCCGCTTTGTTTTTCGCTTCAGGGCTTTCACGGGGGGTGGATAGAGGGCTTTACGATTTCAGGGCCTCCCTGAGCGCGGAAATCGGCTCGAAAGCCAAGGGCGGCCCGGCCGGCGGGAGTAGCACCGCTTCCTACAGCCCTGTGGTTCTCGTTCTAGTCGACCAGTACAGCCTTGCCTGGGTGGAGGAAAACCTCGGCTTGGGCTGGCCCTGGCCGAGGGAAGTGTACGGCATCCTCGCCGAGTACTGCTCCCAGGCCAAGGTTTCCGCCTTCGACATTCTTTTCACCGAAACTTCGAGCTTCGGCCCGGACGATGACCTGCGCTGCGCCAGGGCTATGGATACGGCGGGCAACGTCGTCCTGGCGGAAGCCAGGGATCCGTCAAGATCGCTGCGGCGCTCCGCCCTGCCAGTGGAAAATGTCCGTTTCGGATCGGTGGCGGCGGCCCTGGACGAGGATGGCGTCGTACGACGCTACAGGCCCGGCGATTTGGAAGAACCCTCCTTCGGCCTCGCAGCGCTGGCCTTTAGCGGGCATCAGGGCGGCCTGTCGGATTCGGAGGAGGTTTTCCTGCGATTCCTGGGCACTTCTCCCAGCCTGCCGGCACTGAACGCGGCCGAAGTGCTCTCCAGCGCCCTCAGCCGGAGAGAAGGCGGGGAGCCTTCGATAAAGGCGGATTATTTCAAGGACAAGTATCTTGTATTCGGCTTTTCGGCCCCCGGACTTCTGGACCGCCAGGCTGTCCCTACCGACCCGGCCATGCCGGGGGCCGAGATTCACGGTACCTATATCCGGAACCTGCTCGACGGGCGGCTTCTGCGCCCGTTGGCCTTGTACCTGGAATTGCTCGCGATTCTCGCCGCGGCCGGATTCGCGGCGCTCTTCGCTTCGCGGCTCAAAAAGCCTGCTGCGCTGGTGGGCGCCGCCGCCCTCGTCCTCCTGGCGCCGCTTCTAGCCGCTTCGCTCTTCTATGAAGCGGGGCTCGTCAACATGCCTGGCCTGGAACTGGCCGCCGCTTCCTTCAGCTTCATGGGGGGGATCCTTTTTTCCTACGTGGCAGAAGGCAGGACCAGGGCCTTCCTGAAAAAGAGCTTTTCCCAATACCTCTCCCCCGAGGTGATAGAGGAGCTGGGCAGGAATCCAGGGCTGCTGAAGCTGGGCGGAGAAGAGAGAACCATCAGCGTGTTCTTCTCGGACATCGAAGGCTTCACCCCCCTTTCCGAATCGCTTTCCCCCGAGCGGCTCGCCCTTTTCATGAACCGCTATCTTTCGATACTGAGCGAATGCGTTCTCGCCGAGGGCGGCACCTTGGATAAATACGTGGGCGACGCGGTGATGGCCTTCTGGAACGCCCCCCTAGGACAGGAAGACCACGCGACCAGGGCCTTGCGCGCAGCCCTCCGATGCCAGGAAGCCCTGGACGCCGCGAAGCCTGAATTCCTGTCCCAGGGCTTCCCCCTGCCCCGGACCCGCATCGGAATCCATACGGGCAGGGCGATCGTAGGCAATATGGGATCCCAGTGGCGTTTCAACTACACAGCCTTGGGGGACGTGGTCAACACCGCCAGCAGGCTGGAAGAAGCCAATAAATCCATAGGTACCAGGCTTTTGGTCTCCGGAGACACCGTCGCCCTGGCTCGCGAATCAAAGGAACTAAGCTTCAGGAGGCTCGGGGAGTTGCTGCTGCAGGGAAAGACCAGGCCGGTGGAGGTCTGGGAAGTCCGCTTCGCCGGGACGGGAAGCCGGCAAGGCTCCTCTGGGGATTCGGCGCCAGGCCTAAGGTCCGGCCGGGCATCGGGCGGTCAAGCCGCAGAATCGGGGGATAGCCTCGTGCGGGCTTGGGAAGGGCTGAGGGATTGCCGGGGCTAGCCGCCGGCCGAGACCGAGCGGAATTTAAAAAGATAGAAAAGCCAAGAACAACCCTAGGCCGATGAGAAGCATGTCGGCGCTTTTTAGGCGAGAAAGCATGATCCTGCGTTCAGGCGAGTACGAGCGCGCTTCCATGGCTTCGGCTGTTCTCAGGCTGTTTTTGACGCTGGAAAAAACCAGTGCCCGAAGCAGGGCCACTCCGGAAAAAAAACGACTTCTCCCCGCGCCATAACCCCGGCTCTCGGCCGATTCCCTGATCCTTTTGTAGTTTTCGAATGCCCGGGGGATGAAGACCAGGGAAAGCGAAAGCATCATGCCCGGATCCGAGGCGAGGGATGGGGGGCGATCGTTCGCGCGCGCTTTCCCGCGTTTTCCGAGGAAAGCCGCGATTCGGCGGAGGCGCCTGAATCCGGCGCTCAGGTAATCGCCCAGCTCGGATACCTTGGTGCTGGCGTAGAACAGCCTGGCGGCGGCGAAAATCGTCCCAAGCCTCAAGGCGTAGAGGGTAGAGGGCTTCAGGCTTTCCACGGCGAATATTCTTCCGTCTCCGGGAAAAACGCCTCTGGCCAGCGCGCTGAACGCGAGCAGCGCGACCAGCCCTCGGCTCGCCGCGGCGCCGTCCCTGAGGCGAAGTCCCATCAGCGCGCCGAGGGCAAGGAGAAGTGCGAAAAGGAGGCTTGAGGGCAGTATATCGAGCCGCATCGCCGCTACGCTGAGGCAGATCAGGAAAATCGCCTTGGCCAGGGCGCTTAGTTTAGGCAAGGGGCCTGAAAGGGGCTGGAGGGCGAAGGGATTCAAGGGTTTTTCTCCCCCCGCCAGGCGGGCTCGAGAAAGGTCCAGGGGAAGTGCCCAGGAAATGGGCAGGCCAGCCCGTGCCGGGCGAAATGTTCGGGCGTTGCCGATTCGGGCCTGCCGTCGAAGCATAGCCTGCCCGAATCGATGATGAGAAGGCGGCTGGCGAGATGGAGTATTTTCTCCAGCTCGTGGGTCAGGACGAGGATGGTGATTCCCCTCTCATTGAGTTCCCGGCAAATCCGGGCGATTTCCATCACCGAGTCCATGTCCAGATTGGCGAAGGGCTCGTCCAGGATCAGGCATTCGGGTTGCATGGCTAGGACTCCAGCGATAGCCAGTCTCCTGCGCTCGCCGCCGGAGAGCGTCTCGGGCCTGCGGATTTCCTTTCCGGCCAGGTCGGCCCAGTCAAGGGCTTTCCGGACCCTGCGCTGGATTTCCCCGGCTTCCAGTCCGAGATTGGCCGGCCCGAAGGCGACGTCTTCGGCGACGCTCTGGCCGATGATCTGGGCGTCTGAGTCCTGGAAGACGAAGCCTACGGCCCTTCGCAGGTCCTTTCGGCTGGTTTGCGCGTCTTTCCCGCGGAAAAGGATAGTACCTTCGCTGGGGAGGGAGAGTCCCGCCAGATGCCGGGCCAGGAGGGTCTTGCCCGAGCCGTTGCGTCCCGAGAGGACGAGAAACTCGCCGTCCTCTATCCTGAGGTCGATTCCGCCGAGGCCCGCTGAGCCGTCGGGAAAGCGGTGAGTAAGGCCTTGGAGAAGGAAGAGCTCAGACATTGGGGCGGCTGGGGAGCATGGAGCGGATGCCTTCGCCGAGCTTGGGCGCCAGGAGAGCAGCCAGGAGGCTTTTTACCAGGTCACCGGGGATGAAGGGCAAGAGGCCTGCCGCGATCGCCCTCTCCCAGCTCGAATCGAGGACATACTTTAGCCTGAGCACGCCCAGGCCGTAGACAGGCAGCATACCCGCCAGGCAGGCTAAAAACAGGATGAGCTTCCTGTCCCGAGCTTGCCTTGCTATCAATCCGGCGAGAACGCTGCAGGGCATATAGCCCAGAAGATATCCTCCCGTAGGCCCCAGAAAGGTCGCCGGCCCTCCGGTACCGCCGGAGAATACCGGCAGGCCGATAAGGCCCAGCAGAAGGTATAGGAAGGTCGAAAGCCCGGCCCACCAGGGCCCCAGGACCAGAGCCGACAGAAGCATGAACATGGTCTGGAGAACAATGGGGACGGGGGAAATAGGCAGGGGAATGGCGATAAAGGCGCCCAGGGCCATGAGGGCTGCGAAGAGAGAAGAAAGGACCGCGTAGGCCAGGTTTCTCGCGCTTTTCTCCATGGATCGAAACCCTACACCGGCGGCGCGGGAGCGTCAAGGCAAGCGCCCTTGAGCCCCTAGCCCGGCCCGTGCTAGCCTTCATTCCAATGGCGGCAAAATCATCGAAGGCCCTTTTCGTCAGCCTCATGGCGCCGGAGGACAGGGACGCGATACCTCTCGGCGCGGCCTGCGCCGCCGCCGGTCTGGTCGGAGCCGGGCTTTTGCGAAAAGAAGAAATTCTTATCCTCTCGCCTTCGACGGACAGTTCCCGCCAGGAAGTACTGGACAGGATCTTAGGTGAAAACCCTGATCTCGTCGGTTTTTCCCTCTATTGCTGGAACTCCCTTCCCTCCATAGAACTCGCGAGAAGGCTAAAAACCCTTCGCCCCGAACTTCCCGTCGTCGCCGGCGGTCCCGACGCCGAAGCCCTGGCGGAAGGAGAAGCCGAAACGCCCTTCGACGCGGTATTTCTCGGGGAGGCCGAATTCAGCTTCGCCGAGTGGTACAAGGGGAAGCGGAACTCAGGCGGATCGGTCGGCGCGTTGCGGAGAGAAGCGGCTGAATCCGCCGGCGGCCCCGTTTTCGTCAGATCCGCTCCGAGCTTGGAACGGGAGCTGCCCTCTCCCTGGCTTTTGGGCGTTCTCGCACCCTCCCGGGGGGGAGCCCTGCCCTGGGAGCTCGGCAGGGGCTGCCCATACCGCTGCTCGTACTGTTACGAGGGCAGGGCCAGCAGCCTCGTGCGCCACCTTCCCAAAGAACGGGTTGAAGCCGAACTCCGGCTTTTTATCGACGCCGGGGTCTCGGAGATTTTCGTATTGGATCCTACCTTCAATCTGGACGAGAAGCGGAGCCTGGAAATCCTAAAAACTCTCGCAGCCAAGGCGCCGCGCATAGGCTGGAACTTCGAGATTCGGGCCGAGCTCCTCGACGCCGCCCAGGCGGAGGCCTTCGCCCGGCTTTCCTGCTTCGTGCAGATTGGGCTGCAGAGCTCGAGCCCTCAGGTCCTGAAGCTGAACGGTAGGAGTTTCGACTCCAGGAAATTCGTCGCCGGATTGAGTCTTCTGAACAAAAAACAGGTGGTCTTCGGCCTCGACCTGATTTACGGACTGCCGGGCGACACTCTGGGGGGATTCAGAAAGAGCGTCGATTTCGCCCTTTCCTTTTCCCCGAACCACCTCGACGTCTTCCCCCTGGCAGTGCTCCCGGGCACTAGACTGAAGAGAAGGAGCGCCGAATTCGGGCTTGTCTTCGATCCCGAAGCCCCCTACCTCCTGAAATCCCATCCGGGCTTCCCGGGCCAGGACATGGAGGAGGCGGCCAGGCTCGCGGCTGCCTTGGGCTGCTTCTATACCCGGGGCAGGGCCGTGCCTTGGTTTTCAGCCATACTGCGGGCGCTCCGGCTCTCGCCTTCGGACTTTCTGGCTTCTTTCCTCCCTCCCCAGGGTTGGGAATCGCTGGGCCAAGCCCAGGTCGAAGCTCTGCAGTGCGCCCATGTCGAGAAAATATTCATGTCGAAAGGCAAAGCGGTCCTCCTGCCGGCCGCCCTTGATTTGATCCGCTTTAACGGGGCCTGGTCCAGGGCTCTGGCGGAGGGGGCGAGAACCGTCCTGACGCTATCCTATTCCTTGGAGGACGTAGAGGGAGCGGAAATTCTATCCCTCGCCGCCTTCGCGGGGCGAAGGCCTAAAAGCCCCTGCTCCGCGGAAATCCTGCCCGGCAGCCAGGGCCCCAGAGCCCGCCAGGTAAAGGAAAGACGCGCCTAGAGGGCAGGCCTGCTTATTCCCAGTCCAGCAGCCTTCTCTGGCCTTCCAGGGCCCTCAGTTCGGTGAGGTCCTGGCTTACCTCCAGGGTTCCCCTGTAGTTTCCTTCGGCGTCGTAGAGGGCATAGTACTCGATCAGGATGAATCTGCCCCCCATTTCGATCCAGAAGCGCGCCTTGGATTTTTCCTTGTTCTTAAAGGCGGCCAGTATCTTGTTGACCACGTCCACCGATTTCTGGGGATGGCAGTTCTGGACGCTGCGCCCTATCACCGCGGGGCTGCGGGGGAATATCCTATGGGGAGCGTCGGAGTAGTAGAGCACCTTGTCGTTTTCGTCAACCACGCTGATGTCCACAGGCATGGTCTTGAGGGCCAGGTCGAGGACATCCCGGGAAATGCGTCCCGTCGCGAGCTCCAGCAGCGTTTCGGCGCCAACCGGCCTAGGGGCGGCCCCAGGCACAGGCGCCTTCGCGGCTGCCTGGAAATTCGGCTTTCCCGCGGCAGCTTCCGGCCTTCCCGCCGCGGAAGGAGCCTCCTTCCCGATTTCAGGCTTCCCCAGGCTCATCTGGGAGGCCAGCACCAGGCCCGCGTCGTAGAGGGAATCGGGCTTGATCCAGGCGAAACCTATGGCGTCCTCGCCCAGGCGTATCTCCGCCCAGTCCTTTTCCGAGAGCCGCCGGGCCGATTCGGGGATCAAGATGTGCTCTTCCATGAAAATCATCTTTCTGACGGAGTAGGCAATGGATTTGGCTATCTTGAAAAACGCCTTGGGCGATTCCTTCAACGCCTTTCTCGCCTCGCCGAAGCGGGCTCGTGTCTCGTCGTGCTTCCCCCACATCACCCGGGATGGGCCGGTGAAGTTGTCCCGCTCGAGATAGGGAAAGAGCTGGTTTTCCTTTCTCGTGTAATGGACGATGATCTGGGCTAGGTCCTCCAGGGCTGCCGCGGCCGGCTCGGCCGCGCCGATGCCCCAAGCCCAGGACCGGGCCGCTGCGACCAGGGCGGAGGCTTTTTTCCTGGCCTGCTTGTTTTCTTCTATCATCGTGTGGATAGGATGCCCGGGAAGCTCCTTAGGCTTTTTGCCCAGGGAGAGCGACTGCTGGAAGACCTGGACGTGGACCTCGCAGAGCCGCTGCACCTCCTCCACGGGCATTCCCCCGTCGATGAGGGACTGCTCCATGGCCGCCACCTCAGCGGCGCTCACGCCCTTGATCAAGGCGGCGAATTCCTTTTTAAGCTCGCTCGCCGGCTCCCCTTCGTGGAGCCGGGCGATGATTTTCTTGAGCTCCACCTGCCTGGCGGGATCGATAATCGTCGTGTCGCTCATCGTTCGCTCCTTTCCGATTTATTTTCACTCTCCAAGACCGAAGAGGGCTTGGAAAGGCCGAAACGTTCTTCTTCGTCGTTGCCCCTGGGCTCCATATGGACGATGACATCGTAGACATCGGGCAGATGTTCCTTGATCGACTTCTCAACGTCCGCAGCTATGGCATGGGCTTCTCGCAGGCTCAGCTCCGGATCGATTTCGATGTCCATATCGATGATGAGCATCGCGCCAACATGGCGGATCCGCACCCGGTGGGGATTCAACGCGGAGGTTATATGATCGACCGCGTGGAAGACATCGGCGTACTTGCTCTTGTCCGAGGACCCATCCATGAGCTCGGTGTTCGCTTCCATGAATATTCCGACGGCATTCTTCAGTATCCACAACGAGACCAGTACCGCGAATATTTTGTCCAGGGCGGGGATACCTGTGAGGTAGCTGAGTCCCAGGCCGGCGAGGACGGCGATGGAGGTGAAAATGTCGCCGCGCATGTTCTTGCCGTTCGCTATCAACATGGAGGAGGAGGACTTTTTTCCGTAATGGAACTGGGTCCAGGCGAGGGAGAGCTTGCCGACTATCGAAATCAGGGTAGCCCAAAGCGCCAAGGAGCCCGGGATCTTCGAAGTCGCTCCGGAGATGAGGTCCTGCACCCCCCGCACCAGGATTTGGCCGCCCGCGAAAAAGACGATAAAGCTTATGATGGCCGCGGCCACGGTTTCGATGCGGCCATGCCCGTAGGGATGTTCTTCGTCGCCGGGCTTGACGGCTATATGGGCAGCCACAAGGGTGAGGATGGCGATGAGAACGTCGGTGGATGAGTCGATTCCGTCGGAAAGCACCGAAAGGCTGCCCGAAAGGGCACCGGCGGAGATTTTAAGCGCCGCCAGCGCAAAGTTGCCTGCCAGGGCGATCCATGAGGCCCTTCGTATATATGCCGAACGTTGAATCCTATCTTCTTTACCGGTCATGGCGTCGCCTGCCTGTCGGAGTCCTCCGGTACGGGCCTGGCCGCTCCGGCGGTCTTCCTCGGCGCGGTTCCGAGGGTTTTCAGTATTCCGTCCGCCGCCCGCAGGCCCGAAGCCCAGGCCGAGGTAATGCCTCGGCTGGTGCCCGCCCCGTCACCGATCAGGTACAGGCCTTCGGCCGCCCTGAAGTACTCGTTCGCGAAGGCCGGACGGTTCGCGTAAAGCTTGATTTCCGGATAGTACATGATGGTGCTGGGATGGAGGAGCCCCGGGACGATGGTATCCAGCAGCTTCATGGCGTTCCAGACCGAATTCAGTATCTTGGCCGGCGCCGAGAGCGCGATATCTCCGGGAGTGCAGGAGGGCAGGGTGGGCTCGAAGTCGTACAGATCCCCGGTGAAGGATTCGGCGAAGGATCGCTTGCCCAGCCTGAAATCTCCCACCCGCTGCATGATCGGCCTTCCGCCGCCCAGGAGAGCGGCTTGCATGCCCAGCATCCGGGCGTAGGCCTGTCCCGAGGCCAAGGGAGCCGTGAGGGTTACGGTTTTGAGAATGGCGAAATTGGTGAGCCCGTTTTCCGGGCGGGAAGACGACCAGGCGTGGCCGTTCACCGAGTACCAGAGCCCGCCCTCCTCGTCGCCGTATTTTTCCTGGACCACGTAGGCCGACCTGGAATTGGTGCAGAAGGTCCGGGTTTTCTTGGGAAAGTAGAATTTGGGATCGTAGTAGTCCCGCACGATGGGATATCGCTCTTCCTTGGTCTCGACCCGCAGGCCGATATCCACCACGTTGTCCCTGTAGGCGATCCCCGCCTTGTTCATCAGCTCCTGGAGAAAGGCGAAGCCTCCCCTGCCTGGGGCAACGATAAGCTGCTTGTAGGGGATTTCCCGCTTATCGGTTCGGGCTGTCTTGCGCTCCAGGTCGAAATCAAGGGCTTTCTCGCCCAGGGATATCTCCACGCCGCGATCGCGCAGCCTGCCAACAAGTTGCCTGATCAGTTCCAGGCCTCCGTCGGTGCCCAGGTGGGACTGGCGGATCTCGAGAAGCCTGACCCCTAGTTTCTCGGCCCTGTGGCTGTACCTTCCGACGTTTTTCTTGTCCATTATGGATGGTTCGAGAAATGCTTCCACCTTTCGAAGGTAGGTTTCAGCCTGACCTTGTTCCCAGCAGCTTTCGGGGAAGCCGATGGGCCAGGTGAAGTTCATCTTGCAGTCGTTCCGCAAGCCCCCGGAGGAGGCTTCGCTCTTGTCGAGCATCGTTATGGAGAGCCCCGGACTTTTTTCCAGGAGCCCGAAGGCGGCGCCCAGGCCAGCCGGACCCGTTCCGATTATCAATACATCGATTCTATTCATCGTTTGGCTAAATACTTCCTTATGTCGAGCGCTACGGCGGCGATTATGATAGCGCCTTTGATGATTTGCTGCCAGTACGGGTTCATGTTGATGAAGGTAAGACCGTAGGAGATGATGCTAAAGATGAGGACGCCGATTATCATGCCCGGCACTGTGCCTATGCCGCCGGAGGTGGAGACCCCGCCCACGACGCAGGCGGCGATGGCGTCCAGCTCGTAGCCGTTGCCGTAATTATTGGTCGCTCCGCCTGTCCTCGCGGCTTCCAAGGTGCCAGCGAGCCCATAGAGGGCCCCGGCGATGGTGTAGACAGCCAGGAGGTTCTTGTTGACCGGGACTCCCGAAACCTTGGCCGCGTCGGGGTTGCCCCCTATGGCGTAGATGTTCTTGCCGAACCTGGTCTTGTTGTGCAAAAGCCAAATCAGGGCCGCGATGACCAGGGCGATGATGACTATATAGGGTATCGAGTAGGTGCCGTCGAAACCCACGTAACCCGAGCCCAGGGTGGTGAGATCCTTGCGCAGGCCCCCGATGGGCTGGGCCCCGTAGGGAGGCCGGTCGAAATAGATGGAGTTGATGCCGTAGGTGGCCACCATCATGCCCAGGGTGGCGATGAAGGGAGGGACCTTAAGATAGGCGATGATAACGCCGTTGGCCAGGCCGAGTACAGCGCAGGCGACGATCGCGATGAGGATGGGCAGCCAAAGGGGGAGATCGGGCATGTGGGGGTACATCCTCCGGGCGTACTCGGCGAATTGGAGGAGGGATGCCGAGACCACCGCCGCCAGTCCCACCTGGCGGCCCGCCGAAAGGTCTGTGCCCCCGGTGATGAGGATGCCTCCCACGCCCATGGCGATGATGATCCTGGTGGCCGACATGGAAAGTATGTTGCGAAGGTTCTGCAGGGACATGAAGGACGGGGACTTGATCGTAATGCCTATGATGAGGGCTACGAAAACGAGGTAGATGGCGTACTTGAGTGAAAAATCCTTGATCGCCTTCTGGCGGGCCAGATTTTTGGCCTGGATTTCTTCCGGGTTTTTTGCTGAAGACATTTTTTTCTCCTACATGAACTGGGTCGCGAGCCGCATTATCGTTTCCTGATCCGCTGTCTTTCCGTCCAGGATTCCGGTGAGCCTTCCCTCGCACATGACCATGATGCGGTCCGACATGCCCAGTAGCTCGGGCATCTCCGACGATATCATGAGAATGCTTTTGCCCCTGGCGGCGAGGTCGGCGATGATCGTATAGATTTCGTACTTGGCCCCCACGTCGATGCCCCTGGTGGGCTCGTCGAGTATGAGTATGTCCGGTTCGGTGAGGAGCCAGCGAGCGAAGAGCACTTTCTGCTGGTTTCCGCCCGAAAGGTCCTTGATCCGGGTCTTGGGCGTGGGGGTCTTCACCCTGAGCTGCTCTATGCTCTTGTCGACGTCCGCGCCCGCCTTTTTTTCGTTGAGGAAGCCTGCCCTGCCCACGTAGCGGCGTAGGTTGGCCAGGATCGTGTTGTCCAGGACCGAGAGCATGGGAACGATGCCGGTGGCCCTGCGCTCTTCTGTGAGAAGGGCCATGCCGCGGGCTATGGCGCTCCGGGGCGAGGCGATTAGAACGCCCTCTCCCTTGAGCTCGATTTTGCCCGACTCCAGAGGCCTCAAGCCGAAAATCGATTCCACCAGCTCGGTCCGCTTCGCGCCCACAAGGCCGCCTATGCCCAGGATCTCCCCCTTATGCAGCTCGAAGGAAACATCCTTGAAGGACTTGGATTCGGCTGAGTTCAAGCCGCTCACCTTGAGGACCACGTCGCCGGGTTTGTTGCTCCGGGGAGGGAAGCGGTGGGTCAGGTCCCTGCCCACCATTTTGGAAATGATTGCGTTCACCGTCAGTTCGGTGGCCATATAGGTTCCCACGCTGCGCCCGTCCCGCATTATGGAAACCTCGTCGGAGATTTCGAGAATCTCTTCCATCTTGTGAGAAATATAGATGATAGACACGCCTTTGGCCCTTAAATCCCTGATGATTCCGAAGAGCTGCCCGACCTCGTTCTCGGTGAGGGAGGATGTGGGCTCGTCCATTATGATGACCCGAGCCTTGTGGGAAACGGCTTTGGCTATTTCAAGGGATTGGACCTTGGAGACTGAAAGGGTTCTGACCCAGACCTTGGGGTCGATATCCATGCCCAGGGAGCTGAAGAGGGACTTGGAGTCCTCGAACATCCGTTTGCTGTCCACGAAGGAAAACGGTCCTACCCGCTTCGTCGGGATCCTGCCTAGCCAGAGATTCTCCATGACAGGCCTGTACGGCACGGGAAGGAGTTCCTGATGGATCATCGAAATCCCGGCGTCCAAGGCCTGCCGGGCGGAGCTGAACTTGACGGGTTTCCCGTCAAGAAGTATTTCCCCCGAATCAGGTATATAGATGCCGAAAAGGCATTTCATGAGGGTGGATTTTCCGGCGCCGTTCTCGCCCATGAGGGCGTGGACCGTGCCGGGCTTGATCTTAAGACCCACGTCGTCCAGGGCTTGGACCCCGGGGAAACTTTTGGATATATGGTTCATCTCCAG
>CAYVOD010000024.1:0-23956 GCA_964453055.1 uncultured Treponema sp. | reverse complement strand
TAAAGCAGCTTCTGGCAAGCGAGGCGATGATTCTCGCCGTCGTGAAGAACGATATCCTCGAAATCGCCAAGAAATACGGGGACGAGCGGCGCACCGAGATCGTCGTCGACAACCTGGAAGCCATCAATATCGAAGACCTCATCAAGCCCGAGGAAATGGCCATCCTCATTTCCAACAAAGGCTTTATAAAGCGCGTTTCCGTCCATCTCTACCGCTCCCAGGGCAGGGGCGGGAAGGGCTCCAATTCAGCGAACCTCCTGGAGGAGGATTTCGTGGAGCAGCTTTTCGTCGCCAACACCCACGACCACCTGCTCTTCATAACCAGCGAAGGCAAGGCTTACTGGCTCAAGGTGCACGAAATACCCGAATCCAGCCGTCAGGCCAGGGGCGCCCATATAAAGAGCCTCTTGGCCATCTCGCCGAACGAAGAAATCACCACCGTGATCGACTTCAAGCACTTTAGCGGAAGCCAGTATCTCCTCATGGGAACCCTGAAGGGCGTCGTGAAGAAGGTCGCTTTGAGCGCCTTCGTCAACGCCAAGACCAGGGGGATTATCGCGATCCACCTGGACGAGGGCGACAGGCTCGTATCCGCCTGCCTCACCGGAGGCAAGGACGAGGTCATGCTCATAACCAGGAAAGGACAGGCGCTCCGCATCAACGAATCACAGGTAAGGGCAATGGGAAGGGCAAGCCGGGGCGTGCGCGGAATCAGGCTTTCCGACGACGACGAGCTGGCTACCATGCTGAGGGTGAACGACGCCGAGGACATGGCGCTTATCACTATAAACGGCTACGGCAAGCGGGTAGCCTACGACGCGTTCAACGCCCACGGGCGGGGAACGGGCGGCCAGATGATTTACGTACCGGACGACGTCTCCGGCGAGATAGTCGGCGCGGTTTCGATTTCCGAGGAAGACGAGGCCATGCTTATCACCTCCCAGGGAAAGACCATTAAGATCCAGGTGTCCAGCGTCCGCGTCATGGGTAAAGGCGCCAGGGGCGTCAGGGTGGTCAACATAGATCCACCCGACTTCGTCATCGGCTTGGACAAGATAGTTAGGGACGAGGTTGAGGCGGCAGCCTCGGCCGCGGCCGAGGCTGCCGCCGCGGAGAAGGCCGAAGCGGAAAACGGGGAAGGAGTGGATAGCGCCGACATTGCGGCCACCGCGCAGGCTCCAGGACAAACAGGAGGATCGGACCGATCGAGCGAAACCGCCGACTCCGAAGAATCCGACGAAAACGACGACGCCGATGAGCGGGAGAACGGCCCAGACGGGGATAACGAATAAGGCGTTCAACGCGACAACCGCGATTGAAATTATGAAAAGCCTTCTTGGCGCGGGCCGAGAAGGCTTTTTTGCGCGTAAACTTTCGCCAAAGCCGATGATTAATTACTTTTGATCTTTGAATGGCGGACGGAAGAGCGAAGGCGAGGGGAAAGCGCTCTGTCGTGCGTATCGTCGCAACAATGTCAGGATGAGCGTGCGAGATGGATCCTAATTGTTTCACGTGAAACAGCAGATGCTGCTCTACGGGTCAAGGCTGGCAATTGTTCCACGTGAAACATTTTCGTTGACTTCCCGCGCATCGCGAGGGAATTAACGACTCCTCGAAAGTGAATAGTCGACAAAATCCTTCAGGACCTCCGCGGCTTCCTGATCGAGCTCGGGAAGGGTCAGCAGGAGGTTCGAAAGGGAGTCTCGGGCCTTTTGGGAGTATTCCTTCTCCGTTTTAGCGAGGCTTTTGTCTATTTCGTGGCTCAGAATAAGGGATCGAACGTAGTCGACGTCGACGGGGCTTATCGAGTCGTTTCCGAAAACGGAATCGAATCGTTCGCGCTCGTGATCCGAGAGAAGGGGGCGCAGGAGAATCATATAGGGCGTCTTCTTGCCTTCCCGTAGATCCGAGCCTATAGGTTTTCCTAGGCGGCTCTCGTCGCCGAATAGGCCTAAGTAATCGTCCTTAAGCTGGAAAATGAGGCCTAGATTGAGGCCGATATCTTCAAGGAGGGGCAGAGCGTCGGGTCTGCCAGAGGCTAGCGCCCCGGCCATGAGGGGGAGGCAGATCGTGTATCGGGCGGTTTTGTAGGCGTATACCTCGAGTATCTCGCCCAGGGCGGGAAAGCTCTCGCGGGCGCCAAAGCGGACATCCCTGGCCTGGGCTAGGCATACCTTTGCCAGCTCCCGGGAAAAGAGCCGCTGCGTTTCGGTTCCAAAGCCCGAGACGAGATTCCAGGCGGAAAAATAGCAAATGTCACCGGCGCAGAGGGCGAGGGACTCGCCGAGATGGGCTGGGTCGCGGGCGCCCGAGCCCGCGGCATCCCGTTCAAAACGCTTGTGCATCGTAGGCATTCCCCTACGCAGGGAATCCTCGTCCATGATGTCGTCGTGAATCAGGAGTCCGGCCTGGAGGAGTTCCAAGGCCGCCGCGAGCTTGAAGATTTCGGTCTTGTCCTTGCGTGGGGCCGGTTCTGGATAATCGGCTTGTCCCGACCTTTGCCGTGATTGCGGACTCGATGTCGGCGAGCTTCCGGGCGCGAGGGCGGCGGAGGCTCCGAACGCGGCGCTTTTCCTGAATAAATCCGCCGAAAGGCAAGCCAGGACACCTCTCAGCATCTTGCCCGCCAAAGAATACTCTTCGAGAAGATCGAAAATACCGGCGCTTTCGCCTGAAAATGAGGGATACTCGGCCCTGGCGTCGTTTAGTTCGGCGAGGATGGCGGCGGAAATTCCTTCTTTGGTCGATTTTGAGTAATCGTTGAATCGCATGGCTATTTATACCACAGCCGTGGAGGTATCGACAGCCGTCCGAAGGGCGGCGAAGTCTTGATCCGGCGATAGCCCGAACGGGCAAAAGTCGACGCCTTGGGATAATCGTCGCCAGGACGAAAAAAACCGCCCGGGTCACTTGCCCGGGCGGCGCATCCATATTGCATGCCATCGCCCACACTACCTACATATGGGCGTGGCTCCTTCACGTATCAAAAGAAGGACTGGAGGCCGAAAGGCCCAGAAGCTCGTAGGAGCGATTAGTTAGGCTACGTAAGCTTCCAGCCTCTCCATTACTTCGGGAACGGAAATCTTCCTGAGGGCGGCTTTTTCGATCTGTCTGATTCTTTCCTTGGTGAGATGCATGCGATCGCCGATTTCCTTCAGGCTCATCGGCCTTTTTCCGTTAATGCCGAAGCGATATTCGATTACCTGTCTTTCCTTGATGTTCAAGACTTCAAGGGCCTTGTTGAGGTCGTCCTTGAGGTTGAGCTCCGAGGCGTAGTTTTCGGGGCTCTGATAGAGGTCGTTCTCTATGAAATCGCCGACGACGCTAGCGTTTTTCTCGTCGTAGACCGGGCTGTCGAGGGATACGAGATCCCTGGATACCGCCACGATTTCGGCGACATGGTCCGGATCCATGTTGAGGTAGGTGGCCACGTCCCTTATTTCCTGGTCCTCGGAAAGGCCTTCGAAGTTTTTTCGGGCTTTTTCGATTTGGACCAATTCGTTTGCCCGGTTCAGGGGAAGGCGGATCATGCGGCTTTTTTCGCAGACGGCCTTGAGAATGGCTTGGCGTATCCACCACACAGCGTAGGAGATGAAGTGAAAACCTTTGCTGACATCGTAGCGCTCGATGGCGTTCATGAGACCGATATTGCCTTCGGATATGAGGTCCGAAAGGGGGAGCCCCTGATTCTGATATTTCTTGGCGACGTTGACCACGAAGCGGAGGTTTGATTTTACCAGCATGTCCTTGGCGAAGCTGTCGCCGTTGGCGGCCCTGGTGGCGTACTCGTTTTCCTGTTCCCTGCTGAGGAGGGGGATCTTGTTGATTTCTTTAAGGTAGATAGAGAGAATATTTTCTTCGGAAGCTTCGTTGCCGGTGTACATGTAGGAATTTTTTTTGCTCATCGTTTCTCTCCTTGCCTAAATAGATGCACATGTCGTGCCAAAAAAACCCTTAAAGACACAATAAAAGTAAGATACTAATAATTATATATACCATATATAGTTATAAAAGTTTTCAAAAAAGAGACCCAGGCGTAAAAATAATCGGGGAGGAATTTATGCAGGGCAAAGTGTTTCGTAATTACATGGTCGAGAAAAAATCGCTTTCTATTGTGTGGAAATGAAACGATCGGTCTTTGTTTAGAGTTCCCGCAGGTGTTTTACCCTGCCGCAGCACTGCCCGTAGGGTAGGCCCGAACCGCAGAGACAGCGATCGGCCGCTTTCTTCGAGGCGGAGTCGGCACTCGCGGCGCCGAAGGAAGCTCGGACGATAACCCTGTGGGGATTGGAAAGGCCGAAGCTTGGGTAGTGGAGCTTCATTTTCCTGAAGCTATCGAGCTTTTCGCAGGCGTCGAGGCCGGTGAGCCGGCCCGAGGCGGAGAGCCGTTTCCAGGCATCGAGGATAAGCCTAAGCACTGCGTCTTTTTCCTGGAAGGAATCGAAGCGGCTCGAGGATTTCTTGCCCAGATAATAGGCGATTTGGAGATTGGTGAACGCGTAGAAATCGTCCAGTGAAGCGTTGGCCTGCCTGGGCATGCCGTATTCGTTTACGCTGCGCAGATAGAGCCTGCGGGCGTAGCCACGGCGACGCAGTTTCTGCGCGGAGGCGAGGCTTTTCACGGCCAAGGGACGCTCATCCAGGCGAAGCAGGGCGACGGAAAGCCAATAGAGGGCTTGGGAGAGCTCGTCGGAGCAGGAGGGAGGTATGGCATCCACGGCCTGCCTGAGGCTGGCTATGGCCCGGTCCGGCCTGTGGCTTGAAAGTTCCCTCATCCCCCGGCGGAGAAAATACGCTGCTGTGGGTTTTTCCTGTCGTTCAATTCTTTCCATACTGTTACTTCGAATAGAATATACGGATTCGCCCGCTCCCGGGGCAAGTAAAATCGGGGGCGCGCCAGGCGAGACGCGCGGGGGCGCGCCGCGGGATGGCCAAGTATGGCTAATTCCTCGGTCGTGGAGCCGCCAGGAGGACCATCGAGCGGGGTGCCAGAGCGTAGGTCTTGCCCTCGGGCGGCCTGTTTCTGGCCTCCTCCACCGTAAGTATGCCTTTCGCGCCCTGGTCTCCCGTGTCGAGGATGGCGTGCCAGGGCAGGCCCCTGGGGTGCCTCGGTATGGAGAACAGGATGCCGTGGTTCGAAGCGTTGAACATGAGGTAGAAGTCGTCGTCCTCCTCTTCCCTCGTCTCCTGGGCCGAACCGTCTATCATGGCGGCGAGGGTATGGTTGAGGCTGCTCCAGTCGGGGGGCAGGCCCCGCTCGTCGTACCAGGTAATGTCGGGTAGTTCGTTGCGGTCCGTGTCCAGGCCGGTGAAGAATTCCGGGCGCCTGAAGGCCGGATGGGCTTTCCTGAAGGCGACCAGGCTGGAGAAGAAATCCAGAAGCTCCCTGTTCCGCCTGGCGCCGCTCCAGTCGTACCAGCTTGTTTCGTTGTCCTGGCAGTAGGCGTTGTTGTTGCCGCCCTGGCTGCGCCGAATCTCGTCGCCTCCTAGCACCATGGGTGTGCCGATGGACAAAAGGAGGGTTGCCATGAAGTTGCGCAGCTGGGAAGAGCGTTTCGCCTCGATGTAGGGGTCCTCGGAGGGGCCTTCGGCGCCGAAGTTCTGGGACCAGTTCTCGGCAGCTCCGTCCTGGTTTTCCTCGCCGTTTTCCTCGTTGTGTTTTCGGGAATAGCTGACCAGGTCGTTGAGGGTGAAGCCATCGTGGGCGGTGACGAAGTTAATTGAATGGAAGGGTTTTCTGCCGTCCCTGAGAAAAAGGTCGCTGGATCCGGTAATGCGGGTGGCCAGATGGAGGGCTCCCGCCTTTTCGCCGCGCCAGAAGCGGCGCACGTCGTCCCTGTACTTGTCGTTCCATTCGGCCCACCGGCCCCCCGGAAAGGAGCCTACCTGGTAGGCCCCGCCGGCGTCCCAGGCCTCTGCGATGATCTTGGTGTCGCGAAGGAAGGGGTCCTCGGCGATGGACTCGATGACCGGAGGGTTCTCCAGCAGCTTTCCCGTCGAATCCCTGCCCAGGATCGAGCCGAGGTCGAAGCGGAAGCCGTCGACGTGCATTTGGACCACCCAGTAGCGCAGGCAGTCCTGGATGAGGCCGCGCATGACCGGGTGATTGCAGTTCAAGGTGTTGCCGCAGCCGGAGTAGTTTTTGTACCGCCGCCTGTCCTGGTCGAGCATGTAGTAGATCGAGTTGTCCAGGCCCCGGAAGGAGAGGGTCGGGCCCAGCTCGTTGCCCTCGGCGCTATGGTTGAACACCACGTCGAGTATCACCTCGATGCCGGCCTTGTGGAGTTCACGGACCATGTACTTGAATTCCCTCACCGGGAAAGAGGGATCGCCCTGGTCGTGGGCTTCGCCGTCCATATAGGCGTAGCCGGCCTTGGGGGCGAAGAAGGCCAGGGGGGAGTAGCCCCAATAATTGTTCAACAGCGCGCCGGTCTTCGGGTTCCTGCGGAAGTGCTCGGCCGAGTCGAATTCGTGGAGGGGAAGAAACTCGAGGCTGGTTACGCCGAGCCTCTTGAAGTAGCCGATCATCTCGGCCACGCCGCGGTAGGTGCCTGGATGCTCCAAGGCTTCGACGCCGGGAGGGAGGGCGGCGCCGCCCCGGAGGCTCGGTCCGGCCGCCAGCTTTTCCGGGCCGGGGGCGGCGCCGGCGCGGCGCAGCAACCCTCTGGTGAGGCCGCGCACGTGCGTCTCGTAGATGACGCAGTCCTTCAGCGGATAATTGAGGGGAGCATCGCCCTGCCAATCGAATTCGTCGTCCACGACGACGCATTTGGGCAGGCTCGCGTCGTCACGATGGGAGGAAAAGGAGAGATCGGCCTCGGGGGAGGCCGGATCGTAGCCGAGAGCTCCGCTCAGGTTCCAGGTTCCGTTGGTGAGGGCCTTGGCGTAGGGATCGATCAGGCCACGGTTTGGGTTGAAGCGCTGTCCGGCCGCGGGCTCGTAGGGTCCGTCGGCGCGCCAGAGATAGAGGGCCTGGGGCTTCAGGCCTTTGATATGGCAATGCCACATGTCCCCTGTTTTGTTGGCCAGGGGATCGAGCCGAAACTGGCGGGAAGGAAAGCTTTGGTGGATAGTGTCGTAGAGGCAGAGGGTCATGGCCCGGGCGTTTCGGGAGAAAATCGAAAAATTCACCCCCTCCGGGCCGGGGAAGGCGCCTATGCTGAGCGGATTGCCTGATTCTAGAACGGGCTCGGTGGGTACAGCTGAGTTGCTCACGCCATATTATCGCACGGTTTTAAAAACTACCACAGCGTTTTGTCCGCCGAAACCCATCGAATTTTTTATGAAGGCGCGGATAGGCATGTCCAGGCCTTTGTTGGGGACATAGTCGAGGTCGCATGCCGGGTCGGGGTTGTCGTAATTGATCGTGGCGTGTACATAGCCATCCCTCATTCCCAGGATGCCGGCGATCGATTCGATGGCGCCAGCGGCGCCTATGCAGTGTCCCGTCATGGACTTGAGGCTGGACACCCTGAGCCGCTTGGCATGATCGCCGAAGGCGGTTTTTATGGCTTTGGTCTCGATGGGATCGTTCAGCGGCGTCGATGTGCCGTGGGCGCTCACCCAGTCTATGTCCTCAGGTTTCAGCCCGGCGTCGGCGAGGGCGAGTTTTATGGCCCTGGAGACTCCGGCGCCTTCGGGGTCGGGGGCCGTGAGGTGGTGGGCGTCGCAGGTCTGGCCGAAGCCTGCGACCTCGGCGTAGATCTTGGCTCCCCTGGCCTTGGCGTGCCCGTACTCCTCCAGAATGAGGATTCCCGCTCCCTCGGCCATGACGAAGCCGTTCCTGTCCCGGTCGAAGGGCCTGGAGGCTTTTTCGGGCTCTTCGTTACGAGTCGAAAGGGCTTGGATGTTGATGAAACTGGACATGCACATGCGCACGATGCTCGCCTCGGAGCCGCCTGCGATGATCGTTTCCGCGTGGCCGTCCCTGATGAGCCGCATGCCCTGTCCGATGGCATCCGTGCCGGCGGCGCAGGCTGTGACGATGCACTGGCAGGGGCCGGTGATGTTGAAGGTCATGGCTATCTGGGCCGGGCCGAAGTTGGCCAGGGCCTTCGCCACCGTGAGGGGAGGCACCCGGGTGGGACCTCGCTCTACCAGGCGGGTGACCGCCTCCTCGATGCTGGCCGAGCCACCTTGTCCCGTGCCGATGCAGACGCCTGTCCGCTCGGTCTCTATAGTTTCCCTGGACAGCCCTGCGTCGGCCAGGGCTTCGGCGGCTGCGAAGACCGAGAACTGGGTGTAGCGGTCCATCTTCTTGGCTTCTTTCGGATCGATGCGCAGGGTGGGATCGAAGCCCTTGACCTCGCCGGCGATGCGCACCGCCATGTCCGAGGCGTCCACGAGGCTGATCGGCCCGATACCGGAGCGACCTGCCTTGACAGATTCCCAGAAGCTGGGAATATCGTTGCCGATTGGACTTACCACGCCAAGTCCGGTGACGACGACTTTTCTTTGTTCCATATTCACATCCCCATTCCGCCATCTACCTGGAGTACGACGCCGGTGAGGTAGGCCGCCAGAGGAGAGCAAAGGAAAAGAGCGGCGTTGGCAGCGTCCTCGGCTTCGCCTACCCTGCCGAGAGGTATGGAATCCAGGAGCTTTTGCTTGAACTCTTCGGGAATTGTATCAGTCATCGAGGTGCGAATGAAGCCCGGCGCCAGGGCGTTTACCCGGACTCCCCGGGGAGCGAGCTCCCGGGCGAGGCTCTTGGTAAAGCCGATGAGGCCGGCCTTGGAGGCGGAGTAGTTGGTTTGCCCGCCGTTTCCAATGATGCCGACGACGCTGGATATATTGAGGATGCAGCCTTCCCTGCGCTTGAGCATGTGGCGGGCTACCGCCCGGCTCAGGAAAAAGGCGCTGCGCAGGTTGGTGTCCTGGACCACGTCCCAGTCTTGCGTCTTCATGCGCATGATCAGTCCATCCCGAGTGATGCCCGCGTTGTTCACCAAGATGTCGATCCTGCCTTCGGCGGCCAGCACGGCGTTTATGCCTGCCTCGACAGAGGCTTCGTCGGCCACGTCGCAGGCGATCCAGTTCGGGGCGGACGCGCCGGCGCGAGCTTCGGGCCGGCTGCGCGAAAATCTGTAGACCTTCGCGCCCTCGGCCTCGAAGCTGTCGGCCATCGCGGCGCCGATCCCGCGCGAAGCGCCGGTGATTACGGCTATCTTATCTTTAAGAAGCTGGTTCATTTATTTATTCCTTCTATTGATATCAGAGCGACATGGCCGATATATCGTTGAGGGTACCGCCGGCAAGACAGGGGATGCTCGAGCCCGAGGCCTTCCATAAACCGGCCAGCACGTTGCCCGGGCCGGTTTCGACGCAGCGGTCGAAGCCTCCAGCGGCGATGCTGCGCTCCTCGTCGATCCAGCGGACGGGGCTGGTGATCTGGGCGACGGCCAGTCGCTTGGCTTCGGCCCCGCTCTTTATGCGGTCCCCTGTCACGTTGGAGAAAAGGGCGACCTTGGGGTCTCCGAAGCTCACGCCGGCTACCTGTTCGGCGAAAGCTTCGGCCGCCGGCGCCATTATCGGCGAGTGAAAGGCGCCGGAGACCTTGAGCCGTATCACCCGCTTGGCTCCCGCGGCCTTGAGCGCTTCCTCCGCCGTCGCCAGCTCGGTTTCGGTCCCGGATATGACGCACTGGACGGGGCTGTTGTAATTGGCCACCCATACCTGCTTTAGGCCGGCTTCGGCTATAGCCTGCTCTATTTTTTCCGGCGCCAGGTAGAGCACCGCGCTCATCGAGGAGCCGCCGGAGCGCTTTCCGGCCTCGTCCATGAGCCTTCCCCGCTCGGCGACGAGGCGGAACATGTCGAAATGGCTGATCACCTGGGCTTCGGCCAGGGCTGGCCATTCGCCCACCGAAAAACCCGCGAAACCCGAGGGGACGAGCCCGTGTTCCCTGGCGCAGAGAGCCGCCGCCGCCTCGGCCAGGGCCATGGCGATTTGGGTGTTTCGGGTTTCCTTGAGAACGGCCTCGTCGCTTTCGAAAAGAAGTTTTTTCATGTCCACGCCGCAGGCTTCCGAGGCTAAGTCGAAGAGCTTGCGGGCTTCCTGGCTTGTGTCGTAGATATCCTTGGCCATGCCCGGGTATTGGGCTCCCTGGCCGGGAAACAGGAAACAGGTTTTCATTTCGGCATCCTCCTCTGAGCGAGAAGCGTAGATAGGCGACATGGCCCCTGGTCGCATGGTTTACAAAAATTGAAAAAATGTAAAGTACCGCCGCCGGTCCCAGGGGATACCTTGAAAAGACTATAGCATACCCGAGGCATTTTCAAAAGTTCGCCGGCTTTTGAAAAACCCTCCTTCGGGATGAAAACTTCCCGGATTGGCTAAGCCCTCGGCCTGGCAGCCGGAACGGCGGTTGTTGTACACTATTCGCATGGCGACGGAAACGACGAAGATGATCGTGGAGCTGCTCCGATCAATTCCATACGGCAAGGTGATTTCCTACGGGAAGGTAGCGGAGCTGGCCGGCTGCCCAAGGGCGGGAGCCGACGCGAGGCGAGTGGCCAGGGTTCTTCATTCCATGTCGAAAAAACATTCCCTTCCATGGTGGCGGGTGTTGAAACGGGACGGAAGCATCGGACTTAAGGAAGGGGCCGAGCTTCAGCGCAGGCTTCTTCGGGAAGAGGGGGTGGAATTCCTGCCCTCCGGCGAGGTGGATATTGTGCGTTTCGGGATCGGGCCTGATTTTGGCCTCGCTGGGCTTGGGCCGGCGGATGAGCCTGATGACTGGGCCGATCATCTCGATAAGCGATAGTCGGCGAATCCGCTTATTCGATAAGGTAGTGGACTCCGCAGGTTTTTATTCCGCCGCCTTCCAGGATGGCCGAAAGGCTTGGGGAGACGAGAGCGCTGCGCAGAAAGCAAGACCGCGGCCCAGCGCCGCGGCAACGGGAGCGGAGACTGTCGACGAGCTTGAGTTCCAGTCCCAGGCCGCGAAATTCGGGGACGACGTGAAGGAAGCGAATCAGCCCCGCCGCTCCGCCCTCGATGGGGATGAAGGCCATAGCCGCCGCGGCGATGGGGCGGCCTTCGGTTTCGTTCACGTAGTGAAGAATTCCATCCTTCATATGGCGGCTTAGAAAATCGCCCAGCTCGGCTTTTTCCAGCGCCGCGGCGGAATCAGGCAGCCACGCCCGGGATTCCTCCAGGGCGCGAGCGATAAAATCCTCTAGCGAAAAAGGTGCTTCCGCGAGGGAGGATGTCTCGAGGCAGAACTCCTCGTCCGCCAGGTCCTGAAGCTCCTCGGGTTCTGCGCCCAGCCTGGCCAGGCCTAGGGCTTCCCTCATGTCGTCCATCCATAGCTCGACGTGGCGGCGAAGCATGGCGTTTTTATAGTCCCTGAAGAAGGCTTCCTCGTCGGGATATTCCGAGAGGGTTTGCCTGAAGGCCTTGAATACGCCCTTGCCCCTGGATATCGCCCGATTGAGGGCGAGTTTTGTCTCCATTCGGCTGATGCGGGCGCAAAAGGATTCCATGAGGCGGAAACCGTCGGCGGGGGTCCATCGGGGCGGTGGGGCGATCCATTCGGGCAGCAAAGCATCCGCTAGGCTGCCATCTGGAACGCTTTCCCCAGAAAACCCTCGGTCCTGAGGATTTTTTTCCGGCTTAGGCGTCAGCTCCCCGGTTCTCAAGTCTATATAGTGGGACCTGCCCTGGTCTTCCATGGCGAAAATTATCCGTTCCAGGATCGTGTCGTTCAGCTCGAAAACGCTTGCTCGTCGTGCCACGGCTCCATTGTACACCATGAAAAGCCCGAAGACAGCGATAAAAAGCCTCGATCTTTCAGGGCATCCAAAACAAGCCAAATGCCAGACCCTGGTTCGGCGCGTTGATGGACAGGGCGGCGCGGCCTCTGTATACTGCCTGAAACCGTGAACGCCAACCTTCATCTTCATTCCAAGTTTTCCGACGGCAGCCTTTGGCCCGAGGATATTGTCAAGGGCGCGGTCCATCTCGGCTTAGGGCTCATCGCCTTGACCGATCACGATACCATGGGAGGAAGCGGCCGTTTCGCCGCCGAGTGCGAGGCCCAGGGACTGTCCTGGGTGAGCGCCTGCGAAATCGACGTGGCCGACCCGGCGATCGGGTACAAAAGCGAACTGCTGGCCTATTTTCCCGGCAAGTCGTATCAGGACTGCGCCGCGACCCGGGCCATGCTCCAGCGCGTCCTGGACGAGCGGAGAAAGCGGCTGGATTATTATCTTTACTGGGCGCGGACCTTCTTCAAGCGGGAAGACCTGAGTCTTGCGGATATGCTGGCCCGGCGCATGGCCGACGCGGGGGCGGTCAGGGTGGAAGAATCGTCCTTGCTGTCCTGGAGCAAGGTTGATTTATTTCTTTACCTTAGAAATAAAAAACTAGTTCCTGCCTACATGAACTATAAAATATTCAAGAAGGAATGGATGAAGCCGGGCAGGTTTCCCAAGTACAAGCTGTCCAAGCCCGATACGGCGGCCTGCCTTGCCGCGGTGCACGCCGATCAGGGCTTCGCCGTCATTCCGCATATAGGGCATTTATGGAACGACGATCCCGAGGAGATGGAACGACAGAAAACCCAGGTCGGGGCTCTCCTGGAGTATTTCAAGGGACGAGGCGTGGATGGGGTGGAATTGTACTGGTATTCGGGAAGCAAAAAGACAAAGGCGATAAACGAACTCGTCCGCGGCATCGCAGAGCCGATGGGGTATTTTTTCACCTACGGCTCGGACTGTCACGGCCCCGACACGGACAAGTACACTATCGATAAATTCTCCGGGGATTTCCCCGGTTTCCCCTCCCGGCTTACGAGGCGTTGACCGGGTCGGATATCAGCGTAAGGAGCAGAAAATGGCGCATTGCGTAGTACCTGAGGCAGAGGCGATTCTCGACAAGGAATTCAGGGTTCTGGACAAGGGATTCGTCCGCCTGGTGGATTATTTGGGCGGCGACGCCCGCATCGTTCAGGCGGCCAGGGTATCCTACGGAGAGGGTACTAAAAGCTACCGGGAGGACGCAGGGCTCATCGACTACCTCATGCGCCACGAGCACACCTCGCCTTTCGAGCAGGTCGCGCTGAGCTTTCACGTAAAGCTGCCGATCTTCGTTGCCCGTCAGTGGATCCGCCACAGGACGGCCAGGGTGAACGAGATTTCCGGCCGCTATTCTATAATGAAGGACGAGTTCTACCTGCCCGCGGACGCCGACGTGGCCGCCCAGAGCGAGGATAACAAGCAGGGCCGCGCCGAAGAGCCCGTGGAGGCCGCCGAGGCTGCGAAAATCAGGGCGCTTCTGGAAAAAGGCCAGAAGGCGGCCTACGAGGATTATTCCTCCCTCGTGGAGGAGGGGCTGGCGAGGGAGCTGGCCAGGATCAACCTGCCATTGTCGCTCTATACCGAATGGTACTGGCAGATAGACCTGCACAATCTTTTCAGGTTCCTTTCTCTAAGGCTGGATCCCCACGCGCAGAAAGAAATAAGGCTCTACGCCCGTACTATGCTGGAAATCACCAGGGCAGTGGCCCCGGCGGCGACCGAGAGTTTCGAGCGCAACCTACTTCACGGCGTGCGGTTCAACGGCGAGGAGATGGAGGAGCTCAAGCGGCGCCTGGGCTCCGCCGGCCGGGGGCAGGAGGCACTGCTCAAGGTCGAGGATTCTCCGCTCAAGGGCAAGGCGCTGGAACGGTTCGAGGAAAAACTTCGGAGCGGAAAGCAGATTTGACCGAGGGCTTTCGGCCTGGGAATCCGGCGAAGCGACCCTTCGAAGGATACCCGTCGAAGGGTCGCTTCGATAGGCGGCTCGTCCACAGGCAATCCTTAGGCTGTTAGCTAAAGCCTCAGATTTTTATCCTCGCCCATGCCGTAGAGCTTGGAGGCGTCGACTTTTTCGCCGGAGGGGCTACGCAGCCTTCCCTCGAAGCGGCCGAAGGGACCCGAGTAGTCCACGTCGGCAAGCCCCAGGCGCAGCCTAATGTCATGGGGCGCCTCGGGATGGAAAACGAGATCTACCATGCCTTCTGTATCCTGGATGACCCAGGGTTCGGCATGCCCGTAGGGACGGGTTATGCGGATCGGGGGCAGGGCGTGAACCGCGTTTCCCACCCACAGCCGGTTTTCGTTATACCGCGCCTGATCCTTGACCTGGTTATCCGTGAGATTGAGGCCGATCCGGCGCCCGGATGAGTCGACGCCGAATCCCGTCACCCAATCATAGTGAAGATGGTAGGGATAATAACCCTTGTGATCGTCCAGGATGCCGAGAGCATTTTCAGCGCCAAGCCGCCGCAGCTCTCCGTCGAGCTCGAGGCTTCCGGAGCAGGGCATGAGGATCTTGGTGGAATACATAGCCCTGTTGAGGCCGAGCGGCAGACAGACCGAAAATGCCGAACTTGAGTCTTCGCGCATGTCGAAGCTCAGGTCTAGGTCGAAGGCGGCGGCGCTGGCCCTGCGGGGGCGGTTCGAAGCCTTTAGCCTGAGGGATGCCGCTTCAATGTCGACGGAGATCGAAAGCTCTCGGTGGCCGGCCTTTATGCCGATCTCGGATTTTTCGAGGGAGGCGGGAAGCGAGAAGCGACGTCCTGGAAAGGTATGGCGGAAACCGGCCTTTTTCCTGCCCGCCCTGTCCCAGATGTCCACCGAGGCCATGCCTATGAATTTGGCGTCGTAGAGTACGGCGAAGATGAAGTTGTCGAGATCGCCGGCCTGGATAGACTGCCATTCTTTTATCCTGTAGGAGCGCAGAAAGCGCGGGATCGGGTAATGGTAAGGCCTGTGGACGTCGATGAGATTGGCCTTGCCGGGTATTCCTTCCCAGGAACCCAGGACGAGGGAACCGTCCCGGACGAGGGCGGGCGGCGCAGTGCCCCGCAAAGCCACGGACTGTCGCGGTTCAGACAAGTCCGCGCCTGTAGAGTTCGTGGAGAATCTGGGTTCCCCGCTCGCCCCAGCCCTGGGCCAGCACCTTGGCGAAAAGGCTTTCGGCCAGGACTACCAGAGGCAGCGTGAGTCCAAGGGCCTTCGAGGAATCGAGGGCTATCCTGAGATCCTTGAGAAAATGTTTCGCGTAGAATCCGGGGTTGAAATCCCCTTCCAGCATGCGCGGGCCATTGCTCGAGAGCTGCCAGCTTGCGGCCGAGCCCCCGCCTATGGAGAGAAGGACCCGCTTGGGATCCAGTCCCGCCGCCGAGGCATAGTCGAGGGCTTCCACCACGCCTATCAAGTTGGCGGCTATACATATCTGGTTGGCGGCCTTGGTGTGCTGTCCCGCCCCGGCGCCGCCCTGGCGGACTATCGTCTTTCCCATTATCGCGAAAAGGGCTTCGGCTTCCGCGTAGGCTTCCTCATCTCCGCCGACCATGATGGTGAGGGTGGCGTTCCGGGCTCCCGTATCGCCGCCGGAGACGGGGGCGTCAAGGGCTTTCATGCCTTTGGCCGAGGCTGCGGCGTGGATGCGAACCGCCAGCTCGGGGCTGGAGGTAGTCATGTCAATGAGAAGTGTCCCCTTGCGGGCGTGGGCAAGGAGCCCAATTTCGCCCAAATATACTTCTTCCACGTCCGAAGGCAGGCCGACCATGGTGATGATGACGTCGCAGCGGGGGGCCAGGGACGCAAGACTTTCGGCCCATTCCGCTCCGCGATCCAGCAGCGGCTTGGCCTTCGCCGGGGAGCGGGTGTAGACGACGAGGTCGTGACCCGCCGAGAGCAGATGCCCGGCCATGGAGTTTCCCATGACGCCCAGGCCGACGAATCCTATGGTTTTCTTCTCAAACGACATTGCTCTTCCTCCCTGCTAGGTTGTCTATTCACTCTAGACTTTTGCCCGCGGATGCGCAACCCGACGCCGCGATCCGCGGCGGGGGGGCGAAATCGCGAAGTGCCGGACTTTTTGGCGAGAAGCCGGGACTAAGCCGCGAGAGGATGCTATACTTGCCCGGCAAGGGAGGAACGATGCCTAATTCCATGGTCAAGTTGATCACCAGTCTGGGCGAGATAGAGCTGGAAGTATTCGAGGACAGGACTCCTGTCACGGCGGCGAACTTTTTGGACTATGTCCGCTCGGGATTCTATGACGGAACGATATTCCATAGGGTCATTCCCGGATTCGTAGCCCAGGGCGGCGGATTCGTGTCGGGGATGGACCAGAAAAAAACTAAGGATCCTATCGTCAACGAGGCGGCCAAGGGTCCTTCCAATGAAAGGGGAACCCTTTCGATGGCCAGGACTCCCCATCCGGATAGCGCGACCAGTCAGTTTTTCATCAATTTTTCGGATAATACGAGCCTTGATTATCGTGGTCCGGGCCCCGGGGCGGGATATTGCGTTTTCGCCAAGGTGACCAAGGGAATGGACGTGGTGGATTCCATGGCCGCGGTTCCGACCGGACGCAGGCCTCCTCACGCCGATGTTCCTAAAGAGGATATTGTCCTGGTAGCCGCGAAAATCCTTTAAAAAATTCGCCTGTTACTATTGACCAGTACGCGCTGATAGAGCTATAGTGCGTGCGTTACTATTAATAGTAACAATATCAACCTGCCTTTCAACAATCAAGGCGGAAACAGAGGTTCCCAATGTCGAGAAGCAAAGTCTCCATGATCGTGGCTTTTTGCGCGGCCTTTCTCGCCCTCTCCTGCGGAAACGCGAAAAAGACCGTAGGCATAGCTAAATTCGTCGCCCATCCGGCCCTCGACGCGGTGGAGCAAGGGATTGTCGATGAAATCACCGAGGCGAAACCCGAGATCGAGCTGGACAGGCAGAATTCCAACGCCGACATGGCGACAGCCGGCCAGATCGCCCAGCGATTCAAGCAAAGCAAGGTGGCCGTGGCGGTGGGAATAGCGACGCCGACTGCCCAGGCTTTGGTCAATCAGATCAAGGACAGGCCGGTGGTGTACTCAGTGGTAACCGATCCGGTGTCGGCAGGCCTCGTGGAGAGCATGGATAAGGGCGGAGCGAACGTCACGGGAACCTCCGACATGACGCCGGTTCGGGTTCAGCTCAATATGCTGCTGTCCATGGTTCCGGTGAAGCGACTCGGGCATGTGTATTCCTCCGGCGAGGCCAACTCCCTGGCCTTGGCCGAGATTGTCAAGGAATACTGCACCGAGAAGGGAATCGACTACGTCGAGGCGACAATAACCAATTCCTCGGAGGTCAAGTCGGCGCTTCTCTCCATAGCGGACCGGATCGATGCCTTGTACCTGGGCAACGACAACACGGTTTTTTCCGCCCTGAACGCGGTTTCCGAAGTCTGCCTCGACAAGAAAATCCCCCTCATGTCGGCGGACCCGGCTTCGGCGGAGACCATTCCCGTTCTTGTCGCCCTGGGTTACGATTATTACCAGATGGGGCGGGCGACGGGCAAAATCGTGGTCAGGATCTTGAACGGGGAGAAGACCAAGGATATTCCGGGCTTCCTGCCCACAGACCCCGAGTCCCTTGATCTCGTACTCAATCTTGATGTCGCAGCGAAGCTCGGAATCAGCCTTGACCCGGCCCTGGTGGATCGGGCTACGGTACTGGTGTCTAGCGGGACGGTGACTAAGAAGTAACATGATCGAAGGAATACTTGTCGAGGGCCTGGTTTATGGGATCATGGCCCTCGGGCTTTTCATCAGTTTTAGGATTCTCGATTTTCCCGATTTGACCGTCGAAGGGTCTTTCCCGGCCGGGGCGGCGGCCGCTGGCGCGATCGTGGCCGGGCTGGCTGCGGGGACTGGGGGCTCAAGCGCCGCGGCCGCCGCCCCGCTCTTCGCCCTAGTCGGGGGCTTCGTCGCGGGAGCCCTGGCCGGCCTCGCCACTTCCTTCATCCACCACAGGCTCAAGGTCCCCCCTATCCTGGCGGGCATCATAACCATGACGGGCTTTTATTCGGTAAACCTGCGCATACTGGGAGGCAGGCCCAACCTCCCCCTGATCAGGAACAATCCCATCCTGGACTTCGCGCGGACCTGGCTGGGCCCGGGGGTCTCCCAGGATATTTCGCTTTTCATCGCCGCCCTGCTCGCCGCCCTCCTCGTCGCGGGACTGATGGACCTGTTCTTCCATACCGAGATCGGCATAGCCATGGGAGCCATGGGCGACAACGAGGCCTCGGTAATCCAGGCCGGCATCAATCCCGTCTCCCTCCGGAGCCTGGGAATAGCCCTGGCCAACGGCCTGGTAGGCCTGTCGGGGGCCTTGGCCGCTTCCTACCAGGGCTTCGCCGACGTCAACTTCGGGGCCGGCATAGTCGCATCAGGCCTCGCGTCCGTGATGCTAGGCGAGCTCCTGATAAAGTCCCAGTTCATCGGCGTCCAAATCTTCAGGGTGCTGGCCGGCTCCATCCTATTCAAGGGCCTCATGTACGTCGCCCGGTCCTGGGGCTATGTGGCGGGCATCACCCCCAACGACCTGCGACTTCTCACCGCCCTGTTGATAATCGGTTCGATAACCATATCCAAGTACGCTGGCAAAAAGCCTAAGGCCCTGTCCCGGCCGGGGGAGAAGCGACGATGATAAAAATCGAGGCGCTTGAGGTTTCCTTCCCCCAGGGCGGCGGAGAAAACAGGAAGGTATTGGACAAAATCGACCTGGAAGTCCCCAAGGGGCAGACCGTCTCGATCATCGGATCGAACGGGGCGGGCAAAAGCACACTGCTCAACGCTATCGCTGGAACCGTCCCTATTGGCTCAGGCACGATAATCCTTGGCGGCCGAAACTGCGGAAAGGACCCGGAATGGCGCCGCGCGGCATATTTAGGAAGGGTGCGGCAGAATCCCCTGGCGGGCACCGCCGGGGAAATGACTATCCTGGACAACCTCGCCTTGGCGGCGCGAAAAGGTCCGCGGGGCCTGCGTATCGCGGTAAGCAAGGCAAAGGCCAAGGCCTTGGCCGATCAGGTGGCCCAGCTCGATATGGGTTTGGAAAACAGGCTGAGGGAAAACGTCTCGCGCCTCTCGGGAGGACAGCGCCAAGCCCTGACCTTGCTGATGGCCGTGCTTTCCCGTCCTTCGGTCCTGCTCCTGGACGAGCATACCGCCGCCCTCGATCCCGGAAACGCGGAGATAGTCGATAGGCTCACTAAGCGTTTCATAGCCGAATACGATCTTACGGCGCTCATCGTCACTCATGACATGAAGCAAGCCCTGGCGCAGGCCGACAGGGTGATCATGATGCACGAGGGACGGATCCTGGCCGACGTGAGCGGAAGCACGAAGGAAAAGATGGGCGTCGCGGACCTGGTGGAGCTGTTCAGGCGATCCCGGGGCAAGGACTACGCCGAAGACAGGGATCTGCTGGGCTAAGCGGCCCGCATCCCAGGCGCCAATTCTCAGAACTTGTAGCCGAAGCGGCGGAGCATTGCCTTCCTGTCGGCCTTGTCGGCTTCGCCCTCCACGCCCTTGGGGGAACTGCCGTCCACCACTCCCAGGATGCCGGCGCCCTGCTCGGTCACCGCCCTCACGACCTGGAGCGGATTCGCCGTGGCGGCGAAGATCCTGCAGACCTCGGGGCAGGCCTTGATCCTGTCCAGGACGTTGATGGGGTAGGCTCCCGGGCCGAGGATAAGGTAAAAGCTGTGCCCCGCGCCTACGGCGAGGGCGCAGTCCCTGGCCGCAGCCTCCAGTTCGGGCGAAGTTCCCGCGGTGCGGACCAGGCAGGGACCGGATGCCTCGCTGAAGGCAAGGCCGTATTTGGCGCCCGGCACCGAGCCGGCCATAATTTCTGCGATATCCTCAACTGTCTTGATAAAGTGGGATTGCCCCACGACGATATTGCAGTCCTGGGGAATTGAAAGCCGCACAAAATCGAGGTTCATTCTTCATTCCTCCACAAAGGTATTTAGTCGGTCAATCATCCAGGGAAACACCGCCGGGTACGCCGACGGGAGCCGCGTACAGGGCGAACATATCTTCGCCGTCAAGCCCCAGATACTCGTCCAATCCCTGCTGGTCGTAGGCGCCTATCGCGCAGGTGCCCAGGCCTAGGGCCTCGCAGGCCAGATAAAGGTTCTGGCAGGAATGGCCGGCGTCGAGGGCGACCAGCTTGTCCGCGGCCTTTCCGTAGCGCCACTCGCTGCGGTAGGGAACCGCCGCCCAGAGTATGACGCAGGAGGAATTTCTCAGTTGTCCCATCAAAGCCGCGTCCAGGGCTTTCGAATCGTCCCCCTCCCGCTCGAGCACGAGGGCGTGCTCCAAGGGAAGATAGCGGTAGAGCCCTGGCTTGAGCCCTTCGATTCTCCTGGCGAACACGTAGACGTCCAAGGGGTGCCTGGCGCCGCCGGAGGGAGTGGTGCGGAAAGAGTATTTTCCCCTGTTCTCCCGTACGCCCTCGCAGGACCAGAGCAGATAGGAAAGGGTCGCCAGGGGGAGCGCCTCGATTTTGAACGCCCGCCTCGAACGCCTGGACAGCAGGAGCCGATGGAGAGTCTCCGGAGCCGAAAGGGGATTTTTTTCGATACCATAGGCCTTGTCCACCGCCGGCAGGCATACGATGCTGTCATCCGGCTGGGGCGGTTCCTGCTGGGGAGGGGGAGGAAGGCCCCGGGACTGGTCCGAAGCCGTTTCCTTCACCAGGTGCCAGTTGGATTTCAGAAAATGTCTGCCTTGGAGAAATCGCTCGTCCATCCTATTTTCCTTTGGGCATATGCGCTTCGACATAGCGCACGACATCGGCGATGAGGGCGTTGCAAACCTTGTCGCTCAGGCCTTTTGCCTTCATCGCCTCCCTGTCCTCGGCCTTCCATAGATCGGCTCCTTCCAAAAGGACTTTGCACTGGGAGGAACCATGGATTGCCTCCATGGCCGCGAAGAGCTTGGTTACTTCCTCGTAGGTCTTCAGCTTGGCGGCCTGGTCGGCGCCGCTTTCGCTGCCGTATATCATGGACAAGGCCAGCACCCCGCCTGTTATCGCGCCGCAGCTGTGGCCGAGCCTTCCCATTCCGCCGCCCAGGCCGCTGGACAACCTATGGGCAATACCTTCGTCCAGCCCGAAATCCGGCGCGAAGGCCGTAAACACCGCCTGCGAGCAGGACGAACCGCCTTTGTGGATCGAGAGAGCCTTTTCCACTCTGTCCATATTAAAAACCTCCGGACGCATTATGCCGACGTTTCGGCGGCGCGGCAAAATTCCAGCGCCTGCCCCGAAGCCACCGTCACCGCATCATTGCTTCCCCATCATACAAGGATACGAAGCTTAGGGCAAAGGGCTTCGCGAAAACTTCCGCGTGGCCCTTGTAGACTTTGGCTCGAGTATCAGCGGAAAGTTCTGGCCGCGGCCACGGCCCTGTCCCAGCCGGAGACCAGTTCCTGGCGCCGCTCAGGACCCATCGCTGGCTTGAATTCCCGCTTCCTGCGCCAATTTTTCTTCACCTCGTCCAGGCTCGACCAGTATCCGGCGGCGAGGCCGGCCAGGTAGGCGGCTCCCAGGGCTGTCGTCTCGGCGACTTCGGGCAGGACCACGGAGCGCCCGCTGATATCGGCCTGGAACTGCATCAGGAAGGAGTTGGCCGAAGCTCCTCCGTCGGCCTTGATGCTGGCCAAGGCCCGGCCGGAATCCTTTTCCATCGCCTCCAGGAGGTCTCTCGATTCGTAGGCTATTGCTTCGAGGGCGGCTCGCACGAAATGCGCCTTGGTCGTGCCTCTGGTAAGGCCCACGACCGTGCCACGAACATCCGAATCCCAGTAAGGCGCCCCCAGGCCGACGAAGGCCGGCACCAGGTAGACGCCGCCGGTGTCGGGAACCGATAGTGCCAGGGCTTCGCTTTCCGCCGACTCGGTAAGCAGTCCCAGCTGGTCTCGCAGCCACTGGATGACAGCCCCGGCGATAAAAACGGAGCCTTCCAAGGCGTAGGTATAACCCTTGCCCAGGTCCCAAGCCACGGTCGCCAGGAGATTGTGCTCCGACGCGACAGGGAAAGGTCCCGTGTTCATAAGGGTGAAGCAGCCGGTGCCATAGGTGTTCTTGGCTTCCCCGGGGCTGAAGCAGGCGTGGCCGAAGAGGGCGGCCTGCTGGTCGCCGGCGACGCCCGTCACTGGGATGGCATGGCCGAAAAGCTCGGGCCGGGTAGCGCCAAAAAACCCCGAGCTAGGCAAGACCTCGGGCAGGATGGTTCTCGGCACTTTCATTGCCGTGAGCAGCTCCTCGTCCCAATTCCGCTTGTGGATATCGAAGAGGAGGGTGCGGCTGGCGTTGGTCGGGTCGGTGACGTGGCGCCCGGTGAGCTTGTAGATGAGCCAGGAATCGATGGTCCCGAAGAAAAGCTCGCCCCGCTCGGCCTTTCGCAGTAAATCCGGGCGCTCCCGGAAAAGCCAGCTCAGTTTCGTGCCCGAAAAATAGGGATCCAGCACAAGCCCGGTTTTTTCCCGAATCGTCTTTTCCAGTCCGGCCGAACGGAGCTCCTCGCAGATGCCCGCCGACCTTCGGCATTGCCAGACGATGGCGTTGTAGACGGGCCGCCCCGAGTCCTTTTCCCATAGGAGGCTGGTTTCGCGCTGGTTGGTTATGCCTATGGCCAGGATCTGGTCGCTTTCTACCTGGGCGGCGGCGATCGCCCCCCTGGCGGCGGCCAGCTGGGTGGCCCAAATTTCCTCCGGGTCATGCTCGACCCAGCCGGGTTGGGGGAATATCTGCTTGAATGGTATCTGTTTTACGCCGATGATGATACCGTCGCGATTGAAGAGAATCGCCCTCGACGAGGTGGTGCCCTGGTCCAGGGCGAGGATATACTGTTCTTTTGCGGACATGAAGCTAGTATACTCGGAAATTACCGAGGGCGGAACGCGGAAAAACGATACAGATATCCGCGGGGGAGGAGTATGGAGCGTAACGAGTACGTCGCGCTGGTGAGCGCTTTCGAGCACGCCTACGACAAGCTTATCTCAAGAGCGAACGCATTGAGCCCCGAAGAGCTACGCTTTGTCCCCGCCCTGAAAGACGCCTGGTCCACCAACGACCATCTGGTCCATCTTCTGGACGCCGACTGCAATCTCGTGATGCGCCTCCGCGGAGCCGTGGCTGAGCCCGGCAAGCCCATACCAGCCTGGGATCCCGAAGCCTGGAGGCTGAAGAACAACTACGCCCACACCGACGGCTTATTCTGCCTGGACCTGGCCGTAGCCCTGCGAAAATTCATCGCGGAATCGCTAAAAAGCCTGGACGACGAGACTAGGGAAAAAGCGTGGATACTCCACCCCGAGAGAGGGGAGCTGAGCCTCGAAGCGGTGCTCAAAATATATGCCGGCCATCCCGACTTCCACTTGAAATACCTGGAGCGCAACAGCGAAGCCTTCGCCCAGTCCAGGGCAGAGGCTAAAGGCGGGCAAGGGTGAATATCTTCGAACTCCTCTCCTCAACGGAGATTACTACCGAGGTAGCCCTTATCAGGCTTTTATTCGCGATGGTAGCCGGCGGTATCATCGGCGCCGAGCGGGAAATGCGCCGCCAGGTGGCGGGCTTGCGCACCCATATCCTCATCTGCCTTGGAGCCAGCCTACTTATGATGCTCTCCATATGGATGCCCCAGACGGTCGGGCTCGATAAGGGCGATCCCGGCCGGATCGCCGCCCAGGTAGTGTCCGGCATCGGCTTCCTTGGAGCGGGCGCTTTTATCAAAATCGGCAACAACGTAAAAGGAATGACCACGGCGGCCAGCCTTTGGGTGGTCGCGGCCATCGGACTCACCATCGGCGGCGGCATGTGGATGGCGAGCCTGATAACCCTCGGCCTCGTGATCTTCGCCCTAGCCTTTCTCGAGCCCTTGGAGCGACGGATATTCCCCGCCGAGCGCTTCAAGTACCTGAGCGTATGGTTCGCCGAGTCGTCCATGGACCGGGATAAGGTATTCAAGGTCTTGCACGATCATGGCATCAAGATCCAGACCATGGACGCCAGCCTGGACATTGGGAAGGGATCTACCAAGCTGACTTATCTAACCAAGATACCCGAGGCGCTCAACATCGAAAGCCTCTTCAAGGAGCTGAGAAAAGTCGGCGATG
>CAYVOD010000023.1:9423-24012 GCA_964453055.1 uncultured Treponema sp. | reverse complement strand
GAGGCAGGCGCGAGAGCCCTGCTGCTCTCGGGGAGCGGGGACGGGGCCGCCGGCGAAGCCGGAGCGACGGCGCTGCGCCTGTCCAGGCTCCATCCCGGCGACCCGGGGGCTCTCGCGCCGCTTTTCATGAACCTGCTGCTGCTTGAACCAGGCCAGGGACTCTACATTCCTCCGGGGCTCATGCATTCCTACCTGGAGGGAACCATACTCGAGGTCATGGCATCTTCGGACAACGTGGTCAGGGGAGGCTTGAGCCGGAAGCACATCGATGTCGACGAGCTGTTGAGGGTTATCGATCCAGCCGCCCGCTTCGGCTTTCTGAATAAATCGAGCCCGGCCGCCCGGCCGGACATCGAAACCTGGCCCTGCCCCGTCGAGGATTTCGCCCTGGAAAGAATACGCCTGGATTCGGAACCCCCCCTGCTGATGCCGATCGACGGACCAGAAATCGTGCTTTGCGTTGAAGGATCGGCGACACTCACAGCGCCAGGCGCCGGCTTAACCGATTTCCCTATAAAAATGGAAAGGAAAGAACTCCAGCTTCGACGGGGCGGCTCGGCCTTCCTCGGCGCATCCTGCGGAAGCTGCGATATCAGAGGTTCTGGAACGCTATATCGAGTCTGGTATCCTGGCGCCACCGGCACGAGCGCTGAAACAGCGAGGAGGGACCGATGAAGCTATGGATCGACGGGGACAGCCTGCCCAAGGATCTGCGCGCCTTCCTGCTGCGCCGGGCAGGCAGCCCCCGGGGGAGGGGCAAATTTCCCGAATTGATCTTCGTTTCCGCGAAAAGACTCCCCGACGTGCCTCCCGAACTTAGCCGAATCGTCGAAGCGGGCCCGGATGCGGCGGACAGTCTCATCGAAGCCGAAGCCGCATTCGGCGATCTTGTCGTAACCCGGGACACCGCTCTCGCGGAACGCCTCGCGCTGCGAGAAATTTCCGTCATCAACGACAGGGGCTTAGTTTTTACCAGTGAAAACGTGGCGGAGCGGCGTTCCCTCCGGGATGCGGCGCTTCAGCTAAGGACTCTTGGGCTTGCTCCTCCCTCTCCCAGGGGATCGCAGCGGGGCGCTCGGGAGCTTAAAAGCTTCGCGGACAGCCTGGATAGACTGCTGAGCAAGATGGAACGGCAATAAAGTTAAAAAGGATTTACGATAGTCGTTGTAGTGGTCGCCTGAACCCCCGACTCAGTCTCAGCGGCAAGACCGGGGATCGCGCCCTCAGCCGGACTCGGCGTCGGCTCCTGCGCCGGGGCTTCCGCTGTTGGAACGAGGGGCGACGCGGTCAAGCCGCCGGACTCCGTCGAGATATCGCCCCCCGACGGAATTCCGGCGGCGTCGGTTTCCGCGCCGACCCCGACGTTCACGGCATCTTCAGTCTCCACAAAAGCTTCGTCAAATCCAGGTTCCACCGGTCCAGGCGGGCTTTCGGGCAGGCTGCTCTGATCGGGCGAAACCGCGTAGGGGCTTACGAAGCGCCGAGTCAGGTAGGCGTATCGTTCGCGAAGAATCGCTGATTTGTTCAAATTCGAAGGCGTGTATTTTATGGGGGAGGAAAGCAGGGCGATAAGCCGTGCGGCCTGATCCCTGCTCAATGACCTGGTCGAGACGCCATAATAATGCTGGGCTGCCGCTTCTATGCCGAATATTCCCTTGCCCCATTCGGCATAACCGAAGTAGAGTTCCAATATTCTTTCCTTTGAAAGGATCAGTTCCAATTCTAGGGCTGCGATCACCTCGAAATATTTCCTAACATAGCTTTTTTCCGGCACCAGGAAGAGAGTCCGAGCCACCTGCATCGTCAGCGTGGAACCGCCGTAAAGCGGCTTCCCCAACCGAGAGTTTATCTCCTGCGCGCGCTTGAACGCTTCCATGTCGATACCATGGTGCTCGTAGAATTTTCCGTCCTCCACCGCCACCAGCATGGAGCGGATGTAAGGCGGGATACTTTCCAGTTTTACCGGCCTGGGCTTCCGGATGTCCCAGCCGTAGCCGATGGAGCGGTAGGGCATCAGGATTGTGTAAACCGGATCGGTGAATTTATAGATGAAGATGGCCAAGGAAGTCAGCGCGATATAGGCGATATGGACAGCGAAGAACAGCTCGATCAGGAAGACCAGCAGTCGCCTCGGCCAGGGGCGTTTCCGGCTTTCCGGGTCGGCGGTTCTTCCCTCGTCTGTGGCGGGGCCAGGGCTATCGGACAGCGAGCTGTTCATTTCGTGGTAGAGTATATCCAAAAAAAAGGGATCCCGTACAGCTACGGGATCCCGATGGCTTAATCGCGGGGCGCAAGCGCCCAGCAATCCGGCCTGGCCTGGAGACTATTCGCAGCTCAGGCAGGCCTGCTTTCCAGCCTCGATAGCCTGAATGTTCTTGGGGATCAGGCCGTGTTTGGAGGGAGGGAAGAAGGTTTTCAAAATCTCGTCCGCGTGATCCAGCTTCACCGCCCCGGTGGTCTGGCTCAGGGCGCCCATCATGACCATGTTGGCGATCCTGCCGTCTCCTATTTTCTCCGCGATTTCGTTGCAGGGAATGTGGAGAATCTTGGCGTCGGGCCTGTTGGGATCGGTCTTAACCAGGCTGGAATTGAGGAGGATAGTGCCGCCCTGGGCGCATTTTTCCTCGGCGATATCCACCGAATCCTGGCTCATTATCACCACCGTGTCAGCCTTGGCGACGATTGGGCTGGCGATTTCGTCCTCGCTGACGATCACCGACGCGCGGGCGATGCCTCCGCGCTTTTCCGCCCCGTAGAAGGGGAAAAAGCTGACTTTGAGGCCTTCCTTCATGGCGCAGTACACCCACATCTGGCCCAGGGAAATGACCCCCTGTCCTCCGAATCCTGCGATAAATGTTTTCTCTGTCATCTGCGCGCTCCTTTGTCAGTTGCCCGCGCCCGCGGGGACCGCGGCCGTCGACAGCGTGTTCTTGATCTCGCCCAGGGGATAGAAGGGGATCATGTTTTTCTCGAGCCAGTCGATGGAATCGGGCGGAGAGAGCTTCCAGTTGGTGGGGCACTGGGAGAGTATCTCCACCATGGTGAATCCTTCGCCTCGCATCTGGGCTTCGAAGGCGGTTCGGATCATCTTCTTCGTTTTCTTGATGTTCACAGGATTGTTCACAGCGCCCCGGGCGAGGTAGCGGGTTCCGCCCAGCGAAGAGAGCAGCTCGCAGACCTTGATGGGGTAGCCCATGCCGGCATCGTCGGGATCGCGGCCCCTGGGGGAGGTGGTGGCGTATTGGCCAATAAGGGTCGTGGGCGCCATCTGCCCGCCGGTCATGCCGTAGATCGCGTTGTTGACGAAAATCGTGGTGAATTTCTCGCCCCTGTTGGCCGCGTGGATGATCTCGGCGGTGCCGATGGCGGCCAGGTCGCCGTCGCCCTGGTAGCAGATCACCAAATGGTCTTTAAGGTTGCGCTTGATGCCCGTGGCGGCCGCGGGGGTCCGTCCGTGGGCCGGCTGCACCGAGTCGAAGTCGAAATAGTATTCTGCCCAGATGGAGCAGCCGACGGGGTTGGTGATGATGGACCTTTCCTGCAGGCCCATCTCGTCTATCACTTCGGTGATGAGCCTATGTATGACTCCATGCCCGCAGCCGGGGCAATACTTGGATTGGATCGATACAAGGCTTTTTGGATGCCCATATAGTAATTCCATATTCCTCTCCTTCGCTGTAACGCCCGGTCTTCAGGCTTTCAGCATCCGCTCGGCCGCGGCGAGGACTTCTTCCTCGTTATGGATCATGCCGCCTGTCCTTCCGTAATGGGAGACAGGCGCCTTTCCGTTCACCGCGAGCCTGACGTCCTCGACCATCTGGCCCATGCTCATCTCCACGGAGAGGAACTTGCGGCCTTTTTTCTCAGCCAGGGCGGCGAGTCTTTCATAGGGGAAGGGCCAGAGCGTGATGGGGCGGAAAAGGCCCAGCTTCAGTCCCTTAGCCCTGCCGGCCTGGATGGTGCTCATGGAAACCCTGGCAGAGGTCCCGTATGCCACGATGACCAGATCGGCGTCCTCTACCAGCATTTCCTCATAGCGGCAAAGCTCTTTCTTCACCATGTCGTAATGGGCCTCGCGCTTGAGGTTGGCCTTTTCCAGGGTAGCCGGATCCAGGTTCATGGAGCTTACGTGGTTCACTCCCCTCTTGTCCCTCGCCTGGTGTCCCACGGCCCAGGGTTTCCTGGGAAGCTTAGCCATGTCGATCGGCTCGGGGAGTACTACCGATTCCATCATCTGGCCGATGAGACCGTCGGCGAGGACGAGGACGGGGATCCTGTATTTATCCGACAGCTCAAAAGCCTCATAGGTGAGGTCGGCGGCTTCCTGTACTCCCTTGGGAGCCAGGACGATGGTGTGGTAATCGCCGTGGCCGCCGCCCCTGGTGGACTGGAAATAGTCTCCTTGGGCGGGGGTTATGCCGCCGAGGCCGGGGCCTGCCCTGGCCACGTTGACTACCACCGCGGGCAAGTCGGCGCCGCAGAGGTAGGAGATGCCTTCTTGCTTGAGCGAGATGCCGGGGCTCGATGAGCTGGTCATGGTCCGGACGCCAGTGGCGGCGGCCCCGTAGACCATGTTGATGGCCGAGACTTCGCTTTCTGCCTGGATGAAGATCCTGCCCGCAGGCAGCATGTTCGCCGCCATGTAGGCGGTCAGCTCGTTCTGGGGGGTTATGGGATACCCGAAGTAGGAGGCGCAGCCGGCTCGTATGGCCGCCTCTCCGATCGCCTCGTTGCCTTTCATGAGGCGGATATCTTTGTTCATTGTCGCCTCCTTTAGAGTTTGTAGACCGTGATCGCCACGTCGGGGCAGACCTGATAACAGTTGCCACAGGCGATGCATTTCTCCGGAGCTATCACCGACGAGGGATAGTAGCCCCAGGAATTGGGTTTCGTCTCGGGTCCGAGGGTCTTGGTGGGACAGGCGCGGACACAGAGCAAGCAGCCCTTGCACCGCTCCCTGTCGATGACGGGTTTCCCCTTGTTGGCCATGGCATACTCCTTGCGCTCTCGCTAGCCCAGCGCTCGCCCTGCGAGGGCGGCCAAGGCTATCGAGGCTAATTTGGTCTCCGCGGTATCGGCGCGGCTTGGGAGCACGACGGGTTTCGCCGCGCCCATGACGATGCCCGCACCCTTGGCTTGGGCCAGGTCGAGCAGACATTTATAGAGAATATTTCCCGCCTCAATATCGGGAACGATGAGCACGTCGGCGTCGCCGGCGACATCTGAAACGATGCCCTTGATACGGGCGCTCTCCGCGCTTATGGCGTTGTCCAGGCCGAAGGGCCCGTCCACGACGCAGCCCTTGATCTGGCCCCGGCGGTTCATCTGTGCCAGGAGGGCGGCCGTGGCCGTGCAGGGCATCTTGTCGGGGTAGACCTTTTCCACCGCGGCGAGGAGGGCGACCTTGGGCGTCGCGACGCCGAGGACCTTCGATACGGATACCGCCGAGTTGATGATGTCGACGAAGCCCTGAAGATCGGGGGCGATATTGAGGCCTCCGTCGCTCAGGACGAACAGTTTGTGATAGGTGGGTACCTGGATTACGGCCACGTGGCTCGCGAGCCTTCCCGCATTGATGCCCGTCTCCTTGTTGAGCACTGTCTTCAGCAAGGGCGCCGTATCGATGATGCCCTTCATGATAAAGTCGGCCGAGCCGCCCCGTACCAGACCGACGGCTATCGAAGCCGCCTGGTAGATGTCCTTGGCTTGAACAAGCTCGAAGGCCGAGATGTCCAAGCCCTTGCCCTCGTTGGCCCTGGCGGCGGCCGCCGCGATCGCCCGGGGATCTCCCACGAGGATCGGGGTGGCTATGCCTTCGGCGCTGGCGGCAACGGCGGCTTCGAGTACCGAAGGTTCCTGGGCGGCGGCAACGGCCAGTTTGGCAACGCCGGCGGCGGCCGCCGCCCTGATAATGTCATCGATCGTCTTCATGGAATATACTCCATGGGCTTGAGGTTTCCCGAAAGAACACCGAAACCGGCTTGGGCCAAGGCCTCCAGCTCGCCTTCTCCCGGATAGACGACAATGGGCGCTATGAAATCGCAGCGCCTGGTAACGCCTTCGACGATTTTCTTGCCGTAAGCTATGCCGCCGGTGAGGATTATGGCGTCCACCTTGCCCGAAGCAGCTGCGGCGAGGGCGCCGACAGCCTTGCTGACCTGGTATATAAAAGCTTCGCAATAGAGTACCGCCTCAGGGTCGTTCTCTTCGCGGCGCTTCTCCACTTGCCTCATATCGTTGGTGCCTAGGAAACTGACCATGCCGCCCGAGCCGGCTATCATGCGATTGATTTCTTTTTCGCTGTATTTGCCGGAGAAGCAGAGCTTGGCCAGGGCTCCGGTGGGTAGGGTCCCAGACCGCTCGGGGCTGAAGGGTCCTTCGCCGTTCAGGGCGTTATTCACGTCAACGACTCTGCCCCCTTGGTGGAGCCCGACGGAGACGCCGCCCCCCAGATGGGCGATTATCAGAGAAAGCTCTTCGTACGGCCTGCCCTTCTCGGATGCGTAGCGCCGAGCTACTGCCTTTTGGTTGAGGGCGTGGAAGATGGAGATTCGTTTGAAAAGCTTGTTGCCAGATACCCGAGCCAGGTCCGAGAGTTCGTCGACGACCACAGGATCCGCAATAAAAGCGGGGATTCCAAGGCCCTTCGCTATGTCGTCGGCGATAAGCGCGCCGAGGTTGGAAGCATGTTCTCCGTAGGCCGCGGCGCTCAAGTCCTTTTTCATGGCCTCGTTGACCTCGTACACGCCTCCCTGGATTGGATGGAGGAGGCCCCCCCTTCCCACTACCGCCGCCAGCCTCGCTGTGTCGAAATCGGCCGCCCTCAGTTCCCGGAGGATCGCGTCCCTGCGGAACTCGTACTGTGAGGCCACCGTCTTGAAGGAAGAAAGATCGTCCGACGAATGGCTCAAGCTTTTCTCGAAGAGTCTTGAATCGGCGGCAAATACCGCCACCTTGGTCGAGGTGGATCCCGGATTTATGACGAGGACGCAAGGATTCATCGATTCCTTCCTTTTATCTGTATGCCCTCAGTATAGCATCTCCTGGATAATTGGCAAGTAGCTATTTCACATTAGATGAAAGAGTGTTTCAAATTTTGAAATAAAAAAGGGAAAAAGCAAAAAAAAAGACCGCCTTCTGAAGACGGTCCTTTGCATGCGAAAACAGCGGCGATCAGGAGACTCTGGTCTTGTGCCGGTTGAGTCTTCTCTTCTTCTTTCTCTTGTGTGTCGCTATTTTCTTGAGCTTTCGTTTTCTACCACAGGGCACGACGATTCTCCTTGACTACGTTTGGTGCGAAATGAGCCTCTTTCACCGCGCAACAGCGGCAATAGTACACGGATAGTCCCGGATCGTCAATACGCTTACAAACGCTCCCGCTGCTTGTTTTTAGAACCCGCCCTGCGGGGGGTGAGCCGGTCGATGACGATATTGACCTCGGCCACGAGAATGCCCGTGAAACGCTCGATATTGTCCACTATGAATTCCTGCAGGGCGTGGGCGTTGGAGGCCAGCTTGGTGCCGAAGGGGACCTCCAGCACCACGGTGATCCTGTATCCCTGGGTATCATCCCGGATCGCCAGGCGCTTTACCTTCACTGCGGGATCGTACTCGTCCACGCAGTGGACCACCATTTGGGAAAGGGCTGCTTCGGAAATCGCCACCCTGCCCCTCTTGGTATACTCCGGTCGAACGACGGCCTTTTCGTAAATCTTCGGCAGGGAGGCCCCGGTGCCGAAACTGCGGCGCAGGAAGACTCGCACGCTGTCGTAGAATATCGAAGGGTAGTTTCGGCGGATCTCCAGGGCGGGGACGGGGATGACGTGCTTGCCCTCGACCTGCCTGGATTGCATCGCTTTTTCTATTTCGGCCTTGGTGGCGATATCCTCAATTTTTATGGTCTTGTTGGGCTGGGGTATCTGCAGCCTTTCGCAGATTCTCTGGACCATTTTTTCGCTGGTCCCGATGACGAGGATTTTTCTGAACCGTTCGCGCTGCAGGGCTTTGGCCACCTCGTCCCTGTGGGCTTTGTCGTGAAAGAGGGCGGTTTTTACCGCGCCGAGATAGAGGGCTTCCTTTTTCGCCGACTTTCCGGCGATAAGCTGGTCCCCCCGGATCAGCAGACCATCGTCTATGATCATTTCGATCCCGTACTTCTGGGCTACAAGCTTAGCCCTGAAGCTCTTTCCGGTTCCTGTGGAGCCGACCAGGGCGTAAACCCTGACCCCCCTGAAAAACCAGAAGAGAATCTTGAAAAACCGCATCATGAGTAAAAACCACTATATAGGCAGAATAAGGCCCGCGTAAAGAGCGGACCGCGAGCCGCCCCGCGCCGCGCCTATGCTGCGCGTAGATTACCTTCTTCCTCTTGTCATATACTCCAGGCAGAGGTGCTGTCCCATGTCGATGATTTACCATCCCGGAACTGGTTTGAACGTAGGCGATCCTGAAAGGCTACCGGTCGACCCGGGAAGGCTCCCTTCATCGGAGGAGCTGCGGGCCGAGGCGGGAAACCTGATACTCTCAGCCTCGGGCTGGAGAAAGGTCTTCGCCGACTCGAAGGCTCCCTATGCTCCCTGGGTTTTGGAACCCGCCTCGGAGGACTCCCTGGCCGAAACCGTCGCGGCGCCCAAGCTGCTTTTGGCTGCTCTTATGGCCGAGAGTTTTGGAACCCTCGTCTTGCGGCGCAGGGAAGCTGCGAGGAAGCCGGCGGTACTATTGGGAATCGACTCCCGGCCTACCGGCCCGGCGTTGGCCGACGTATTCACCAGGGTCCTGCTCGGGCTCGGCATCGAAGCGCGATATTGCTTTATCGTGGCCGCCCCCGAAATCATGGCCTTCGCGGGGAGGGCCGCCAAGCTTCCGGAGGGGCATCCCGAGAGGGTCGACGGCTTTGTCTACATCTCGGCAAGCCATAACCCGCCTGGCCATAACGGCGTCAAGTTCGGCCTGGGAAAGGGAGGGGTTTTAAGCGCCCAGGAAATCGCCCCGCTAATCGCCCGGCTCAAGGATGCGATTGCGTCTGACGAGGCGGCTTCCCATGCCCTCGCGCTTATCAGGGCCGCGGATATCGGGGCTCTTGCTGCCTGTTATGAGAGATGCGGCGAGTGGAAGCGTCACAGCCAATCCGCCTACACCCTTTTCAGCCATGAGGTGATAACGGGAGAGGAATCCCTCGACGAACAAGCGATAGTCTTGGACGGACTGGCCGATGCCTGCAAGAAAAAACCTCTTGGCATCGTGGCCGAACTCAACGGCTCCGCCCGATCGCTTTCCATCGACAGGGATTTTTTCGAGGGGATTTTCGTGAAAAGCGAGTTTTACAACGACAGCCCCAGGCAATTCGTCCACCGCATCGTCCCGGAGGGCTCAAGCCTCGAACCCTGCACAGCGTTGCTCGAGACAGCCCGCGAAAAAGATCCCTGCTTTCAGATCGGTTATGTCCCGGACTGCGACGGCGACCGGGGTAACCTCGTTTTTTATGACAAAACCTTGTCAAAAGCCAGGCCCCTCGAGGCGCAGGAAGTTTTCTCCCTCTCCTGCCTGGCCGAACTCGCGGGCCTGGCAGTCTCCCCGCGGAACGCCCCGGTCGCCGTCGTGGTAAACGACGCCACCAGCGCCAGGATCGAACGCATAGCCGGTTTTTTCGGCGCCAAGGTCTTTAGGGCCGAGACAGGCGAGGCCAACGTGGTGAACCTGGCGGAAAAGCTCCGCTCCGAAGGCTGGATCGTGCGCATACTGGGCGAAGGCTCTAACGGCGGCACCATTACCCACCCATCCAGAGTGCGGGACCCCCTGTCGACCTTGGGAGCCATGATCCGCCTGCTTCGAGGAAACGACGAAGACGAAAGCCCAGGGCTGTTCCGGGTTTGGCTCGAAGCCTCGGGCCAGGCTGCGGCCTATAAAGAGGACTACGACCTCGCCGATGTCATCGCTACCCTTCCCGCCTGGATAAGCACCAGCGTCTTCGAACCCAGGGCTGCCCTCAGTGTGCGAAGCGCCGATAAAGCGGCGCTCAAGGCTCGCTACGCGCGTGTATTCGCCAAGGAGTGGGAAGCCAGAAAAAAGGAACTGCTGGATCGCTATGGTATAGTGAGCTGGAAAGCCCTAGCCACAATCGGCAGCAGAGAATTCGAGGTAGGCGAGGACTTCGCGGCCTCGACCTCGGGTGGCTTGAGGATTCTTCTGCTCGGCGACGCCGGCGAACCCAAGGCCTTTCTATGGATGAGAGGATCGGGCACTGAACCTGTATTCCGCATAATGGCCGACATCGAGGGAGGCGGGCCCGAGGACGAGGAATACTTCCTCTCCTGGCATCGCCGCATGGTCCTCGCGGCCGATGATTCGATCGCCTAAAGACCTGGGCTTAAGGGTCGGTTCAAGGGCTTCGGTGCTTGTTCAAAGCGTACCCTTCGTGTAGGATGGCGCTGAAAGCAGCAAGGAGTCAGGATGGGTATCCGCGGAGAGCTTTTTTCCACTCGTTTCGCCTGTGACGGCAGAACATATTTTTTCAACGTCAAGCAGAACAGAAACGGCGACGTGTTTTTAAGCATCGTGGAAAGCAAGCCTTCCGAAGGCGAAAGCTTCGATCGTCGCTCCATAGTCGTTTTCGGCGAACACATGGAAGGTTTCTTGAAATCCTTCCAGTCAGCCCTGAAATACATCGACAAGACGGGCATCAAGCTAAGCCCCGAACCTTCGGCGCCCGGCCGGGGAGAAGAGCGGCCGGCTTTTGAACGTTCCTCCGGCAACAGGGAATCTTCATCTTCGGGCCGGGGAGACGAGCGCCCCAGATATGAGCGTTCCACCGGGCATCGGGACTCTTCGGCCCCGAGAGAACCCCGTGCAAAACGTATCATCGTGCGTTCTGCCTCGGACAAGCCCCGGGGTGAGGGACCGTCAAGGCCCAGGAATACCCTGCGAAAAAACGAGACCGCAGCTACGCGCTACGAACAATCCGATCCAAAGCCCCTCAAGCGCATCGTCGTCAAAAAGGCGAAGAAGGCAGACTCCCCCGACTGACAGGCAGGCTTATCTACCTGTATCTCCGGTTTCTTTGGGCATGGCGAAACCAGGTCGTTCCCAAAGCGAAGGCCCGTAGGCGAGAATGGCCGCGCGGTGCGCCCTGGTGGGGTAGCCCTTATGGCGGCTAAAACCGTATTCCGGCCGCGCGGCGTCCAGCCGAAGCATCATCCTGTCCCTGGAAACCTTGGCCAGGATCGAAGCGGCCATTATCGCAGGATGCAGAGCGTCGCCCCCGATGAGGGCAGAGCAGGGGCGCCCCAAATCGGGTGGCCTGTTTCCGTCCACCAGCACGATGTCAGGCTCGAGTATCAAAGCGGCATAGGCTCGCCTCATGGCGAGCAGACTCGCGTTCAGGATATTAAGCTCGCCGATCTCCTCCCAGGTCGCCCAGGCGACGGCCCAGTCCAAGGCTTCGGCGGTAATCCTGCGATAGGCGCTTTCCCTTCTTCCGGCGCTCAAAGCCTTCGAATCGCCTAATATGCCAAGAGGAAAGGTTTCCGGGAGGATTACCGCCGCGGCGCACACCGGCCCCGCGAGAGGGCCCCTCCCCGCTTCGTCGATGCCGCAGGCCGAAGAGAGTGGACGCCTCGACAGGGAAGGAAGATCGTCTTTTCGCAGAACTGTTTTCAGAATTGCGTTCATCGATACTCCGGAAACCCCTCAACGTATGAGATTTTCCGCGAGCGGCACCCTCCCCTGGGGTTTCTGCCTGCCCGCGAGAACGTCCAAGCCTGCTTCAAGGCATATGGAAGCGTAGTGATAAACCGCGATAGCCGCCTTGCTCCACGGGCTATGGGCAGCATGTACAGGGGAGAGAACTGAGACGATGGCCACCTGGAGCCCTTGCTCGTGGGCAGCGGTCGCGAACTGCATTCCCGCCCTGTTGGCCACGCAGACGATCGCCCCCGCGCAGCCCGAAAGAGCCTTTTTAAAGGCTTCCAGTTCTTCTGGCCTCGCGCTGCGTTCCGGCCTGTATGAAAATGAGAATCCTCTGGAATTGGGATAGCGCTCCTTGCCCAGGGAAATAAATTCGGCGAAGGGTGCGGCGATGAGCACAGGGCCTTGGGGCGCAAAAGGAAGTTCTGCCCGGCGGCCTATGACTGAAGCGCTCCGCCTGGCCAGGTCGGCGAAGAAGGCTTGGGCCTCGGGGTCGGGCAGGGCCTTCTCCGCCCTGGCAGGATCAGGAATGAGGGATTGTCTGTCCGACTGGCGCAGATAGGCGAGCTTTGTGCCCATTACTCTCCGCGCCGATCTCTTTACGGCTTCACGAAAGTCCTTATCCTTTCTCAGCGCGGCCAGAAGGCCCAGCCAAAGTTTTCCACCCTCGGAGGGGGCTTGAGAAAGCAGCAGCATATCGTTTCCGGCTCGTATCGCCTTGAGGCAGGTTTCGAGGATCCCGTCTCCGTCCAAGGCGCCTTCCATGTAGAGATCGTCGGTTATCACCAGCCCTTCGAAGCCCAACCGATCGCGCAGATAGCCCCCGATCATCTTAGTCGAGAGGGAGGCCGGCTCGGCGCCGCTAATCCGCGGGAAAGCCAGATGGCCGCTCATCACCGCGGGAATCCCCGCCTTGACTGCCTGTTCGAAGGGATATAGTTCGCGGCGGATGAAGGTGCTTTCGTCGATTTCGATGCTGGGGAGAATGCCGTGGGAATCCAGATCAGTCGCCCCGTGGCCGGGGAAGTGTTTGACCGTAGGTATTACCCCGGCAGCCATAGAGCCTCTTGCCCAGGCTATGCCCAGCCTGGCGGCCTGGGTCGGATCGTCAGAAAAAGCCCGCGGTCCTATAATGGAGCTTTCGGGAACCGTGGCCAGGTCCAGGACTGGGGCGAAATTCATGGTAATGCCTAAGATACGCAGCTCACGGCCTAGATAAAAACCTGAAAGATAAGCATCCCTGCTCGAGCCCGTAGCTCCGATGGCCATATTCCCGGGCGACTCGGAACTCCTTCCCTTGACATGCCGTATCCAGCCGCCCTCTTGATCGGTGGCGACCAGGAGGGGGATCTCCATTTCCTGCTTGAGGGCCGCGCCTTGAAAACTGGCGACCGCAGATGCCAGGGCGGCGCTATCCTCCGCGTTTCTCCCGAAAACCTTTATCCCGCCCAAACCTCTTCGGCCTATCCAATCCAGGAGTTCCGCTGGCGCATCCTGGGCAGGGTAGCCTAGCATGAGTATTTGGGAGAGCAGTTCCTCGTCGCCCATTTCCGTGACGAGAGCCGCCGCCTGAGACTCCGCCCACGCGTATCGCAACTTCTCCGGAACATAAGCGGGCGCCGGCCTCTCCCAGAAAGAAACCTTCCGCCCCCCCCGCTCCCCCTGCCCCTCCAGCGGGGCGGCGGCGAGAATCATGAGCGCGGCCCCGGCGATGGCCAGCAGCCTGAGCCCGCCTGTTTTAGCGATAGGCCGAGCCCCTGATCTCATCGATGTACTGGGAGGCGGCGTGGGCGGCTACGGCTCCGTCGGAGCAGGCAGTCACGATCTGCCTGAAAGGAGATACCCTCACGTCGCCGGCGGCGAAAAGCCCCGGTATGCTGGTGCCCATTTTGTCGTCGGTGATCAGCGAATTGGACTCGTCCTTGGCCGCCCCGGGCACGAGGGATACGTTCGGATCGGAACCGATAAAGACAAAGACGGCGTCGAAGGCCTCTTCCCCGCTCTTCCCGCTTTCCAGGTTCTTCAGAATCACCGATTCGACCTTTTGGCCGCCCTTGATTTCTAGGGCGACCGTATTGAAGCGAACATCGATAGTGGGAGTGGAAAGGACCCGTTCGGCCAGGGCTTTCTGCGCCCTGAACCTGTCCCTTCGATGGATCATCACGATCTTGTCCGAAAGCTTCGCCAGATACATCGCTTCGTCGCAGGCCGCATCTCCTCCGCCGACGACGAGGATCTTTTTGCCCTTGAAAAAAGGCCCGTCGCAGGTAGCGCAGTACGAAACCCCGCGGCCGATGAAGGTATCTTCGCCCGGTATGCCCAAATGCCTGTGTTTGGCGCCTGTAGCGATAATGACGGCTTCGGCCTTCACCAAGCCCTCGGATGTGGAAATGTGGAAGGCGTCACCGACTTTCTCCAGTTTTTCCACCGAGCCGGTGATGAATTCAGCGCCGAAACGCTCCGCCTGGGTTTTCATGATTTCCGCCAGATCGAAACCGGCGATCGGTTCGAGAATGCCCGGATAATTCTCCAGCTGGTCAATGAGAAGAGCCTGGCCTCCCGGGGCCATTTCTTCGATCACCAGGGTGGAGAGATTCGCCCTCGCCCCGTACTGGGCCGCGGCGAGACCCGCGGCGCCTCCGCCGACGATCACAAGTTCATACTGTGCTTTCATGCTTATACTATAAATAAAATGAAGGAAAAGAGCTACCGCTTTCGGCGCGGCGGCTGGACTAACGCTCTAATGGAAAGTGATCAGCGAGGCCTGGAATCCAGGGGCAGCCTGAGGCGTAGGCAGAAACCTGATCCCTCGGCAGGCCCGGCTGTGCCTCCGAGGCGCAGCGCCAGCGCTTGGGCGATTTCCAGGCCGATGCTCCGCGCCGCCCTTATCTCGGGATCGGCCAGGGA
>CAYVOD010000023.1:0-9323 GCA_964453055.1 uncultured Treponema sp. | reverse complement strand
TCCCTCAAATGCGCCAGGCTCGCCACTATCTGCAAGTTGTCCCTTACTCGCTGGTGCGCCTCTCTCAGTAAAAGCTCCTTGATGGCCAGGTTTTCCTCGAGGCTCCGCTGATAAAGCATCGAAGCCGTCGTATCATGGACTACTCCCATGGTTACTGGACCGGAGGACTTGAACATAGCCCTGAAGCTGGGATCCGCCACCAGTTCCCCGTAGGCGTTCACCGAAGCATAGATGACCTGCCCGGTCTTGCCGTGGATCAGGCGAACTTTGAGCTCCCTGGTCATCCTGCCGCCGGAACGACGCTCGTCGAAAAGTTTGGGAGGAACCGCGGGAGGGGACTCGGCTTGGCGGATTCTGGCGAGGACGGCATCCCGGGAGACCGCCGCCCTGTCATCCTCGTGGATGATCTGTGTAAAATGCCGGCCGAGCAAGTCCGACGGTTCATAACCGAATTCCCGGATCGCATCGTTCAGAAATATGAAGGCGCCGGAGGAATCGAGGACATAGACAATGACGGGCAGGGCCGCTATGAGGGTGGCAAAGCCGCCGCCGGGCGCTTGCGCCCGGTCATCCCTGCCGGCATTAGTATCTTGCGTTGAGCCAGATCCCTGCCGCTCCATATTCCCCATGACTGGATAGTAGGGGGGGCTAGGCGCTTAGTCAAGGCGGAGCTTTCGCCTCTAGGCTTCCATAGGGAGCTGGGCGAGCCTAGGAACTTCGGGTATAGTATGGCGATGCTTTTCAATTACCACACCCACAGCGAATTCTGCGACGCCAAGGTTACCGCCGCCGCGCTTGCGGAGGAAGCCTATAGAAAAGGGTATCGATACCTCGGCTTCTCCTCCCACGCGCCCCTTCCCTTTCCTTCGGGCTGGCTCATGTCCTGGGATGAACTTCAGCCCTATGCCGAAACCATCCGCGCCCTAAAGCGAAAATGGGAGGAAAAGGGATTACGGATATTTCTCGGGCTTGAAATCGACTATATACAAGGTCTCGTCAAACCAGGGGATCAAGTCTATGATTCGATCAATCCTGACTTCCGTCTAGGTTCGGTTCACTTTTTGCAGGGCTTGAGCGATGACGAGTTCACGGTGGACGAACCCGCCGATCTTTTCGAACGGCACATGAACCAGGCGCCCGGGGGCGACGCTTCGATAATATGGAAGCAGTATTACCGGAACATGATGGGATTGGTCGAAGCCGGCGGTTTCGATATTCTGTCCCACTTCGACCTGGTCAAGAAAAACAATTCAGGCGGCCGATGGTTCGACGAGGAATCGCCTGAATACCTGGATGCGGCCTTTCAGGTGGTGGACAGGGCGGCGGAATTGGATATCGTGGCGGAGATAAATACGGGCGGACTGGCCAGGGGAAGCACCAGCAGCCCTTATCCCTCAGCCCCGATCCTGAAGCGGATGCGCGAAACAGGGCTAAGGCTCACCATAGGGGACGACGCCCACAGCCCCGAACACCTTGGCAATTACAGGAAAGCCGCGGTCGAGGCGGCCAGGGCCGCGGGGTATGAGAGTATCTGGTATCTCGACGACGCGCTCCGCTGGAAGGAGATCGGGCTTGACGAGGCGATAAAGTAAAGGGCAGGACGACAACGACGTCCTGCCCCGTAATTCCTGTTATTATGGCAATCTAGCGATTTCGCCGTTCTTCGCTTTTCTGGCATTGTATGCAGAGCACCGCATAAGGGATCGCGGCGAGTCTTTCTTGAGGTATTTTTTTGCCGCAGGCCATGCATAAGCCGTATCTGCCCTGACTCACCCTGGTAAGCGCGGCGTCTATAGCCTTCAGGCGTTTGATATCCTGGGAACCGAGGGCTTCGATCATTTTGCGATCGATATCGTCGGATGCGACATCGGCGACATCTTTGGGATCCATCTCTGCGACGATAGCCCGGAACTCCTCGTTGGTAGCGGCAAGACCCTCAAGGATTTCCCGCTTCTGCGCGTAGAGCAATTCCTGCATCTGTTCGGTAAAGGTTTTCTCCATCAGGCTCCCCCGAACAAGGCATTTTACAACGCCGGTTCAATAATTTTGGATGCGCACAATGCACTATCCTCATGAAAATGTCAAGTCTCAATCCCCGCGCCCTCGGGCGGAGTCCCTTCGCGAGAACCGCCCCGGTTCTTATCGGACTTCAGGCTTGCAAAAGCGGGGATTAATGTCCGGCCGGCCTTGTTGACATTAATCCCGGCGGTACATACTATTTCAGATATTTGACGGGTGCAAGAGCCGCGCGGCGATAATTTCGCCCTGCGTGGCCGTTTCCATCCGGCACGCAAGGAGAAGCCGTGGCGAAAGAAGAAGCCATAGAGGTGGAGGGAGTCGTTCGTGAAGCCCTTCCTAACACCATGTTCAGGGTTGAGCTGCAGAACGGCCATGTAATACTAGCCCATCTCTCGGGAAAGATGCGCAAGCACTATATCCGCATAGTGCCTGGGGACAAGGTGCGCGTCGGCCTTTCGCCCTACGATCTTTCTCGCGGCAGGATCATTTACCGAGAGAAGTGATCCCCTCTCCTAATTCGCGCCCAGGTCGCGCCCCGTCCTCCCAACTCCCGCGCGGCGAGGCCGAAGGCCCCGACCACAGGACTTTCTTCCAGGATTTTTCTTACCCCGGACGCTAAAACCGGTTCTGATTCTGAATGAATGCCTTTCCCGTGGATGATCAAAACCTTCTCAAGCCCTCGCCGCTGGGCTTCGTTTAAAAAACGGCCGATGGCAAGCTCGGCCTCGGCCTTGGTTTTGCCGTGGAGATCCAGGGACGCCTGAGGGCGCATTCGCTTGATCCTCTCCGCCGAAGCCGGGCCGCTTCCGGCGACTTCCCCTTCCTGGGCGCTCGCCTCCCTCTCATCCGGATCGGGCAAGGAGTTCCGAAGGAGCCAGCGCTTGAGGTACGCGGTACCTTCGGGCTCAGGCTCGCGCTCCCCCTGGCCCGGGGCGGGGAACACAGGCTCGCTTTGCGCGGCAGCTTCTCGGCTTTCGGGCCTGCCGCGAGCCTCGGTCTTGCTCTCTCCCCCCGATTCAGGCTTCTTCCCCGGAACCTTGCGCGAGCGCTGCCGGTCCCACTCATCCAGAATTTTCCCAAAATCCATTCCGTCGACCTCGGCTGAAGGATAGTGAAAAGCCGGCCCCTGGTCAAACTCCCGACGGAGTTTGACCAGGGGCCGGGGGGCCAGCGCCTCCACGAAGGCCGAGCCTCCATGGGCGCGCGCTCCGGCTTGCGGAAATCGCGCCCATCCCCGATACTAGAGGCCTGGAGCCGAGACGCGATGATAAGTGCCAGGCGCTACAGCCCGACCAACAGCTACTTTTTCACCTGGATCCTCCGCCACACCTACGGCGCGTACATATGCAAGGTCTACAAAGCCAAGGGCATCGGGCTGGAACTCTTCGACAGGATAAAACCGCCTTTCATCCTCGTGGGCAATCACAGCACCCTCCTGGACCCCTTTTTATCCAATTTTTTCGTTCCCCATCCGATCCACTGGGTGAGCAGCGACGGCAACATGCGCTCCCCTATAATGCGCTTTCTCATGATCAAGCTGGTCGGATGCATTCCCAAGTCGAAGGCCATCCCAGACATAGAGACGGTGAACTGGATGGTGGAGTTCATACGCAAGCGCAAGGGCGTGGTTGGCTTTTACCCGGAAGGCCAGTCATCCTGGAACGGCGACTCCCTGCCGGTCCTTGGCTCCACGGCGAAGCTGATCAGGCTCCTGAAGGCCCCAGTCATCCTCGCCCATTCCAGGGGAGCCTACATGACCAAGCCGCGCTGGTCCTATCTCCGCCGGGAAGGGCGGATGGAAATTGAGTTTTCCGAACTCTTCTCCCCCGAAGCGCTCAAGGATTTGAGCGTCAAGGAAATCGACGAAAAACTGAGCGCGGCCATACGCAACGACGACCCCGCCTGGGCGCGGAGCCAAGGAATAGTCTTCCGGCACCCTCGGCGCGCCGAAAGCCTCGAGCTCGCCCTCTTCGCCTGTCCAGCCTGCGGTTCGCTTCACAGCATCGCGTCCAAGGGCGAAAAAGTATACTGCGAGCGCTGCGGCTTTTCCGCCGAATACGGCGAGGACGGAAGCCTCAAGCTCCTGGGCGCCGGCGATTCTCCCGCGCCATTCGGCTTCGGCGTACGGCCGCGATCCGGGGAATTGCTCTTCGAGTCCCTCAAGACCTGGGATCTCTGGCAGAAATCCTACCTGGAGCGGATCATCGCCAGGGATTACCTGGCGGATCCCGAGCGGTCCATCTTCAGCGACGAGAACGTAAGCCTCCTGCGGGGAAAGCGGATGGACACGATGACCCGGGAAGGCAGGGGCAGGCTCTCGCTGTCTTCGGGCTTTCTAATGCTCAGGCGGCCCGACGGCGGGGAAACGAGGATCGAGGTCGCCGATATCGACGGACCCGGCGTGCTCAAATGGAATTTCTTCGAGTTCTATGTCGGCAAGACCGTTTACAGGGCCCGCTTCGACGACAAGACTGCTTCCGGATACAAATACGCCATGGCGCTGGAAGCTCTCGCGGCGCTGAGAAAAGCCGCCCAAACCGACCAAGCGGAGCTTCAGTCCCCGTCCTAGCCCAAATCTCGAGTACCCGCCGTCCCTCAACGCTACAGGAGCCCTACGGCCTCACTTTCCCTCCGTGTACCAAATCCGGCTTGGCTTGGCGAAGCTGCGCTTTTTTGCGAGAATTACATAGGTCACCAGTACATAGAGCAGATAGAGGGCGGCTATGCCCATCATGAGCCAGAAATAGAACATCGAGCCCGAGGTATAGGCCTTGGCGGGCAGGTTGATGGCCAGGATGAAGGGAATGGCCAGGAGGAAGGTGAGCCCCGCCGAAAGCATGTAATCCGAGGAGACCTTGGTCCTGAATTCCGGATCCATCACCCTGAGCAGCGCCAAGCCCGTCGAGAGCGTGCCCGTGGAGACTCCGTAGAGCATGAGCATCCGCTCGAAGTGGTAGTCGTTGAACATGCGCGAGCTCATCCAAGGAACCGTGATGCTTATCATGATTCCGCCGATCGTCGACATGACGAGGATAGGCAGCCAGTACTGGCCCACGAATACCAAGGATATGGCGGCCAGGGCTCCCGCTACCATGAAATCCACCGAGAAGCCCGATACCCTGGTGAGGGTGTCGTCGTCCAGGACATAGCCCAGCCTGAGCAGATCGATTATCCGCCGCGTCATGATCGCGCAGATCGCCGAGAAGATGAAATTTATCCCCCAAAGATTGGTCGCGAGTTCCGTCCCGATAGAGCCGGCGAATCCCAGCAGGAAGCTCAACCCCTTGAGAAGCAGGAAGGAGAGGAAGTATACGACGCAGACGATGGCCACGTGGAAGCTCAATGAGTCGATAGCCTCCGAATCGGTGGTCATGCGGCCTCCCGAAGACTTCGGCCTGTCCCTGCCGACGACGCCGCTCAGGAGATCCTTGTCCTTCATGAAAGCGAGCATCTCGGGGCTCACCCATCCCCGCCGGATCCCCATGTTTATGAGCACCACCCCGCCGAAGCAAGCCCAGATGTAACCTAAAGCTGCGAAGGTAAGGCCCACCGAAGCCCCACCCACGAAGCCCATGGATTCCCAGCCCTTGCCGATGGCATAGGCCTGTCCGGGTCCCAGGGCGAAGCCGAGGGGTAGGTGAAGCCCTATGGCGGGATGGACTTTGGGAAGGAAGAAAAGCGTAAGGGCCAAACCGAGGAGGGCCTGGGTGGCATAGCCCATGAGAATGCCCGTGGACATGCCGAGAACCCCGCCGCCCTTGTGCCCCTTCACCTTCGGCGGCGAGGAGCGTAGGGACATGGAGATGAAGGAGATGTTCAGAAGATGGTATACCAGGTCGCCTAAGCCGTTGCCGTTATACCCCATGGCCGGGAGCAGGTAATTATAGACGGGAAGGAGGATGAAGCCCGCGGTGAGCGCGTTCGGGATCAAGAAGCGCTGGAAGAACCTGATCTTGGCGCGGATGAAGGTGGCCAGTACCAGAGCTGTGGAAATAAGTCCAGCGTCTATAAACATTTTCCAGGAAAAGTCCATACTGTGCTCCTTACCGGGGAATGGTAGGGTCATAACGGCGGCAAGGCAAGGGGGTCCGGAAACGCTTGCCGCCCGCTCGGTTCTATGATCCGCCCCAGGAGGCAGGGGGACTTAAGCCGGGTCGAGTTTCAGCTCCCGGCTCTGCGGCGTTCGATAAAACGCTCTATGAGGGAACGCGCTACTGAACCGGTCGGCGGTATCTCGGGCAGATCCTCGACGCCATACCAGCCCAGGTCGTCGATCTCAACCCCGTCTGGTCTCGCGTCCCCCGATTTATAGTCAGCCTCGAAGGCGAGCATGAGAGAGTCGGGGAAGGGCCAGGGCTGGGATCGGATGTAGCGGGGAGGATGGATTTCGATGCCCGCCTCCTCCATTACCTCTCGCTGTACGGTCTCTTCCAGGGTTTCGCCCGGATCGACGAATCCGGCGATGAGGCCGTGCCTGCCCTTTGGCATTTTCGCGTTGTGGGCCAGGAGAATTTTCTCGCCCTTGCTCACCAAGACTATGACAGCCGGCGAAATTCGCGGGAAATAGACCCTGGCGCAGGAGGGGCAGACCCTCGCCCGGGCGTCCTCGAGGTTTCTGCCCTGCACCAGGGCTGCGCCGCAGAAGGAGCAGTGCCTGGTCTGGTACGCCCAGTGAGAGAAGGCTTTTGCCTTGAGCGCGAAGGAGGCGGCGCGCTGGGAGACGGAGCCGACGAACTGCCGCAAGGGGAGCCGGCTGCAGGTGGAGCAATGCGCCGTCCGCTCGTCCTCCAGCTCGGCGCTGGCGTAGGTAGCTCCCTCGAAATCGAAGCTGGCTATCCGCAGGTCCGTATTCAGCGCCTCCCTGGCGCTTTCCCCGGGAAACTCCACGCAGCGCTCGGGGCTCAGCGGGAAAAGCGGCAGCTCCTCCCCGGAGGAAAGTCCTTGCCGAGGCAAAAGGATATCTAGTCCGGAAAAAAGCGCGCAAGCCTCGGCCGATATGATGGAACTCATGATGGAACCGTCCTAATGCTGCAGGACCGTCTGCTCGATGACCCTCAACTGGGATCGGTACAAACCGGTGATATTGGTACCGTAATCCGCCACCAGCCGCAGCATGTCCCTCGGATCGTTTTCCTCGTCCATGCCGTTGATCCTGTCGCCCGCGTCGCCCAGGCCGGGCATGATGTACGCCCGCTCGTTGAGCACCGGGTCCATCCACAGGGTGTAGACCGTAACGTTCTCGATCGCCCTGACGATGCGGAGGCTGCCCTTCAGGGCCGAGATCACGTTGAGGAATTTGATCGACTTGGGTTTAACCCCCTGCTCCAGCAAGTATTTGACTATCGTCACCAGAGATCCCCCGGTGGCGTTCATAGGATCTGCGAAGACCAGGTTTTTGCCGTCCAGCTCTTCCAGCTTGAAGTAGGAGCGATCCAGGTCCAGGATGTACTCCATGGTGTTCTCGCTTTTCGAATCGTCCCTTTTTATCTTGAAGAGGGCGAAGGGAGTAAGATAGCCCGACGAGGAATACTCCTGGATTTCCTTGGAAATGATCATCGAGGGCAGCAGGGCTCCCCTGAGCATGACGCACATCACCGTGTCCACCAGCTGATCGTCCAGGTCCGGAATCTTGTGCACGGCGTAATTCTGCACCGGAATTCCCACCGGAGTCTTGACGATGAGGTAATTCTTCTTCGGCCTGCCCACGCCGGCGAAGGTGAGGTTGAAGAGCAGCTCGAAAGCCCTCTGGGTATAATAGACGAATTCCTGCCTTCCCGTGCTCGCGTCCCTCAGTTTGGCGATGAGCCGCGACGCTTCTCCATGATTTTCCTGGGGAGTCGTGAAGGAATACACCTGTATCCTGGGCTCGGCGGCGCAGAGCTCCTGCATCAGGGCTCCCATGGTGTTGTAGAGATCGATGAGGGAGTCTTCCTCCCTTTTAAGTTCGAAGTCCGACCGGGAGGTGCTCAAAATGTTGAAGGAAACCATGGCCTGCCTGTACAGGCTGTCCATCCGCGAAAGATAGTCGTTGTCCGAAGCGCTCAGGTACCCGTCCAGGTCCCTGGCCTTGAGTATGATTTTGCTCATCGCTGGCCTAGGCTTTTACGATTTCGCCCAAGCTCCCGTTGCCGATGCCCACGGCGTTGCCCTCGTCGAAATCGAGATGGCACTCCAGCGCGTAGGTCTGATGCACCCGGCAGACCACGTTGAGGAAAATGGCGCCCCGTTTGTCCCCTGCCTTGAGGCTCACCAGCTCCTTGTCCTTCACGCCGTAGCGCTCGGCGTCCGCTGGGCTGAAATGGATATGGCGAACGGCGATTATCAGCCCCTTGTCCTTCCTGATGGAACCGGCAGGGCCGACGATTTCGAAGCCTGCGCTTCCCTCCAGCTGTCCCGATTCCCGCACGGGGCAGCCGGGCACGCCTAGCTTGAACTGGTCGCTGGCCAGTATCTCGCACTGGGTTTCCTTGCGTTCCGGCCCGAGGATTCTCACGTTCTCGAAGGCTCCCTTCGGTCCCTTGATGGTCACGGTTTCCGCGCAGGCGAACTGCCCCGGCTGGATAAGATCCTTGGTCTTGGTGAGCTGGTGACCCTTTCCGTAGAGGATATCCAGGTCCTCCCTGCTCACGTGCACGTGTCGGTTTGATAAATTGATGAGTACCTTGGTCTCGGGCATTATTTCCTCCTGAACTTGTCCTTTCGGGGGACTGCGCTGATGGTGAATTTGTTCCTGTTCTCAGGCAAACCTTAAATCCGTAAGCGGCTTTAGGTCAAGACGGAAATCGCCCAAGGCCCGCAGGCTACGTCCATGTTCAACGGCATCCAGGCCGATCATCGATCCGCGGACCGGCCGGAAATCTCGGACAGCGAGGCGAAAATGTCTTCAAGGGAGCGATAGCTTCGGCGGTACAAGCCGAAAAGCTCTTCATAGAGCTCTTTGACCGAGCTATCGGGCTCATAGCACTCTCCTAAGGCCACCAGGGATTCCGCGGCGGACGCAAGGTCGGTGAACTGCCCCAGCGCGGTCAGCGCCACGCATAGATCGCCCAGAAGCTCGGCTTCCTTGAATTCGGGTACCCGGATCGGAACCTGGGTGATGTCTGCTTTGATCCTGTTCAATAAGGCGTTCCCCGAAGGCTGCCCCGTCACCCTCAGCTCGGCGACCCTCGCGCCGGTGGAGGCCATCAGCTCTATCACGTCCCGCATGGAGAAGCCTATGGATTCGACTACCGCCCTGGCCATTTCCGCCCTGCCGTGGCGGAGCGAAAGGCCGATAAAGCAAGCCCGGGCCTTGGGATTCCATA
>CAYVOD010000022.1:9419-24615 GCA_964453055.1 uncultured Treponema sp. | reverse complement strand
GGGGACTGCCATTGCCTGAAGCCAGCGCTGAGGAAAAGGAGTTCGCCAAAAAACTGCAGGCTACCGTGGCGAAGGACGATAGGCCTGCCACCCTCCTGCCCATCGGCGCCCCCGCCAGTCTTTTAAAATCGCCCATCCACGCCGAGGTGGGCGATTTCGGCGCCGGCAAGCGCATCGGCGGCTCCCTGGACACCGGCGACGTGTCCTACGTGGTCCCCGTCGGCCAGATGAACGCAGCCACATGGCCCCTGGGCGTGGGCGCCCATACCTGGCAGTCCTGCGCGGCCTCGGGCTCGCCCTGGGCCTTCAAGGCCATGCGCTGGGCTGGGATGACCATGGCCCTGACCGCCTTCCGCCTGGCCGCCGAGCCTGAGCTTCTCGCGGCAGCCCAAGCCGAGTTCAAAGCCGATGCCCTGCCTTACCGCTCGACGATGGATGTTTAAGATTTGTGAATTGCCTCTTGATTTACTCAACGTATTGAGTAAAATTACTCAGTATGTTGAGTAAATCACAGATCAACTATCGGAGACAACAGTTCTCCGAGCTGGAAAAACGACTCTCGGAAGATAGGCGATTTATTCAGGTTATTTCAGGTCCTCGCCAAGTGGGTAAGACAACCCTTGTTTTAGATGTACTTAAAAATCAGGGATCGCTTTTTCGGTATGCGAGCGCCGATGAGCCTGGATTGCGAGGCTCGGAATGGATTGCCCAGCAATGGGAGGTCGCGAGGCTGGAGGCTAGGGATTCGAAAGAAGCTATTTTAGCCCTAGACGAGATCCAAAAAGTTCCAGGTTGGTCGGAAACGGTCAAACGCCTTTGGGATGAAGATACCAGGGAAGGACGAACACTCAAGGTAATACTACTAGGCTCGGCTCCATTGCTGATAGCTCGGGGACTTTCGGAAAGTCTCGCGGGCCGCTTTGAAATTCTTCGTCTCCCGCATTGGAGCTATGCTGAAATGCATGAGGCTTTTGGCTTTTCATTAAACGAGTATATTTATTTTGGAGGCTATCCCGGCGCGGCATCCTTGATTGGCGAACCTGGGCGCTGGAAGCGCTACATCGCCGACAGTCTCATAGAAACCACACTTTCGAGAGATATTCTTCTGCTGACCAGGGTGGACAAGCCCGCGTTGCTCAGGCTGGTATTCGAACTCGCATGCAGGTATTCGGGCCAGATACTTTCATACACTAAAATGCTCGGCCAACTGCAAGATGCCGGCAATACTACAACCCTGGCTCACTATTTGAACCTGCTTTCCCAGGCAGGAATGGTGCGGGGCTTGCCTAAGTTTTCTGGCGACAATGCACGGAGCCGGGCTTCCAGCCCCAAACTGCAGGTATTGAATACGGCGCTCATCAGCGCTACCACTGGCCGCAGCTTCGAAGAAGCCCTAGGCGATCATGAGTATTGGGGGCATCTGGTTGAATCCGCGGTAGGTGCGCATGTGGCAAATGCCGAAGCGACTGATGGCTTTGAATTATCCTATTGGCGTGAAAATAACCGCGAAGTTGACTTTGTAACTCGATTGGGAACGCGAATTACGGCGATAGAAGTCAAGAGCGGCAGAAGCTCCCGCCCGCTTTCTGGAATTGCTGCGTTCAAGAAGGCATTTCATGCTGACCGCAGCCTTCTGGTGGGTGGAGATGGGATTGCCTTGGAAACTTTCTTAAGTAAGCCTGCTTTACATTGGCTGGAATGAAAGCAATGCCTATATGCGTGGAAAAGACTGCTTCTAGGACAATTTTGATCGCCTGAAATATAAGGTAAAACAAAACGAGAGAAGCAATCCCGCCCCGGCGCTCCAGAGCAGCCATAGAGGGTACGCTCCTATCATCCTTCGGCCTTTTTCTAAAATACTCATGAGGATTGTGCTGGAGAGCAGTGCGATGAAGATTAATGCCCATCTTAGGGGCAGAATATCGGCAAGCATTCGGGCTGAATCTCGAGGCGGCCGGCTTCGGTAGCAGCGGGAGTCTGTTGCCGATACCCCAGGCGATGATCGCAACACCCGCGACGACGAAAATCGCAGGTATTCTTCCGGTTGAAACTACCTTAAAGCCTATGAGGATGACCATTGCCTCCCCCGCGATCATAGAAGCCAAGGCTCCGCTGACCCGGGCTTTTTTGGAGTAGAAAACACCTACGAAGCTAGGAAACAGCGCCGCATAGCCCAGAAAGCTCGTCGCATTGAGGAAGGCAAGGATGTCCGTGGGCGGAAACAAGGCCATGAAGGCCCCCGACGCAGCGATTAGGTAGATTAGATGTGAAATGCGCGAAGGCGGCAGTCTGGTCTCCTTGGCCACGATTGAAGCCAGGGAGAGAAGCTGGGAATCCATGGTGGACACCAGGGCAGCCAGTGGCGCGAGAACGAAAATTCCCGACACTACCGGACCTACCGCTTTCGCGGCTGCGAGGAGCCATATCTTATCCACCTCCGAGCCTTCAAGGCCCGGGATGAGAAGCGAACCTAATACGCCTGCGCCGATAGTGAAGAAAAAAAGTGCGGTTGTCACGAGGGGGTAGACTATAACACTACGCTGGAGCGCTGTCCTGCCCGACGCCGCGAGAAAGCGCTGGCCGAGTTGCGGAAACATCGGATCGGCCATAAACCACAGAAGGTAATACCCTAAAAGTTCCAGGGGAGGCATGCTCCGGGGAGCGATAAGCTCCGCTGTGCCGCCCGGCCTGGCAAGACCTACCGCGCGGTGCAGGGATAGCCAGACCGCCAAGGCGATGCCGAAAAGTATTATCCCGTTGAAGGCGTCGGTTTTGGCGAGGGCTTTTAAGCCTCCCCTGGCTGTATACAGCGCGATGACCGCGGCGACGCCCAAGGCTCCCCAGCGATATGGAATGCCCCAGGCTGTCTCCATGAGATAGCCCGCCGCGATCGGCTGGAGGGCCAGGTAGGGAAGCGTGAAAATAATGAGGAAAAATGCGAAAACTCTTGCGGTGATAGTGGATCCAAAGCGGTCCCGTACCGCGTCCACGGGGCTGACCCATCCCCGAACGGCTCCTTCCTCTCGCAAGGGGGCTCCCACGAGGTACATGCCCAAGGCCATGAAGCCGGTTCCGAAGGCCATGGCGGGATAGAAGGCGTAGCCTTGCCGATATCCCGCGCCCGCTAAGCCTAACACGGTAAAGGCGGAAAAGTTGGTCGCCGCAAGGGTGAGGAAAAGAGGCAACCAGCCGAGTGTTCTTCCGCGGAGGAAAAATTCCTCATGATTCGAATCATGCCGAAGGGCGCGGTGATACCCCAAAGTAAAGAGGAAAAGAACATAGAGAATAATGGTGGCGATGCTATAAAACGCGGCGGGCTCGGGCGTCATGCTGCCTCCTGACACGCGGTCGGGATGGCCTTTTAAAAAGGCCTGGCATAGCCCGCGGCAACAATAGAGATTATACGAGCGGACTCTAGCAGGCTTGCGGCATCGGGTCAACACGCATATTTGACTAGTGGGTTAAATTGTGCAAAACTGGGAACGTATGGATTTTTATAAAGAATCAAAAAATAGCAATAAAATATTTCCTGATCGCCCGGATGACTCGTCAAATCGGATTCAATTTACGACAACAGATCATCAGGCTCTTTTCTGGGCTTGGGACCTTTCAAAGCGATCACAGGACGACAGCTACGCAAAGATAGCGGGATCCATGATGGGCGCCCAGGTCGACCTCAATCCACACCAGATCGACGCCGCTCTTTTCGCGTTGAAATCGCCGCTTTCAAAAGGCGTCCTTCTTGCCGATGAAGTCGGCCTCGGAAAGACCATCGAGGCGGGCATAGTCCTCGCGCAACGCTGGGCGGAGCGGAAACGCCGTATCCTTCTTGTGGTGCCCGCGACACTTAGAAAGCAATGGTCGGCCGAACTCGCGGAGAAGTTTTACCTGCCGAGCCTCATACTCGAGACGAAGAATTTTAAAGAAGCCGAGGCGCACGGACACAATAATCCCTTTGAAAGGGACGATGTCATCATCATCACGAGCTACCAGTTCGCGGCCAGGAAGGCGGATTACATCCATAGAGTAGGCTGGAACCTCGTTGTCATCGACGAAGCCCATCGGGTGCGTAATAGCTGGCAGAAGAAGAACAAGATGGGAAAGGCCCTGAAAGAAGCCACGGCCCATGTTCGCAAGGTGCTTCTGACGGCGACTCCGCTCCAGAACAGCGCCATGGAGCTCTTCGGGCTTCTCTCCTTTATCGATCCGTATTCTTTCGGAAGCGAAGAGAGCTTTCGGGCGCAGTATGTCCGCCTCGCCGATGAGGGACGATTCCAGGATCTCAGGAAGCGGATCGAGCCCTTTTTCTACAGGACTCTCAGGCGGCAGGTGCTGGAATACATCAAGTACACGAAGCGGATAGCCCTCACCGAGACCTATACACCCGATGACGAAGAACAATCCTTCTACGACGACTTTGCCACTTGGCTGTCGCGCAAGGATCTCTTCTCGGTTCCGTCCTCCCAACGCGCGCTCTTAACGTTTGTGCTCCATAAGCTTCTGGCATCGTCGACCTTCGCGATACAAAACGCGCTCGACCGGATGGAACGGCGTCTGGCAGACCTCTCCGCGGAGTGGGCGGTTGAGGATGTCCTGGAGGACCTGGACGGCGTCGAAGCAGAGGTTGAAGAGTGGGAAGATGAAGACGTCGAAGCTCAGGTGATGGTGGATCAAGGTGGGCGGGCCGACGCGCTTGCCCGAGAGCTCGGGGAGATTAGGGAGTTCCGGCGGCGGGTAAGGGCGATACGTACGAACGCAAAGGGCGACAAGCTTTTAACCGCTCTCGAGCTGGGATTCCGGAAGATGCGCGACCTCGGCGCCGCGGACAAGGCAATCATATTCACCGAGAGCAAACGGACTCAAAAGTACCTCGAGCAGATACTCGCCGACTCGCCCTATTCGGGATCGGTCGTCCTGTTCAACGGCGACAACAAGGATCCATCGTCGAAAAAGATTTACAAGGAGTGGCTCGAGCGGAACAAGGGTTCCGATCGGGTGACGGGAAGCCCGAACTCCGACATGCGCGCCGCCCTCGTGGACTACTTCAAGCACTCCGCCAAGATCATGATCGCCACCGAGGCAGCCGCCGAGGGGGTGAACCTTCAGTTCTGCTCCCTTCTAATCAATTACGATCTTCCCTGGAATCCCCAGCGCATCGAGCAAAGGATAGGACGATGCCACCGCTATGGTCAAAAATATGACGTAGTGGTCGTCAACTTCCTCAACACCAAGAACCGAGCCGACGAGCGCGTCTACGAACTTCTCCAGGAGAAGTTCAGGCTCTTCGACGGGGTTTTCGGAGCGAGCGACGAGGTTCTCGGCGCCCTGGGATCCGGCGTGGACTTCGAGCGGCGCATTCTCGGCATCTACCAGACCTGCAGGACGAGGACGCAGATCGACGAGGCTTTCGGCCAGCTCCAGCTCGAACTCGACGAGACGATAACCAGAACCATGACAAAGGCGCAGAAGAAGGTTCTGGAGAACCTGGACGAGGAGGTGCAGCAGCGCCTCAAGTTGCGCGAAACCGAAGCTTTGGCAATCCGAAGCTCTCAAGAGCGTTCCCTGTACTTCCTGACGAAGCACCTTCTCGGGAGCGAGGGGCGCTGGGACGACGCGAAGGCTTCATTCCTCTATCGGGGAGAGTCCTACCGATTCGTCGTCGAGGATGGAGCGCAGGCGCATGCTTACCGGCTCCAGCATCCATTGGCGCAGAGCCTTATAGAGCGGGCGAAAGCCATACAGCTGAGAGCCGCGGAGCTTACTTTCCGGTATACGGGCAGACCGGTCATCGGGGCTTTGGAAGACCTCATCGGGCAGTCTGGCTGGATGCAGATCGAGGTTCTATCCCGGCACTCGGCGCACGAGACCGAGGAGATCATCATCACGGGGGCGCTCAACGACGAGGGAACGGTGCTCCATCCCGAAGTCGCGCAGAAGCTCTTCCAGCTTCCGGTTTTAGCCCGTCCTCTCACAACGCCAATTCCCGAGCAATTGCTGGCAGTCACCGATCTCCAACGCGCTCGGGCGCTGGAGGAGGCGGAGCAACGCCAGCAATCCCATTTCAGCGCAGAAATCGACAAGCTCGATTTCTGGGCGGAAGACCTCAAGAACGGGCTAGAACTCAGGATCAAGGAGCTGGAGGTCGCTATAAAAGAAGCTAAGCGGTCTTCAACTTTGGCCATGAAGCTTGAAGAAAAGCTCGGTTTCCAAAAGCAAGTCAAGGATCTGGAAGCGGAGCGCAATCAGGCGCGGAGAAGGCTATTCGACGCACAGGATGAGATTGATAATAAACGTGATACACTGATCGCCGAGATAGAAGCAGAGCTCAAGGTCAATGTCTCTCGGTATACACTTTTTATACTTAGATGGATCCTTTCACTTGGAGGGAACCAAGAATGAACCAACTTGTGGCTAATCTTGCCCTTATGCAACCTGGATTGACGATTTTTTACTTGACAGATTCGATCTCACTTAGTAGAGTAACATTAGCGAACCCACCGCGCCTCTGCTTCGGCATGCGTAATTCGGTGGGTGTTTTTTTATCCAACGGGAATGTAGCATGAACTATAAAAAACCGTTCTTGCTATACCAGGACCAAGCTGAGCTACTTCTGGGTCGTGGGCTTATCGCTGACAAAGATGAACTGATCTCCCGATTAAAAGTTGTAAATTATTATCGACTCAGTGGCTACCTTTTTCCATTTAGGGAATCGGAAGATCGTTTCAAACAAGGTACCAGTCTTGAGAAGATCTGGCGTCACTATACGTTTGACCATCGGTTCCGCCTTATCGTGCTCGATGCAATTGAGCGAATCGAAGTCATGATACGAAGTCGGCTTGCATACCTACATGCCCAAACCTATGGTCCTTTTGGATACTTGAATGCTGCGAACTTACCAGGACTACATGTTGCTGAACATGAGCATTGGATAGATGAACTCGCCAAGGAATTGGGAAAAAGCGGAGAGCGCTACATTCTTCACTTCAGAAGCAAGTATGGAGACGCCCATAGTCTGCCGCCCATATGGATAAGCGTTGAACAGATGACCTTAGGAAAGACCGTTACCTTTTATCGAGGTTGTGCAGTACATATCCAGAGAGATATTGCTCTATGGTTCGGCATTCCAGATGTCGTTCTTTCATCATGGCTTAGAACCTTGAACGAAGTAAGGAATGTCTGTGCTCATCACGGAAGGTTGTGGAACCGCGAACTAGGAAACAACTTTCTGCTTCCGAATCAACGTAAATATCCTGAATGGTATAGTCCATATCGAATACCTCAGAATAAGATATTCGGTGTACTCACTGTTCTAAATCACTGCATGAAAATTGCGGCTCCTACATCTAGCTGGCGACAAAGGATGGAAGATCTTATATCTGAATATGACGATATACCTAAATCCTGGATGGGCTTTCCAAATGAATGGAAGATAGGTCCTCTCTGGAAATGATCATTCATTACCTGATTTCACGGAATGTGCGGAGACTATATGGCAAATAAACAGAAACTCGAACTTACCTGGATCGGAAAAGAGAATCGTCCTCGTCTGGAGCCGAGAATTCTCATTGAAGATATTGCGAAAAGTCACCACGCCGCGCATCGCGTATCCGACAACGACATATTCGACAACAAGCTAATCTTTGGTGACAATCTGCTCGCTCTTAAAGCGCTCGAGGCCGAGTACACAGGTAGGATAAAATGTGTTTTCATTGATCCACCGTATAACACTGGAAGTGCTTTCACCCACTACGACGATGGTATCGAACACTCCCTCTGGCTGAGCTTGATGAGAGATCGGCTCGAAATAATCAAGCGACTTCTGTCACCAGATGGAAGCCTTTGGATTACGATAGATGACAATGAATGCCATTATTTAAAAGTGCTTTGTGATGAAGTTTTTGGAAGGCAAAATTTTTTAGGCAATGTGATTTGGCAAAAAAAATTCTCACCACAAAATGACGCCAAGTGGTTAAGTGATATGCATGATCACGTACTAGTCTATGCGTGTGACAAATCTCAGATGCATATTAACTTGCTCGATAGAAGCCAGAAACAGAAAAAGAACTTTAAGAATCCTGATAATGATCCCCGTGGGGTGTGGTCGTCAGGTGATTATACCTGTGCAAAATCAAAAGATGAACGTCCAAATCTCTACTACCCTATTGTTAATACTATCACGAATAAGGAAGTGTGGCCAAATCCCAATAGGGTTTGGGCATTTGATAGAGCTGCTACTGAGGAAAATATAAAAGAGAATCTGTTATATTGGGGACCAAAAGGTCGAAACCGAGTACCTCGTATGAAGAAATTCCCCGAGGTCGTGCAAGCAGGAACAGTGCCGGGTACCATATGGTTACAACTAGATGTTGGAAACAATCAAGAAGCAAAAAGAGAAGTATTAGGCTTTAACTCGGAATCAGTATTTGCTACTCCAAAGCCTGAGCGTCTTCTCCAAAGAATAATCCACATCGCCAGCAACCCCGGCGACCTCGTCCTCGATTCCTTCGCCGGTTCAGGCACGACTGGCGCAGTAGCTCACAAGATGGGTCGTCGCTGGATCATGGTCGAGCTAGGCGAACACTGTCATACCCACATAATCCCGCGCCTTAAAAAAGTCATTGACGGGGAAGACCCGGGCGGAATTACCGAAGCGGTTGGCTGGAGAGGCGGCGGAGGTTTTCGCTATTATCGACTCGCGCCTTCGCTCCTTGAAAAGGACAAATGGGGCAATTGGGTCATCAATAAAGAGTACAACGCCGCTATGCTCGCCGAAGCCCTGTGCAAGCTTGAGGGCTTTACCTACGCTCCTTCTGAGACCGAGTACTTCATCCATGGCCATTCGACAGAAACCGACTTCATCTGGGTGACGACGCAGAACCTCGGGCATGAACAGCTCGCGGCGCTCAGCGAGGACGTCGGTTCTGGAAGGACCTTGCTGGTGCTCTGCTCCGCGTACCGCGCCGACATACACCAGTTTCCCAATCTGACCGTCAAGAAGATTCCCAACGCGGTACTGGCGAAGTGCGAATGGGGTCACGACGATTATAGCCTGCAGGTGGAGAACCTGCCCGCGGCGCCGAAGCCCAAGGTGGATCAGCCTGACCTTTTCGGAGGCGTGGGATGAGCGAGTCAGGACAGGCGTTGACCGAACAAGATCAACTGTTCGCCTTTTTGCTGGAGCGTCTGAGGTCAGGAGATGAGTGCCATGATCTCGAGGCGAAGCGAGGTTCCGGCATCGACGTGAGCATCATGGAGACGGTCTGTGCTTTCTGCAATGAACCGGGTATGGGCGGCGGTCACCTTCTCTTGGGCGTCACGCACAGCGAGAACCAGCTGTTTCCGGATTATGAGGTGGTGGGGATTGCAGATCCCGACAAGATTCAGAACGATTTCGCCAGTCAATGCGCCGATCGCTTCAACGTAGCGGTTCGTCCACGGATCTGGAGAGTTGCTTCCGGCGGGAAGAATGTGTTGTTGGTATACATACCCGAATCCCAGGCAGCTGAGAAGCCTGTCTATTTCAAGAGCAAGGGCTTGCCAAAAGGCGCGTATAGGCGGATAGGTTCAAGCGATCAAGCCTGTACCGAGGACGATATCTCCCTACTGTTCCAAGGTCGAGGTCATAAGGCCTACGAAGACTCGATCCTCGAAGACATGTCGCTCACGCTTGACCTTTCCGATGAAGCGATCCAGAGCTATCGTCAGCGGCGAGAGCGCATCAACCCGACCGCGCCGGAGATAGCGTGGTCGGATGAAGAGCTGCTCTTTGCCCTTGGCGCGAGCCATCGAATGAAGGATGGAAGCTTTTCGCCGACGATGTGCGGACTTCTGTGCTTTGGCAAGGATACAGCGCTTCGGCGTTTTTCTCCCATGGTTCGAGTTGACTACATCCGCGTCCCAGGACGGACCTGGATTGAAAATCCCGACGCGCGTTTCGAGACAGTCGAGATGCGAGGCCCATTGCTGAACCTTATACCAAGGGTCATCGCTACTATTCTCGACGACCTGCCCCGTGGGTTCTCCCTGGAAGACGGGCTGTATCGCAAGGACATCCCACTTATTCCCGATATTGTCATTCGGGAGGCGGTCGTGAATGCCCTCATGCACCGCAATTACCGGACAAAACAGCCAGTTCAAATCATCCGCTATAGCAACCGATTGGAGATCCGTAACCCTGGCTGCTCTCTGAAGCCCGACGATCAGCTGGGAGAGGCCGGATCGGTAAATCGCAACGAGAAGATAGCCGCCATCCTTCACGAATGCAATCTCGCCGAGACCAAGGGTTCCGGCATAAGGGTCATGCAGGAGATGATGGAACGGGCTAATCTTTCGACTCCCTATTTCGAGTCCAGCCGGGAGGCGGACAGCTTCGTTCTCACCTTGCTCACCCACCACTTTATGGATGCCAGCGACATAACCTGGCTTTCCCGGTTCAAGGACCACCAACTGAGTCCGGAGGAAGCCAAGGCCCTGGTGTTCCTGAAGGAGTTTGGCGCCATCAGTAACGCCGCCTATCGGGATATCAACAAGGTCGATACACTCCATGCCTCGTTTGCTTTACGTCGTCTCAGGAATAGCGGCATTTTGATACAGAAAGGCAAGGGAACGGCGACCTACTACCAAGGCGGCCCTGAGTTCATGACATCCCTTAGTCTCCAGGATTCCGAGGCTTTATCCCCCAAGCTCGGGGCTTTATCCCCTAACCTCGAAGCCTTATCCCCTAACCTCAATGTTGTATCCCCCAAGCTCGAGGAGCTTCCTTCGGAACTTCAGTCTTTGGTGGTAGGCCTTGGCGCGAGGGCCAAACCCGAAGTAAGCCATAGGGCGATACTCGCGCTATGCGACTATCAAGCAATGTCCAGAAAGCAATTAGCGTACATCCTCGGGAGAAGTGAGGATACTGTCGGAGATCTCCTCAAGGATTTGCTTGATCGTGGCGAATTGGAACTGACCTTCCCTGAAGTGCCCAATCACCCTCAGCAGAAGTACCGGAAAGCGCAAGGGAGACGTGATCGATGAGCGATGATAACCTGCCACTTGTTCTAGATACTTCATTTCAACTCTTTAATTCGGAGGATGGAAAAACCAGAATAGCCGTCCGTTTTGAAGGGGAGAGCGTGTGGCTCAGCCAGAAGGCTTTGGCAGAACTTTACGGCAAAGATGTACGCACGATTAATGAGCATATCAAAAATATATTTGAAGAGAAGGAATTATCTCCAGAGGCAACTATCCGGAATTTCCGGATAGTTCAAAATGAAGGGGCTCGGCAAATAAGCCGTAGCCTGGATCATTATAATCTCGAAATGATTATGGCTGTCGGTTGCCGGCTGATCTACATGAAAGATTGGCGAGCCAAGCTCGATACTTTTTTACGCTTCAACGAACGCGACGTCCTCGACGATCCGGGTAAAGTCTCCATGGAGGTAGCGAAGGCCCTCGCCGAAGAACGCTATGAAGCATTCAACAGCCATAGACTCACGCAAGAAGCTATAGACGAAGAGAAAGAAGATATCAAAAAACTGGAGTCATATCATGACTGATCGCATCGTCAACACCATTTCGGGAAGGCTCTCCCTCCGGGAGCCGCAGAGAAAGTCCCTCGAGCTTCTGTCGCGGATCACCGAACTCGTAAAGCCTTCCAAGGAAACAGATCCTATAGCCGCGTTGAAGATTATCCAGTCCGAGTTTCCCCAGGTCACGGGATTCGACCGCGATTTCGTCTCCCTCTGCTTCGCCCTGGCCACGGGAGTCGGAAAGACGAGGCTCATGGGCGCCTTCATCAGCTACCTCCACCTGGCGCACAAGGTGAATCACTTTTTCGTGCTCGCGCCCAACCTGACGATCTACAACAAGCTCATCGCTGATTTTACCCCCGGCACGCCCAAGTACGTCTTCAAGGGCATCGCGGAGTTCGCCCAGGACCCTCCCCAGCTCATCACGGGCGACAATTACGAACGCGCCGATGTCGCACGGAGCGGAGTGCTCATCGAAGGCGGCATCCAGGTCAATATCTTCAATATTTCCAAGATCAACAGCGAGGTGCGCGGGGGTAAATCGCCTAGAATAAAAAGGCTCTCCGAGTACATTGGCGAGAGCTACTTCGAGTACCTCGCCGCCCTTCCGGATCTCGTGCTCCTCATGGACGAGTCCCATCGCTACCGCGCGAGCGCGGGCGTCAAGGCTATCAACGAGCTCAAGCCCATACTCGGGCTAGAACTCACGGCAACCCCTTTTATCGAAACCGGAACCAAGCAGATCGCCTTTCAGAATATTCTTTATCACTATCCCCTCGCGAAAGCCATGGAGGACGGCTTCGTCAAGGAACCGGCGGTCGTCACCCAGAAGAACTTCCGCGCCGATCAGGTGAGCCCTGAATCCCTGGAGAAAATAAAACTCGAGGATGGGATCCGCGTGCATGAGAATACCAAGGTCCATCTCGAAACCTGGGCACGGCAGAACGACAAGCCGATCGTCAAACCATTCATGCTGGTGGTATCGCGCGATACAACCCATGCCGACCAACTTCAAAAATTTTTGGAATCGGCCGATTTCTTCTCCGGGCGCTATGCAGGCAAGGTCATCCAGGTACACTCGAACCAGTCGGGAGAGGAGAAAGAAGAGAACGTCCAAAGGCTCCTTGCGGTGGAGAGCCCTGATGAGCCTACCGAGATCGTCGTCCACGTGAATATGCTGAAGGAGGGCTGGGACGTTACCAACCTCTATACGATCGTGCCCTTGCGCGCCGCCAACGCGCGAACCCTGGTCGAGCAATCCCTGGGGCGAGGGCTTCGCCTTCCCTACGGCAGGCGCACGGGGGACCAGGCGGTCGACACCCTCCATATCATCGCCCACGACTCATTTCAGGCTATCATCGACGAGGCTAATCGCGGAGATTCGGTGCTTAAATTCCGCGCGATAGAACTGGAGCCGGCCAAGGCCGGGGAGCAACTCAAGACCGTTATAACCAGCTCGAAGGTCGAGGAATCGCTCAAGCAAGGCTCCAGCGCCGAGCAGAAGATGAAGGGGCTCATTTACGAAGTCATCGCCGAGCGCAAGGAACTGAAATCCTCTCATGATTTGAATAAACCGGAGGTGAAGGCGATGATCGCCGCCGAGGCCAGGGCTCGCTATGGGGATGGACAAGCAGAGCTCGAAGGCATGGGAGAAATCCCCAACGCGCAGGCTCTTGTCGATTTGGTGGTCGAAACCGTGGTTGAAGGCACCATCGATATACCGCGCATCATCGTCCTGCCGCGCGAGGGAACCGTGGTATCCTTTGAACCCTTTACCCTCGATGTCGGAAGCATCCACTATCAGCCTGTAGCGCGCGACCTTCTCATGCAGTTTTTGAGGACAAACGAGCAAAGAACCCTCTCCTTCGCGAAATCGGGCGCCGTGGAGGAACGACTGGAAGACTATCTCGTCCGCGGCCTCATCGACGAACCCGATATCGACTACGACGAGCATGCCGATCTGCTCTACGATCTGGCGGGCCAAGTCGTCGCTCATCTCGCATCCTATCTTGCAGACGAGGGGGAGGTTCGGAACGTCCTTCAATATCATCAGAACGATCTTGTCGCCTTTATCGCCGCCCAGATGCGGGCGCATCGCTCGGTCTCCGATACGGGATTCGAGGTAAAAGTGAGCAGAGGCTTCACGCCGCTCAAAAAGAGCGCCAACCTCGTCGAGGAAGGGCTGGAATCAATGGATTATCGTCGCAGCGACTTCGACAAGTCCAAGATAGGACGCATCCTCTTTTCCGGCTATCGGCGCTGCCTTTATCCGGCCGTTAAGTTTGATTCAGATACGGAACGGCGATTCTCCGCCATTTTGGAGCGCGATTCGGAGAAGTGGTTCAAGCCGGCGAGAGGCCAGTTCCAGATCATCTATCAGGACAGTAACCAACATAATGAGTATGTACCCGACTTCGTCGCTGAGACTCGCGGCGCGATTTATATGGCTGAGACCAAGGCCCGGAACGAACTCGACGATCCTGTCGTCGTGGCAAAGCGGAAGGCGGCGGAAGAATGGTGCGGCCACGCCACCGAATTCAATCGAAGTTTAGGAAAGAAGCCGTGGAAGTATCTAATGGTGCCTCACGACCTGGTTCAGGAGAGCATGAGCCTAGAAGCTTTCGAATATGGTAAGTATTGAGCCGGTTTAACAGTCTCTCTCATGTTAATCCTGAGAGGTCTTGTTATCCTGTCCCATAATTACTACACAGAGATGCGCGAAATATATTCCTCACAATCCTTGCCTATTCGGAGCATCCGCTCGAAAACCTCGCCCTGGTCGAAGCCCGTCATCTCGCGTTGCGCGACTACTTCATTGCCGTCCACGTACACTGAAACGACGTTGTGCGGCCTCATGGCGTAGACGATGGTGGAGTACCAGTCGTACACAGGCTGGATATTGAAATCGTCCAGATCGACTAGGATGAAGTCGGCTTTCTTGCCAATCTCGAGGGAGCCGATTTCGGCGCCCAGGCCGAGCGCTTCGGCGCCGCCCAAGGTCGCCGCGCGCACAGCTTCACGGGCGGTGACGATGTCGCGGCGGCCTTCCCGGACCTTCTGCATCTTGGGGAAGAGATTTAATACTCCCTGCATGTCCATGCCGTTGCCCGACAGAGGGCCGTCGGTGGCGAGGCCAAGGGGGACGCCAGCGGCCCGCAGGCGCGATGCGGGGCAGATGAGGCGGCCTGACTTGGCGTTGGAGGCGGGGCAATGGGCGACGCGAAGGCCCCGCTCGGCCGTGAGGGCTATGTCGGCTTCGTCCAGGTAAAGCATGTGGGCGGCTAACAGGCGGGGGGAGAGAAGGCCTGGAATGGAATCCAGATATCGTAGTACAGAACCGCTCGGTTTCGAGAATTTTTCGTGCTCGAAATCCATCTCGGCCACATGCATCATGATATCGACGTCGAGGGCTTCGGCTTCACGGGCAATCTGGGCAAGGTGTTCGGCATCCACGGTGTAAGGCGCGTGGGGGGCGAAGCAGGGCGCGATGCGGGGATGGCCCTCCCATTCGGCTATGAAACGGCGGGCGTATTCAATGCCCCCATAGCCTTCGGGGGCGTCGGGCGCGGCGTGGCCCAGGACGGTCTCTCCCAGGATAGCCCTCAGGCCGGCCTTATCGGTGGCCCTTGCGACCTCGTCCTCGAAATAGTACATGTCGGCGAAGGTGGTGGTGCCCGATCGGG